>NZ_JBEPSG010000008.1:0-221420 GCF_040548715.1 Stenotrophomonas sp. 2694
CTCTTTGGCGACCTGCAATTTGAAACAAACCTCATATCTATTCATGTAACCCTCGGGGTTGGATCAGGTGTCCAACTCCTGGGGGTCACTTCACCTTGGGGGCTTGTCCGCGGCATCCATGCCGCAGACACCCCTGCGCAACCCATCTACCCGGCCACGGACAGGTTCCTGCAGCTTCCACCCACGCAAAGAGAAAAAAGAAGAGCGAAGAGCAACAGCGGGTCGCTTCGCTCTGAGCCGAGCGTGGGCTCGGCTCTACAGGAAGCGTGGGCAACCGGCCATGCTGCTTTTGCTTTTGATCTTTTTTTCTTCTTGCGTGGGTGGACGCTGCAGGAACCTGTCAGCGGCCGGGCGGGTGGGTAGTGCGGGGTGTCCGCGGCATGGATGCCGCGGCCAAGCCCCCAGGGATGGGTTCACGGCGTCCCCGCACTATCCACCCGCCCGGCCAGCCCTCAGCAATCCAGCTTTCCACGACCCACCCGCCCCACCCACGAGGGGCTGTGCCGTTGGCTGGAAACCTACGCGTGCACCGGCCGATGCCCCCGCACCGCCATCACCAGCCCGATCCCCGCCAGCAACGACACCGCCGAGGTGCCGCCATAACTGATCAACGGCATCGGAATGCCCACCACCGGCAGCAATCCGGAAATCATCCCGCCGTTGACCAGCACGTACACGAAGAACGCCAGGCCGAGGCTCCCAGCCAACAACCGCGCGTGCGTGTCGCGTGCCTGCACCGCGATCGACAGGCAACGCCCGACCACGAACAGATACAGCGCGAACACCACCACCACGCCAATCCAGCCGAATTCCTCGGCAAGCACCGAGAACGCGAAATCGGTGGTGTACTCGGGCAGGAAATCCAACGTCGCCTGCGTGCCGTGCCCCCAGCCCCTGCCCTGCAGGCCACCCGAGCCGATGGCGATGCGCGACTGCAGGATGTTCCAGCCGGTGCCCAACGGATCGGCAGCCGGATCCAGGAAGGTCAGCACGCGATTCTTCTGGTATTGCCGCAGCAGCCCGAACCACGCCAGTGGCGCAGCCACCGATACCGCACTCAAGCCGGCCACCACCCAGCGCCACTGCAGTCCAGCCAGCAGCAACGCAAACACGCCACTGGCCGTCACCAGGGTGGCGGTACCCAGGTTGGGCTGCATCAGGATCAGCAGCGCTGGCACCCCGATCAGTACTGCGGCCGTCAGCACCGTGCGCGGCGATGGCGGCAGCGGCTGGCGGTGCAGATACCAGGCCATCATCAACGGCAGGCTGAGCTTGAGCAGTTCCGAAGGCTGCAGGTAGAACACGCCGAGGTTGAGCCAGCGCTGCCCGTATTTGCCGGTGCCGATCACGTACACCGCCATCAACGGCAGCATCGACAGTGCATAGATCGCCGGCGTCCACGCGCGCAGGCGCAGCAGCGAGACCCGCGACAGCAGCCACATCGCTGCCAGGCCACCGGCAAAGCGCATCGCCTGCCCGTGCACCGGCCCGTTCACGCTGTGCAGCACCGCCAGGCCTGCGCCCATCAGGATCAACAACGCGATCAGCAACGGCAGATCGATCGTGCGCAGCGCCTCACGGCAGCCACCAAGCATTCGTTTCCATTTCACCCGCGGCACGGTAGCAACCGGCGCTTTCGCGAAGCTGTCAGCGCTGTTTGACGCTATCGACTCCTTCGGCGACAACTGCTTTTGGCGACTGGACTTTCCGGGTTTCAAACAATTCTGATTGGAGCCGCAAGGGCCCCGTGCACATCATGTGCGGCCACCGACAACGGGTGGCACGGGACTCCAATCCCGTTTGATAGATGCGTTGTTTACGCTTGCCAGCCGGCGTCGCTTTTTCCTTGTTGAGCGGCGTCGGCTGGCAATCCGTCCGTGCGTCTTTGGCGGGCGGTGCGTGGAGGGCCTCGTGCCCGCCGGCGTTCCAGCGTCTATCACCGGTATTGGAGCCACGCATCGCCTGCCACCCTCGCCTCCACGCGGGGTGGCCCTTGCCGACCGCACGAGGACCCCGCCATGTCCGCTTCCACCTACCCGTACCTGTTCGCCACGCTGGGCGAGGCTGCTCACCAGCTGCCGCATGACATCGCCCGCGCGCTGGAAACCACGCTCACTGCAACGCAGGCCGCCAACGCGCCGGGCGGCCCTACCCTGCTGGACTGCCGCAGCGCATCCGCCAGGTGGAAGCGGCAGATGGCCAGCCGTGGCCGAGCAAAGGGCGAACGCAGGCGCAGTGCATGGCGATGGCGCGCATCGACCGCGCCAATGCCGGGCTGACCTTCCTGCTGGAACTGCTGCACGCCAGCGAACGCGTACGCGTGGACGGGGACGACACGCAGCATCTGCCCGACGACGCCCGCGAAGGACTGCTGCTGGCCTGCCGAGGCCTGTCGGAATACGTGGATGTGCAGTTGCAGGCCGCGTAATGCGCACGTCGCTGTGCCCTCGCCTGCCTCTCGTACAGCGCATGCCGGCCCTGAGCCGAGCATGGCTCGGCACTACAAAGAGCGAAGCGACCCGCTTCTGCTCTGCTTTATTTCTCTTTGCGTGGGTGGCCACCGCAGGAAACTGTCAGAGGCCGGGCGGGGTGGCTTCGCGGGGGTGTCCGCGGCATGGATGCCGCGGCCAAGTCCCCAGGGATGGGTTCACGGCGTCCCCCGCGAATCCACCCCGCCCGGCCAACCACGGCTGTTGCTTTCAGCAACCACCCACGAGGGGCTGCGCCGATGGCTGGAAACTACCCGTAACCGCCATGCACCGGATTGTGACGACGCACCGCCATCACCAACCCGAACCCCGCCAGCAGCGACACCGCCGACGTACCGCCGTAACTGATCAACGGCATCGGCACACCTACCACCGGCAGCAGGCCGGAAATCATCCCGCCGTTCACCAGCACATAGACGAAGAACGCCAGACCCGTGGCACCCGCCAGCAGGCGCGAGTACGAATCGCGCGACTGGCTGGCGATCCACAGGCAGCGCCCGATCACCACCAGGTACAGCGTCAGCACCAGCGCCACGCCGATCCAGCCGAACTCCTCGCTCAGCACCGAGAACGCGAAGTCGGTGGTCTGCTCGGGAATGAAATTCAGGTGCGACTGCGAGCCTTCGCCCCAGCCCTTGCCGTCGAAACCGCCGGAACCAATGGCGATCTTCGACTGGATGATGTTCCAGCCCGCGCCCAGCGCATCCATTTCCGGGTCGAGGAACATCATGATGCGGTCCTTCTGGTACGGCCGCAGCAACCAGAACCAGGCGACCGGCGCCACCGCTGCCACACCGCCCACGCCCAGCCCCACCCACCACCACGGCAGGCCCGCCAGCAGCAGCACGAACACACCACTGGCGGCGATCAGCACGCCGGTGCCGAAGTCCGGCTGCAGCATCACCAGCCCGGTCGGCACACCGATGATCACCATCGCCACCAGCACCGTGTTGAAGCGCGGCGGCAGCGGCATCTTGTGCAGGTACCAGGCCACCATCATCGGCAGGCTGACCTTGAGCAGTTCGGCCGGCTGCAGGTAGAAGAACTTGAGGTCCAGCCACTGCCGGCCGTATTTTCCCGTTCCCAGCGCGAACACCGCCAGCAACGGGATCATCGAGATGGCGTAGATCAGTGGCGTGGCCGAGCGGATGCGCAGGATCGGCGCCCGCGAAATGCCCCACATCGCCGCCAGGCCCACGGCAAAACGCACGCCCTGCGCCATCACCAGGCCATCGCCGCCAGCACTCTTCAACGTCGCCAGGCCGATCACCATCAGCGCGCCCAGGGCCAGGCACAGCAGCCAGTCGAGGCTGCTGAAGAACCGCTGCAGCATTTCCCCGGCCCAGCGCAGGAAGGCGCTCATCGGCTGGCCTCCGCCGCGACGGTCGGGCGAGGACCGACGGGCACCGCCGCAGCAGATGGCGAACCCGGAACCGGTGCCGGCGCCGGCGCCGGTTGCGGTGCGGGCATGCCGATCAGCACCGGGTGCTCGCCCAGCTCGGCGGCGGCGGCGTCGCCGGCCGGACGCGCGTTCACATCCTCATTGTCGAAGGCGGTGATGCCGATGGCGGTGGTGCCGCGTTCGCTGTCCAGCGGCTGCATGCCTTCAGGCATCTTGCCCAGCAGCCAGGCATCGAAGATCTTGCGCGCGATCGGTGCGGCCGCCGCGCCGCCGTAACCGCCGCCTTCCACGGCGATGGCCAGCGCGATCACCGGCTGCTCGGCCGGCGCGAAGCCGACGAACAGCGCACGGTGGCGCAGGTGCATCGGCAGGCTTCTGGGATTGACCGCGGCCGTGCCCTTGCGGCTGACGACCTGTGCCGTGCCTGTCTTGCCCGCCATCGTGTAGGGCGCGCCGGCCGCCATGCGTGCGGCGCTGCCGCCGGGAAGCATGGTGGCCATCATGCCTTCGCGCACGGCCTGAAGATTGTTCGGGTTGGGGCTGACCGGCTTGCTCGGGCCGGGCTCCGCCGCCACCCAGTCGCTGTCGAAACCAGCACGCTGCTGCATCACCAGATGCGGCGTGCGCAGCTGGCCATTGGCCAGGCCGCTGACACCACGGGCCAGCTGCAGCGGGGTGACCTTCCAGTCGCCCTGGCCGATGCTGATGTTCACCGTGTCGCCGGGATACCAGGCTTCCTTGCGGCTCTTCCGCTTGTAGGCCGGCGACGGCAGGATGCCGGAGATCTCGCCGGTCAGATCGATGCCGGTCGGCTGGCCGAAGCCGTAGTACTCCATGTAATGATCGAACCGCTCGATGCCCAGGTCCAATGCCAGCCGGTAGTAGTAGGTATTGACCGACTGCGCGATGGACTTGCGCAGATCGGTCCAGCCGTGACCGCCACGATGTGAATCACCCCAGCCACGCGAGGTGCCCGGCAGGTAGAACATGCCGGTCGACAGCACCTTGTCCTCCGGACGGCGAACGCCCGAATCGAGGCCGGCCAAGCCGATCAGCGGCTTCAGGGTCGAACCGGGGGCAACGCCGCCGAGTACCAGGCGATTGAACTGCGGGCGCGACGGGTTGTCGTTCAGCGCCTTGAAATCGGCATGCGAGATGCCGTTGACGAACAGGTTCGGGTCGTAGGACGGCAGGCTGACCATCGCCAGCACTTCACCGGTACGCGGGTCCATCGCCACGGCCGAGCCTTCCTGATCACCGAAGGCAGCCACCATCGCCCGCTGCAGGTCGGCGTCGATCGACAGCCGCAGGTCGGCGCCGGATTGCGCAGCGACACGACCGATGGTGCGGATCGCGCGGCCCTGCACGTTGGTCTCGACCTGCTCGTAGCCGACCTTGCCGCGCAGTTCCTGCTCGTAATAACGCTCCAGGCCGGACTTGCCGATGTGGGTCAATGCGGCATTGCCCTCGCCGAGGATCTCCAGATCCTTGTCATCGACCCGGCCAACGTAGCCGATGATGTGCGCGAAGAGGTCGCCATAGGGATAGCGACGGGTCAGGTACGGTTCCAGCTCGACGCCGGGAAAGCGCCAGCGGTCCACCGCGAAGCGCGCCATTTCCTCATCGCTCATGCGCAGCTTCAGCGTGACCGGCAGGAACTTGCGGCGCGCCTTGCGCGACTTGTTGAACGCTTCCAGCTCTTCCGGACTGATCTGGATGATCTTCGCCAGCCCTTCCAAGGTGGCGTCCATGTCCTTGACCTTGTCCGGGGTCACATCCAGGCGGAATGCCGGCACGTTCTCGGCCAGCAACCGACCATTGCGGTCATAGATCATGCCGCGCCCGGGCACCACCGGCCGCGGCTTGATGCGGTTGGCTTCGGATCGGGTGGCGTAGATGTCGTGGTCCAGCACCTGCAGCTTGAAGTACCAGCCGCCCAGGCCCAGCAGGCAGACCAGCACGCCGAAGAAGCCCAACGCCGCACGGCGCCGGAACTGTTCGGCTTCGGCGTGCGGATTCTTGACCTGGCGGCGCGGCAGCATGGCTCAGCGCCCGCGCTTGCCGAAGCGCACCGCGTCCAGCAGTACGAACACCAGCGGCCACAGGCCCATGCCCAGCAACGGTGCCCACCAGTACGACCACGGCAGGGTCGGCTCGCCCACCAGGATATGGACCAGCGCGCTGACGATGCGATCGTTGAACAGCAGGCCGCCGATGGCCAGCATCTGCTGCGACATCGGGAAGAAGCGGATGCGCGCGCGGAAGCGCTGCAGGATGAAGGCCAGCATCACCAAGCGCAGCGCCTGCTCGCCCAGCACCCCGCCATACAGCAGGTCGGCGACGACGCCGCTGGCGAAGGCGATGCCGAGGCCGACGCGCTCGGGTGCTTCGATGACCCAGTAGGCCAGCACCAGTGCGAGCCAATACGGACGCAGCGGCTGCAGCAGCGCGGGCAACGGCAGCAGGCCCAGCAGCAGGGCCACCACCAGGCTGGCCGGCAGCACCCAGCGGTTGTCGCGAAGGCGGCTCATCGCTGCGCCTCCGGCTGCGGTTGGGTGGGCTGCGGTTGCGTTTGCTGCGGTTGCCGGCCAGCGGCCGGCACTACCGGGGAGGGCTGCGTCGTCGAAGGCGCGAGGCCCGACGGGCTCGTCGCAGACGAGGACGGCTGCCGGCCAGCGGCCGGCACTACCGGGGTAGCCTGCGTTGCTGCAGGCGCGGGTCCGGTCGGCAGCGCTGTGGCATCGGCCGGGCCACCGGGAGCGGCCTGTTCCATCTGCAGGCGCAGGTTCGGCGGAATGCGGATCGCAGCGCCAGGGCGCAGCAGCAGCACGTCGCGGCCGCGATCAAGCTGCGCGGCCGGTTTCAGTTCGCCCACCAGGAAGGCATGGGTATCGTCCGGGCGCAGCCCGGTGATGGTGCCGACCGGGAATCCGGCCGGGAAGCGGCCGCCGAGACCGGACGTGACGATCTCATCGCCCACTTCCACGCCAGCGCTGAGCGGGATGTCGCGCAGTTCCAGCTTGTCGCCGCGGCCGTAGACGATCAGGCGCACGCCATTGCGGGCCACGGTCACCGGCACCGCGTGGTCGGGGTCGGTCAGCAACAGCACGGTAGAGCTGCCCGCGGTCACGCTGATCACCTGGCCCATCAGGCCGCCGGAATCGATCACCGCCTGGCCAACGTGCACGCCTTCGCGGCTGCCAGCGTCCAGTACCAGGCGCTGTTTGACCGGGTCCAGGTCGATGTCCAGGATCGGCGCCAGCTGCACGTCCAGGCCACTGCGCTCGGCCACGTTCAGCAGTTCGCGCAACTGGGCGTTGTCCAGTGCGGCGGTCTGCAGGCGGGTCAGGCGGGCGTTGGCCAGCAGCAGCTGGTTGCGCAGCTCGCGGTTCTCGGTCACCAGCTGGCCGTGGCTGGCGGCGGTGTCGCGCACCTGGCCGCCGAGCTTGCCGGGCAGGCCGGCCAGGGCCCACACCGGCTGCACCAGGCTGTTGGCCTGCTCGCGCAGACGCGCCAGCCAGCCAGCCTGGTCGTCGAGGACGATCAAGGTGATTGCCAGTGCGAGATAGGCCAGCAGCCGCAGCGGGCTGGCGGCATCACCGGATCGGGAAGCGACGGGAGGTCCGGCGTAGGGCGGCACGGCAGCGATTCAACTGGCAGAAGGCGGAAGGGAAACACGCGGGCGCCCCGCCGGTGCCGACCCGCCGATGTGGCGGGCCGCACCCCGGAGGGGCGCTGCGGGCGCAGGCAGCCGGGACAGCTTATTCCGGCGCAAAGAACTCGTTGCCGTGCATGTCGACCAGTTCCAGCGCACGACCGCCACCGCGGGCCACGCAGGTCAGCGGGTCGTCAGCCACCTGCACGTGCAGACCGGTTTCCTCGGAAATCAGGCGGTCCATGTCGCGCAGCAGGGCGCCACCACCGGTCAGCACGATGCCGCGCTCGGCGACGTCGGCGCACAGTTCCGGCGGGGTCTGTTCCAGTGCCAGCTTGACCGCGCTGACAATGCCGGACAGCGGCTCGTGCAGCGCTTCAAGCACTTCGTTGGAGCTGATCTTGATCATCTTCGGCACGCCCTCGGCGAGGTTGCGGCCGGAGATTTCCATCTCGATCGCTTCCGCCTGCGGGTAGGCACAGCCCAGTTCGACCTTGATGCGCTCGGCGGTGGCTTCACCGATCAGCATGCCGTGGTTGCGGCGGACGTAGTTGGTGATCGATTCGTCGAAGCGGTCGCCGCCGATCCGCACCGAGGCGGAATAGACGATGCCGTTGAGCGAGATCACCGCCACTTCAGTGGTGCCGCCGCCGATATCGATGACCATCGAGCCACGGGCCTCGGTGACCGGCATGCCGGCACCGATCGCAGCCGCCATCGGCTCTTCGATCAGGAACACGTCACGGGCACCGGCCTCCTCGGCCGATTCCTTGATGGCGCGGCGCTCGACCTGGGTCGAGCCGGCCGGCACGCAGACCAGCACGCGCGGGCTCGGGCGCAGGAAGCGCGACTTGTGCACCTTCTTGATGAAGTGCTTGAGCATCGCTTCGGTGTAGGTGAAGTCGGCGATGACACCGTCCTTCATCGGGCGGATGGTGGTGATGTGGCCCGGGGTACGGCCAAGCATCTGCTTGGCCTCGGCGCCAACGGCTGCCACCGACCGGGTACCACCAATGGCGCGATCCTGGCGCACAGCGACCACGGACGGCTCGTTCAGCACGATTCCCTGACCACGCACATAGATGAGGGTGTTGGCCGTGCCCAGGTCGATGGACAGGTCATTGGAGAACATGCCGCGCAGTTTCTTGAACATCTGGGAGTTGATCCTGAGGGGTGTCGCGCCCAACGCGGGATGGCGAAAAAATGGGCAGAAATCGAGGTCGACAAGCCTAGCAACCTGCCTGCCGCCGAGCAAGGAGAAAACTAGCTGAACCCGCGCCTTCACAGGCTTTCGGCCTGATCGGGCATCACCCGGTTCTGGCCCTGAGCGGCACCAGCGGGTAACCTTTGCGCCGTCGGGCGCCCAAGGGCGCCGTTTGCTTGCCTGCCGAAGTGGGCAGGCCCACCCCAAAATTCACCGCATAGGCTTACATCGATGTCCGCTCTGATCTGTGGTTCTCTTGCCTTCGACACCATCATGGTGTTCCCGGACCAGTTCAAGAATCACATCCTGCCGGACAAGGTGCACATCCTGAACGTGTCCTTCCTGGTGCCGCGCATGCGCCGCGAGTTCGGCGGCTGCGCCGGCAACATCGCCTACAACCTGCACCTGCTCGGTGGCGATCCGATCCCGATGGGCACGGTGGGTTCGGACTTCGGCCCGTACCGCGAGCACTTCGATGCCCTGGGCATCGACCTCACCCGCGTGCGCGTGATCGATGAGCTGTTCACCCCGCAGGCGTTCATCACCACCGACCACGACAACAACCAGATCACCGCCTTCCACCCGGGCGCGATGATGCGTTCCTACGAAAACCACGTGCGCGACGTGCCGGGCGTCAGCCTGGGCCTGGTCGGCCCGGACGGCCGCGAAGGCATGATCCAGAACGCGCTGGAATTCCACGAAGACGGCGTGCCGTTCATCTTCGACCCGGGCCAGGCCATGCCGCTGTTCAACGGCCCGGAACTGCGCGAGTTCATCGAGCAGGCCGATTACGTGGTGGTCAACGACTATGAGTCGAACCTGCTGCAGGAACGCACCGGCTGGAACGAAAAGGAGATCGTCAGCCGGGTCAAGGCCTACATCACCACCCGCGGCCCGAAGGGCGCAGTGATCCACACCCCGGAAAAGAGCTACGACATCCCGCCGGCGCACGAGCGCCGCGTGGTCGATCCGACCGGCTGTGGCGACGCGTTCCGCGCCGGCCTGATCTACGGCATCCAGAAGGGCTTCGACTGGCTGACCATCGGCCGCATGGGCAACCTGATGGGCGCGCTGAAGGTCGAACACCCGGGCACCCAGAACCAGCGCTTCACCTTCGATGAGTTCAACGAGCAGTTCAAGCAGCAGTTCGGTTACGCGTTGAACGCGTAAACGAACTGCCCGCGCATTCAACCCGATGCGCCAGTGGGGAATGCTTGGTCGACCTGCCGGCCGGCGGCCGGCACCGCTCTGGTAGCGCCGGGCCACGCCCGGCGGCTTTCCGATCAGACACCTTCGATTCCAGATGCAGCCCGCGCTGCGCGCTCGCCGGGCATGGCCCGGCGCTACCTCCATCTCAGGGCCTGGCCTTCGGCAAGCGGTACAGCTCTTTCTCGTAGGCCAGCGTGCCCCACATCGCGTAGGCATGTGCGCGCCGTGCCAGTTCCGGCCGCAGCGGCTGCGGCTGCAGCTGGTCGCTGGCCGGGTCGTAGCGGAAGCCCTGCGCTGGCTTGTCCGGCTGCAGGATGGCCACGTCGTTGCCCTCCATCCACGCCAGATTGCGGTCGTACTGCATCAGCGCGCGTCCGGGCTGCAGCCGCTGCAGGTCGGTCAGGTCCTGGCCAACGGTGGGGGTGGCATCGGCAATGCCCAGCAATGACAACAGCGTCGGCGGCAGATCGATCTGGCTGACGATGCGGGCATCGCGGCGCGCCTCGATGCCGCCGCCAAGGATCAACCCGGGAATATGGAAGTTGCCGATCGGCACCATGTTCTTGCCGAACACCCGCGAATCATGGTCGGCCACCACCAGGAACACGGTGTCCTGCCAGTACGGTGAGGCCATCGCCTTGCGGAAGAACTCGCCCAGCGCGTAGTCGGCGTACTTGGCGGCGTTGTCGCGGGTCTGCTTCGGTTGCTCGTACAGGTCGATTCGGCCGTCGGGGAACTCGAAGGGATCGTGGTTGCTGGAGGTGAACACCAGGCCGAAGAACGGCGTGCCCTGCGCT
Organism: Stenotrophomonas sp. 2694; assembly: GCF_040548715.1. Lineage (NCBI taxonomy): Bacteria > Pseudomonadati > Pseudomonadota > Gammaproteobacteria > Lysobacterales > Lysobacteraceae > Stenotrophomonas > Stenotrophomonas sp. 2694. The sequence continues at coordinate 10,757 of NZ_JBEPSG010000008.1, forward strand.
TTCAGCTGCCGGAACTGCTGGTCGGCGCGAGCGAACAGATCCTCGTCCGACGCGCCCCAGGAGCCGACGAAAGCCGGCTTGCGGTAATCCTTGCGGTCCACGATGCGGGTGAAGCCATTGGCGAGGAAGAACTCGCGCATGTTGTCGAAGTGGCTTTCACCGCCGTAGTAGAAGCCGGTGTCGTAGCCATGCCGCCCCAGCACATCGGCCAGGGTGAAAAAGCGCTGGCGGCTGGCAGGCAGCTTCACCACCGATTCGGCCGGGGTCGGCGGGAACCCGGTCAGGACCGCCTCGATGCCGCGCACCGAACGCGTGCCGGTGGCATACAGCCGCTCGAACGCCCAGCCCTGCGTGCTCAGGCGGTCGTAGTTGGGCGACAACGGTCGTCCGCCGAGACTGCCGATGAACTGCGCGCCCAGGCTTTCTTCCAGCACGATCACCAGATTGCGCGGCTTGCCCTGGTACTGCGGCGGACGCAGCGCCAGGCTCGGCAACGCGTCGGAGACGTACGCCGATGCCGGCAGGCCGCTGCTGGCGCGCAGTTCGCTGATCACCTCGGCAAGCGGCAGGTCACCGTAGACGCGAGAGGTTTCGCTGCGGGTCGCCAGTTGCCGCGCGGCATAGCCGACGGTGTACAGCGAATTCAGCGGCAAGGCGTTGATGGTGGGGTCGGTAGAGAATGCCACCAGCGCCGGATTCAAGGGCCGATGACCCAGGCTGGAACGCACGCCCAGCGCCGCCAGCAGCAGCACCAGCAACGCCAATGGCAGCCGCCATAGCCATCCGGCTTCGACTGCGAGCGCCGGGCTGTTGCCGACCCAGCGCCGCGACCCGCGAAGCAATGCCCAGAACAGCACGATCACAGCGGCAACTTCGATCACCACGGCCAGCAGATGGCCGCGCAGCAGCGTCATCCCGACTTCTTCGGGATAGATCAGATACTCCAGGAACAGCCGATTGGGGCGCAGGCCGTACTCGGCCATGAAGCTCGGCGTGGCCAGTTCCATGAACACCAGCAGCACGCTTGCCAGGATCAGCCACCACCGCAACAGATGGCGCCACGCGCGGCCCACGCGTCCCTCCAGCGGCAACAGCAGCGCCAGCACCGCAGGGATGCCGTACAGCAGGCACAGGGTCGACACATCCACCCGCAGCCCCTGCAGCAGCACCGTGGACCAGCCGTCGGCAGCACTCACCCGCGCGGCATGCCACAGCGACAGCCCCAGTCGGGACAACGACAGGGCGACCAGGCCAAACAGGAAGAAGGCGGCAATCGGACACAGACGCCGGTACAGCGACACCCACGCAGCTCGGAGCATGAAAGGAATCCAGAAATGGAGCAAAGGACACCCATGCCCCATCCTTGGCAGCGGGCCACACCGGACAACGTGTTACCCGACACAACCGCCAGCGCAGCGGAACTTCCCGCCGGCACCTTCAGCATCCACCTCAGCTTCAATCGGGCTGCGGCAGTGAGCGGCGGTGGTTCCGCAACCGCCTCCGCTTCAGCCCCGGTGGGTCATTCGAAGAACGTCCCGCCGACCGCGCACAATACACTGTGATGACAGTCGGCAGTTGACTGCAGGTGCGGCCCCTGGCTACCCGCCAGCGCGCGCACAGAGCACCGCGCTAGCCTCCCCAGCGCTCCAGCACCGCCCCGCAATCGGCCAGGTGCCAACAGGCCATGCCCGGCCACGGGTTGTCCGGAGCGTTGACCAGCAGCGTGCGGCTGCCCGCCGCGCGGCCGCATTCGAGATCGAAGCGGTAGTCGCCTACCATCACCACCTGCGAAGGTTCCACCTGCCAACGCCGCAGGAAGTACTGCAGCCCGGCCGGTGAGGGTTTCGGCTCGGCCTCGTCGCGGCCGATGATGTCGTCTTCGGCAAAGACGTCGCCCAGCCCGATCGCCTGCAGGGTGACCTGCGCCAGGCTGCGCACGTTGCGGGTCAGAATGCCCAGCCGGCAGCCGGCGCCCTGCAGCGCGCGTACCAGCGCCACCGCTCCCGTTGCCGGCTGGGAAGCAGCGGCCAGCGCACGCTCGTGCGCCAGCAGCCAGGCGTGCTTGGCGCTGGCCTCTGCGGCCGGCAACCCGGCCAGGTGGGTGAGGATGTCATCCTCCTGCGGAATCGCCAGTTCGCGCTTGATCCGCGCGAAATCATGCACCGCCACGGTCAGCGTGCCATCCATGTCGAACACCCAGTGGCGGATCGCCGACAGCGACGACGCAGCCGCCGGTGCCTGCACGGTCAACGCCACCACGCCGGCATGCGGCTGGCATCCACACCACCGGTCTCGAACACGGCCGTGCGCGTGCCACCGGCCTTGACCGGGAACTCGATGCTGATCGACTTGCCCTTGGCTGCCAGCTTCCACAACGCCTTCTGGTCGGTGATGAACATGGCGATCGCCTCGTCGGTCTTCGGCCGCCAGGCCGCCATGGAGACCGGCTTGCCGCCGTCCACCGTGACCTTCACCGTGCACTGCGGGCAACGGAAATCGCCGGCCTGCAGCACCAGGTAGGCATGACGCTTCCATTCGGGGTGGTCGCGGAACACCAGCTGCACCGGCTTGGCGCCGCTGCCATCCACATCCACCCGCTCCTTGCTGAAGATCTGTGCCGACACCTGGTTGCCCTTGCTGCCGACCGGAATCTGGTTGTACTGCCACAGCGCCTGCATGCGGCGCAGATCGCGCGCGGCATCGCCCTTGGCCTTGACCTCGTCGAAGCCGGCGGCGATGCGCTCGGCGGCGGCGGTGTCCTTGTACTGGTCCAGCAGCGAGGCGCCATGCAGGCGCGCACGCTCCCAGTCCTGCGCGGCCACGGCCATGTCGTACTGCTTGGCCACGTCCTCGGCCTTGGCCTCCTTCTGCGCCTGCGCGGCGGCAGCGGCGGCCTCCTGCGCCTTGCGCTCTTCCTCGGGGTTGCTGCAGGCGGCCAGGGCCAGGGTGCAGGCGGTGAGCAGGATCAGTCGTTTCATGGCGGAGTCCTTTACGGGTGCATCCCGATTCTATCGGCAGCGAAAAGCGGATACAGCAACGGCGAGTTTCCCCGCCGTTGCTGGTGAAGCAGCATCAGGTTGCCGGCCGGCGGCCGGCACTACCGTTTACTTGGCTTCAGCCTTGGCCAGCATGTCCTGCACCGAGGCGGTGGTGATCGGGTGGTAGCCCGGCTTGGCCTTCTCGAACGCCTGCTTGGCCAGCTCCAGCCCCTTCGGGGTCTTCACCAGTTCAGCGTAGATCGGCAGGATCAGCTTGCGACGGCCGACACGCTCGATGAACGCAGCGGCCGCTTCATTGGCCTGCTCGTAGCCGCTGCGGATGGTCAGCGGGTACCAGCGCATGGCGATCTCGCCATTCGGGGTGCCAGTGAAGTGGAACGCCTTGTCCAGCGTGGCCAGCTTGTCCAGCGGCTGGGTGGCGCCCAGGCCATCGATGAAGCGGACCCATTCCTGGGTGCTCCACTCGGCGATCACCTGGCTGCTCGGCACGGTGCCGGCGCTGGCGAAAGCGATGCGCGCGGTATCGACGCTGGTGAAATTGCGCGACTGCGCCTTGGCTGCGAACGCCGGAATGCCCGGCTCGTCCAGCCACGCCTTCAGTTCGGCCTCGGTCACCGCCGACGGATTCTTCGGCAGCAGGTTCTTCTTCAGGTACTCGACGAACTGGTCGGTGTTGGCGCTCTGGAAGGCGTGGTCATCGAACCAGCCGCGCAGGAACGGATCGAAAGTTTCGCGGCCGAAACGCTGTTCCAGGAATTCCAGGAACCACGAACCCTTGACGTAGGCCACCTGGCTCAGGGCTTCGTCCGGATCACGCTCGTTCAGCGGCGGCAGCGCCAGCGCCTGGTCGGCCGGGCTCATGTCCTTCACTTCGGCCAGCAGATCGGTCTGGTCGATCTGCTTTTCCATTTCGGCCATCTCCTTGCCATACAGGGCTTCGGTGATGCGGCCCTGGACGTAGGTGGTGAAGCCTTCGTTGAGCCAGATGTCCTTCCAGCTGGCGTTGGTCACCAGGTTGCCCGACCAGCTGTGTGCCAGTTCATGGGCGACCAAAGAGACCAGCGACTTGTCGCCGACGATCACGGTCGGCGTGGCGAAGGTCAGGCGCGGGTTTTCCATGCCGCCGAACGGGAACGACGGCGGCAGCACCAGCATGTCGTAGCGGCCCCAGCGGTATTCGCCGTACAGCTTCTCGGCGGCACCGATCATTTTCTCGGTGTCTTCGAATTCCTTGGCGGCCTTGTTGACCATGGTCGGCTCGGCCCAGACGCCGGAGCGGCCGGAGATCGGCTCGAACACCAGGTCGCCGGCGGCGATCGCCAGCAGGTAGGACGGAATCGGCTGCGGCATCTTGAAGGTGTAGTCACCGTCACGCGCGGCCTTGGGATCGTTGTCGGCGCTCATCAGCACCATCACGTCCGGGCGCGAGACCACGTGCGCGCTGTAGGTGAAGCGCACGCTCGGGGTGTCCTGCAGCGGTACCCAGGAACGGGCGTGGATCGCCTGCGACTGGCTGAACATGAAGGGCAGCTTCTTGCCCTCGGTCATCGACGGCGCCAGCCACTGCAGGCCCGAAGCGGTCGGTGCGGTGTGGTAGGTCACTTCGACCTTGGCCGGCTGTTGCGGGGTTTCGATGGTCAGCTTGCTGCCGAACACCTTGTCGGCCGGGGCCAGCACGAACTGCAGCGGGCTGCGCGCACCGTCAGCGGCGATCGCTTCGACCTTGGCGATGCTCAGCTCGCGGGTGTCCAGCACCAGCTGCTTGGCGTCCTTCTGCTTCCATTCCAGGGTGTAGGTGGCGGTGCCGCCGATCTGCTTCTGGTCGAAGTCCAGCTTCAGGTCCAGCGCGATGTCCTTGACGACGACCTTGTCCGGCTCGGCGTACGAGCTTTCATCGTGGCTGCGGTTTTCGGCGTTCACGGGGGCGGCGGGAGCCTTCTGGGCAGTCGGGGCGGCGGCGGGTGCGGCCGCCTCCTGGGAGCAGCCGGCGGCCAGGGCCACGGCCAGCGGAAGGAGCATCAGCGGATTGCGCATGAATCGGGACCGTTACGGGGAACAAACCCCAATGGTACCTCTCCCCCGGCCGGGAAGCGTTGCGCGGTGCGGGGTAATGGCCGGCCCCGCGATGGCCCGGCAGGTGCCAACCTTGGTTGGCACGGACCTGTCAGCGCTCGCGGACGGGCGTGTGCCAACCAAGGTTGGCACCTACCAGGACCGTGCCGGGACGTTGCGTGGTAGCGCCGGCCGGGCCATGCCCGGCGACCGTCAAGGCTTACAGCTTGTAGCCGGAGTGGATCGAGACGATGCCGCCGGTCAGATTCTTGTAGTGGCAGCGCTCGAAGCCGGCCTGCCCCATCATCGCCTTCAGTTCTTCCTGCGGCGGATGCTTGCGGATGCTCTCGGCCAGGTACTGGTAGCTGTCCGAATCGTTGGCGAACAGCTTGCCCAGCTTCGGCAGGATCTTGAACGAGTGGAAGTCGTAGATCGGCTTGAACCAGTCGGCGGTGACTTCGGAGAACTCCAGCACACGGGCCTGGCCGCCCACCTTCAGCACGCGGAACATCTCGCGCAGGCCAGCGTCCTTGTCGGTCACGTTGCGCAGACCAAAGGCGATGGTCACCAGGTCGAAGCTGTTGTCCGGGAACGGCAGGGCCTCGGCGTTGCACTGCACATAGTCCAGGCCCAGCACCAGGCCGCGGTTGGTCAGGCGGTCACGGCCGACCGACAGCATGCCGGCGTTGATGTCGCCCAGCACCACCGAGCCCTCGGCACCGACGCGCTCCTTCAGCAGCGCGGCGATATCGCCGGTGCCACCGGCCAGATCGAGCACGCGGTCACCCGGCTTCACCTGCGCGGTGGCGACGTAGTAGCGCTTCCATGCCCGGTGCACGCCCATGCTCATCAGGTCGTTCATCAGGTCGTAGTTGCGCGCGACCGACGTGAACACCTGGCCGACCAGCTTCTGCTTGTCCTTGGCGTCAACGTCGCGGAACCCGAAATGGGTGGTACCGGATTTGTAGGGGGATTCGCTCATGCCCCCGATTATCGCACCGCCGGGCCCCTGCGGGGAACGCTGGCCGTATCATGGCGCCCCACGACCTACCGGAGCCCCGCATGATCACCACGCCCGACTACCAGGCCCTGCTGCAGACCGCCATTGCCGAAGCCCGCCAGGGGCTGGCCGAGGGCGGTGTGCCGATCGGCGCGGCGCTGTACCACAACGACGGCCGCCTGCTCGGCTGCGGCCACAACCGCCGCGTGCAGGAAGGTGACCCGTCCGTGCATGGCGAAACCGATGCCTTCCGCAAGGCCGGCCGCCAGCGCCGCTACCAGGACACCATCATGGTCACGACCCTGGCCCCGTGCTGGTACTGCTCGGGCCTGGTGCGGCAGTTCAACATCGGCACGGTGGTGGTCGGCGAATCGCGCACTTTCCAGGGCGGCATCGACTGGCTGCGGGAAAACGGCGTCAACGTGATCGACCTGGACAGCCAGGAATGCGTGGACCTGCTTGGCGGTTTCATTGCGCAACATCCGGAAATCTGGAACGAAGACATCGGCGAATGAGCATCCGCCACGGCTGATGAGCCCGCCTTGATGAACGCTTCAGTGCCGGCACAGCCTTGTGCCGGCAGCGTCTGCACGCTTCAACGTGAACTGCTGCGCAGTCAGCTGCGTGCCGTCAACACGCGCCACTAACATCCTGCTGCGCAGCGACGTCTAGGGTGGAATGCAACCGGGGCCCCGCCCCGGATTGGAGCCGACCATGCAAGCGCATGCCGTACGTCCTCGCAGTGACCCGGCCCTGGCCGCGATCTGGAGCCGACTGCAGCAGCAATACGCACTGCACCAGCGCAGTGCCCCGTTCTGGAGCGCCTACCAGGACATGCAGCAGGATCTGCTGCACGACCATCCCCGCGACCTGGTGCGCCTGTGCAATGCGATGGCCGCCATGGCCGAACGCCTGGGTGCGGTTGAACACGCACAGCTGCTGCGCCATCGCCACGCTGGCTGCACATCACGCTGACGCGGCATGCACCGCCGCCCGGGCCACACTGTAATGGGCCCCCACTCCCTTCACCTCCAACCGATTGGATCGTCATGCACGCTGAAGTTCCCGCCATTCCCCCTGTCATCAATGTCGATGCGGAGCTGGATTACTGGCGCCGCCAGCACGCCGATGGCGCACTCGCGCACACCTCGTTCGGCACCTATGTCCCGTGGATCAAGTTCGCCTGTGATTCGCTGATCACCCAGCCACGCGCCAGCAACGCCCAGCGCGATGAGCTGTTCCAGACCCAGTACGCCCTGCAGATCATGCCGCGCCTGAGTGAAGCGCAGGCCCGCGAATTCGTCGAACGCTGCTGGCAGCACGTCTACCTGGCCAGCCCGGTGCGCAGCCAGGAAGCACCGCGCCTGCGCGCCTGAGTCCACGCCTGCTGCACGGCACCTGCACGGCCATGTGCCGATGATCGTCGCCATTCCCGTGGAACGATGACGATGAGCGCAAGGAACCTGTTCAATACGATCGCCAAGAAGGCCGCGGCCGCCACCGGCTCGCCGTGGACCTTCCTGGCCGCAGTATCGATCGTCGTGCTGTGGGGCATCAGTGGCCCCATATTCAAGTTCAACGACACCTGGCAGCTGGTGATCAACACCGGCACCACCATCATCACCTTCCTGATGGTGTTCCTGATCCAGCACACGCAGAACTCGGACACCGCGGCGATGCAGATCAAGCTGGACGAGCTGATCCGCGCCACCGCCGAGGCCAACAACGAGCTGCTGGATCTGGAAGAACTGGACGAAGAGCGCCTGGAAGAGATCCGCGCCGAGTACGAAAGGATGGCGCGCGAAGCCGGCGACGCATTGACGCGGGTACGCGCCTGCCGCACCGAGCGGCGCGACGACGAAGCGGTGTAGCCCTGCTCATTGACCGGTAGCGCCGGCCGCTGGCCGGCAACTGCACGATCCCTGTTGATCCCGCGCGCTGCCGGCCAGCGGCCGGCACTACCGGTCTGCGCGCTTACCCGCGCTCGTGCCAGCCGCCGCCCAGCACCTTGTACAGCGTGATGCGGTTGGCCTGCTGCGCCAGCTGTGTCTGCAGCTGGCTCTGCTGCGCGTTGTAGGCGGTACGACGTGCATCCAGCAGGGTGACGAAGCTGTCCAGGCCCGCGTCATAGCGCGCCTGCGACAGGCGGTTGGCCTGCTCGGCCGCTTCCACCAGGCGCTGCTGCGAGGCCGCCTGTTCATCCAGGCTGACATTCAATGCCAGCGCATCGGCGGTTTCGCGGAAACCACTCTGGATCGACTTTTCGTACTGCGCCAGCGCGATATCGCGGTCGGCGTTGGCCACGGCCAGGTTCGCGCGCAGCTTGCCGCCCTGGAAGATCGGCAAGGTGATCTTCGGCAGGAAGCTCCACACCCGCGTACCGCTGTCGAACAGGCCGGACAATTCACCCGAACCACTGCCGATGCTGCCGGTCAGCGAGATGCTGGGGAAGAACGCAGCGCGTGCGGCACCGATGTTGGCATTGGCCGCCAACAGCTGATGTTCCGCCGCCATGATGTCCGGGCGCTGCAGCAGCACGTCGCTGGGCAGGCCAGCCGGCGGTGGTGCCAGCGCAAGCACCTGCGGCGCGATGCTGTCCGGCAGCAGCGCCGGATCCAGCTGGCCACCGGCCAGCAGCGCCAGCGCGTTGCGGTCCTGGGCCAGCTGCCCACGCAGGCGTGCGGCATCGGTACGCGCAGTCTCGACCAGGGTGCGGGTCTGGGTCAGTTCCAACCCCGAACTGCCACCGCGCTCATGGCGTGCTTCGGCCAGGCGCAGCGAATCCTCATAGGTCTTCACCGTGGCTTCGGCGATTTTCAACTGTTGCGCGTCGGCACCGTAGGTCAACCACGCGGTGGCGGTCTCGGCCACCAGGCTCAGCTGCGCGTTGCGGCGGTTGGCGGCTACAGCGAAGTACTGCTGCAGCGCGGCTTCGCTCAGGTTGCGCACGCGGCCGAACAGGTCCAGTTCGAACTCGGCCACGCCGACGCCCGCGCTGAACTGCTCGGTGACCGGCACGTCGCCACCGCGGCGGTCCATCTGCCCGGTCACGGCCACGGCCGGCACCCGGTCTGCGCGCTGCACGCGATACTGGCCACGCGCCTTTTCGACGTTGAGCACGGCCACGCGCAGGTCGCGGTTGTTGTCCAGCGCCTGGCCGATCACCTGCTGCAGGCGCTCGTCGGTGAAGAAGTCACGCCAGCCGACCGCGGCCGCATCGGCCACTTCGCCCTGCGCGGCTTCGGCCGGCCACTGCGACGGAATGGCCGGGGCCACTGCGGTGTTCTTCGGCGCCAGGGTGCCGCAGCCGGCAAGCGCCAGTGCCGCAGCGATGGAGAGGAACAGAGATGCACTTTTCATTGGAATGACTTCCATCGGTACTGCCGGATGGCAGGAGGTAGTGCCGGCCGCTGGCCGGCAACCTCATTGGATTCACATCAAGCGATCAGCAGCTGCCGGCCAGCGGCCGGCACTACCGTTTCAAATCAGCTGGTGGCGTTGCGCTTCTTGAACACGCGCTGCACCACGACGAAGAACAGCGGCACGAAGAACACGCCGAGTACGGTGCCGACCACCATGCCACCGAGCACGCCGGTGCCGATCGCCTGCTTGGCGCCGGAGCCGGCACCGCTGGAGATTGCCAGCGGCAGCACGCCCATGCCGAAGGCCAGCGAGGTCATGATGATCGGGCGCAGACGGTCGCGGACCGCGTGCATCGTCGCTTCGATCAGCCCCGCGCCCTTCTCCAGATGCTCCTTGGCGAACTCGACGATCAGGATCGCGTTCTTGCTGGTCAAACCCACCGTGGTCAGCATCGCCACCTGGAAATAGATGTCGCGCTCCATGCCACGGAAGGTATTGGCCAGCACCGCACCGAGGATGCCCAGCGGCGCCACCAGCAGCACCGAGGTCGGCACGCTCCAGCTTTCATACAACGCGGCAAGGCACAGGAACACGATCATCAGCGACAGGGTGTACAGCAGCGGCGTCTGCGAGCCCGCCTGGCGTTCCTGGTAGGACATCGCCGTCCACTCGACGCCGAAGCCCGCCGGCAACTGCTTGGCCAGCTGTTCGATCTCGGCCATGGCATCACCGGACGCCACGCCCGGGGCCGGTTCGCCCTGGATTTCGGTAGCCGACACGCCGTTGTAGCGTTCCAGGCGCGGCGAGCCGTAGTCCCAATGCTTGCTGGCGAAGGCGCTGAACGGAACCATCTCGCCCTTGTCGTTCTTCACCGACCAGAGATCGAAGTCCTCCGGCACCATGCGGAACGGCTGGTCAGCCTGCACGAACACGCGCTTGACGCGGCCGCGATCGATGAAGTCATCGATGTACGAGCTGCCCCACGCGGTGGCCAGAGTGGTGTTGACCTGGTCGATCGACAGGCCCAGCGAGCTGGCCTTGGCCACATCGATATCGATGCGGAACTGCGGGGTGTCTTCCTGGCCGTTCGGTCGCACGTTGGCCAGCTTCTTGCTGCCGGCCGCCAGGCCCAGCAGCTGGTTGCGGGCCGCCAGCAATGCCTCGTGGCCCTGGCCGCTGTTGTCCTTCAGGAAGAACGTGTAGCCGGAGGCCGTACCCAGTTCCGGAATGGCCGGCGGCGGGAAGGCAAAGATGAAGGCATCCTTGATCTGCCCCAGCGCGGCCATCGCACGTCCGGTGATCGGCATCACGCCGTTGTCGGCGTCACGATCCTTCCAGTCCTTCAACTTGACGAAGGCCATGCCCGCGTTCTGGCCCATGCCGGCGAAGCTGAAGCCCTGCACCGAGAACACCGATTCGACCGCACCCTTCTCGTTTTCCATGAAGTGCTTTTCGAGCGCGGCGATCGATTCCAGCGTGCGCTCCTGGGTTGCGCCCACCGGCGCCTGCACCAGCGCCATCAGCACGCCCTGGTCTTCGTTGGGCAGGAACGAGCTGGGCAGGCGCACGAACAGCACGCCCATCAGCAGGAACAGCGCGGCCACGATGCCCATGAACCGCCACGGGCGATGCAGAATGCCGCGCACGCCGCGCTGGTAGCTCTCGCTGGTGCGGTCGAAGCCACGGTTGAAGCCGTTGAAGAAGCGACCGGCGAAACCGCGGTGGGCGACATGGTGCTCACCCTTCTTCAGCGGCTTGAGCATGGTCGCGCACAGCGCTGGCGTCAGCACGATCGCGACCAGCACCGACAACGCCATCGCCGACACGATCGTCGCCGAGAACTGCCGGTAGATCACGCCGGTGGAGCCGCTCATGAAGGCCATCGGCACGAACACCGCCGACAACACCAGGCCGATACCCACCAGCGCGCCGGTGATCTGGCTCATCGACTTGCGGGTGGCTTCCAGCGGCGACAGGCCCTCTTCGGACATGATGCGCTCGACGTTCTCCACCACCACGATGGCATCGTCCACCAGCAGGCCGATGGCCAGCACCATCGCGAACATGGTCAGCATGTTCACCGAGAAGCCAAGCACCGACAGCACGCCAAAGGTACCCAGCAACACCACCGGCACGGCGATGGTCGGGATCAGGGTGGCGCGGAAGTTCTGCAGGAACAGGTACATCACCACGAATACCAGCACGATCGCTTCGAGCAGGGTCTGCACCACGCCCTTGATCGACACGCGCACGAACGGGGTGGTGTCGTACGGGATCTCGGCCTTCAGGCCGGCCGGGAAGAAGCCTTCCAGTTCCTTCAGCGTTTCATCGACACCGGCAGCGGTATCCAGCGCGTTGGCGCCGGTGGCCAGCGTGACCGCCAGGCCGCTGGCCGGCTGCCCGTTGTAGCGGGTGACGAAGTCGTACGACTCGGCGCCCAGCTCGACGCGGGCTACATCGCCCAGGCGCAGTTCGGCACCGTCCTGCGCACCGCGCACGATGATGTTGCGGAACTGTTCCGGGGTCTGCAGGCGCGACTGCGCGTTGATGGTGGCGTTGAGCTGCTGGCCCTTCACCGACGGCGCACCACCCAGCTGGCCGATGGCCACCTGCGCGTTCTGTGCCTTTACCGCAGCGACCACTTCCGGCACCGACATGCCGTAGGTGTGCAGCTTGTTCGGGTCCAGCCAGATGCGCATGGCGTACTTGCCACCGAACACCTGGATGTTGCCCACGCCCGGAACGCGGCTGAGACGGTCCACGACATTGGAACCGACGTAGTCGGCGATGTCGTTGGCATCCATGCTGCCGTCTTCGGACACGAACGCGATGACGTTCAGGAAGCCCGAGCTGGACTTGGCCACGTTGATGCCCTGCCGCTGCACTTCCTGCGGCAGCAGCGGCATCGCCAGCTGCAGCTTGTTCTGCACCTGCACCTGGGCGATGTCGGGGTTGGTCCCGCTCTCGAAGGTCAGGGTGATGGTGGCCTGGCCGTTGGACGAGCTGTTGGAGGAGAAATAGATCAGGCCATCAAGGCCCTTCATGTTCTGCTCGATGATCTGCGTCACCGAGTCTTCGACCACCTTGGCCGAAGCACCCGGGTAGCTGGCGCTGATTTCCACCGCCGGCGGTGCGACGTTGGGGTACATCGAGATCGGCAGCTTGAACAGGGCCAGGCCGCCGGCGAGCATGATGATGATCGCGATGACCCACGCGAAGATGGGTCGATCGATGAAGAAACGTGCCATGGAGTTCTCCGCTTACTTCGCGCCTGCGGCCGCAGCTGCAGGTTGGGCGGCGGCCGGCTTGGCCGGGGCGGCGCCCTGTTCGGTGGCATTCACGGGCATGCCCGGGCCGATCTTCTGCAGGCCTTCGACGATGACCTTGTCGCCGGCCTTCAGGCCGTCCTCGACCAGCCACTTGTCGCCGACGGTGCGGCTGACCTTGACCGGGCGCACTTCGACCTTGTTGTCCTTGCCGACCACCATTGCACTGGTATCGCCCTTCGGATCGCGGGCGATGCCCTGCATCGGCACCAGCACCGCATCGCTGCGCACACCGCCGCCGATCACCGCGCGCACGTACATGCCCGGCATCAGCAGGCCATCGGGGTTGTCGACCCTGACCCGCAGCGCGAAGCTGCCGGTGGCCGGATCGACGCTGACTTCGGAGAACTCCAGCGTGCCCTTGTGTTCGAAGGTGCTGCCGTCTTCCATCAGGATGCTGACCGGCGTCTGCTGGTTGTCCTGCAGGCGGCCGGCGGCCAGTTCGCGGCGCAGCTGCAGCAGCTCGGCCGAGGACTGGGTCAGGTCGACGTAGATCGGGTCCAGCTGCTGCACGGTTGCCAGCGCCGTGGCCTGGCCGGCGCTGACCAGCGCGCCCTGGGTGACGCTGGACTTGCCGATGCGGCCGCTGATCGGCGCGGTGATGCGCGCATAGCCAAGGGTCACGTTGGCGGCATCCAGTGAGGCCTTGGCGGCGCCGACATCGGCCTCTGCCTGCTTCTGCGCGGCCACGGCGTTTTCCAGATCCTGCTGGCTGACCGCGTCGACCTTGGCCAGTTCGGTGATGCGCTTGGCGCTCAGCCGCGCCGCATTGGCGGTGGCTTCGGCGCGGGCCAGCTGTGCACGCGCACTGTTGGCCTGGGCGCGATAGCTGGCGTCCTCGATCTGGTACAGCGGCTCGCCGGCCTTGACCATCCCACCCTCGGTGAACAGGCGCTTGGCGACGATGCCGTTGACCTGCGGGCGCACTTCGGCCACCAGGAAGGCGTTGGTGCGGCCCGGCAGCTCACGGGTCAGCCCGACGGTCTCGGACTTCAGCGTGACCACGCTGACCTGGCCCGGCCCCTGTTCGGGCGCCTGGGGTTGGCCGCCGCAGGCAGCGACGGTGGCAGCGATCGCCAGCGACAACGCGAAGGGTCGGATTCGGCTCAGCAACATGATGGGAATGGCTCTTGAAGGGAGGGATCTCAGCAGGTGCTGATACGACGGCCCCTCCCCTTGCAGGAGTGAAGACCGCGCGGACAGCGCCCACCCGCGTGAAGTGGGAGCCAGGACAGGCCTGCCACGCACACGACGGGAATGATGGGAGGGAAATATACATACATGCGTGTTTGTTTGTAAAGCGGTACAATTCAGCCACGTTTCACCCGCACTCGTACCCGCTCATGGCCCGCAAAACCAAAGAGGACACCCAGGCAACCCGCGAAGGCATCCTGGATGCCGCCGAAGCCTGTTTCCACGAACACGGCGTGGCCCGGACCACGCTGGAGATGATCGGTGCCCGCGCCGGCTACACCCGCGGCGCCGTGTACTGGCATTTCAAGAACAAGGGCGAGGTGCTGACCGCGATCGTCGAACGGGTGCACCTGCCCTTCATGCAGGAGCTGGAGCGCACCTCCACCGACCAGCGCGACACGCCGGTGCATGACCTGCGCGCGGTGATGATCCACTCGTTCATCGAGCTGTCCGAGGACGAGCGCCTGCGCAAGACCATGGAGATCATGCTGCGCAGCGATGCCTCGGCCGACACCAGGGTGCTGACCGAACTGCAGCAGAGCGGTTTCCGCGATGCCCTGGACCGGATGGAACGCGCCCTGCGCCGTGCCCAGGACCTGGGCCAGCTGCGCGACGGCGCCGACCCGAAGATCGCCGCGCGCATGCTGCACGCCACCGTGCTCGGCGTGCTGCACGGGGCGATGGTCGAACCGGACCTGATGGACCTCAAGCGCGACGGCATGCTGGCGCTGGACATGACCCTGGCCGCCTACGTGAAGGAAGGCGTGTTCGTACCGGGTTCGGTACCCGAGCCGCTGCCGGAGGCGTGACGGCGCCGCCGGGCATGGCCCGGCGTTACCGCAGATTCGGCCACAAAGGTAGCGCCGGGCCATGCCCGGCGAGTACGTAACGGGTCGGATCCCTCGCCATGGCGAGGGATCCGACCCTGCATAACGAAAAAGGCCGCCTTTCGGCGGCCTTTTCGCATTCCCGGTTACAGGATGTAACGGCTCAGGTCCGGGTCCTGCACCAGTTCACCCAGGTGCGCATCGACATAGGCACTGTCGATGGCCAGGGTTTCACCATCGCGGTCCGGTGCTTCGTAGCTGAGCGAATCCAGCAGGCGCTCCAGCACGGTATGCAGGCGGCGCGCACCGATGTTCTCCTGGCGCTCGTTCACCTGGAAGGCGATCTCGGCCAGGCGGTCGATGGCATCGGTGGTGAAGCTGACCTTGACGCCTTCGGTGGCCAGCAGCGCTTCGTACTGCTTGGTCAGCGCAGCCTTCGGCTCGGTCAGGATGCGCACGAAATCAGCCTTGCTCAGCGCACCCAGCTCCACGCGGATCGGGAAGCGGCCCTGCAGCTCAGGGATCAGGTCGCTGGGCTTGGCCAGGTGGAACGCGCCCGATGCGATGAACAGGATGTGGTCGGTCTTGATCGTGCCGTACTTGGTGGACACGTTGGAACCTTCCACCAGCGGCAGCAGGTCGCGCTGCACGCCTTCGCGCGAGACATCGCCACCGCCCACGTTGTCACCCCGCTTGGCGACCTTGTCGATCTCGTCGATGAACACGATGCCGTGCTGCTCGCAGGCCTCGATCGCGGCAGTGCGGATGTCGTCCTCGTTGACCAGCTTGCCGGCCTCTTCCTCCTGCAGCAGCGGACGCGCGGCCTTGATGGTCAGCGTGCGCTTGTGGGCCTTGGCGCCACCACCGAGGTTGGCGAACATCGACTTCAGCTGCTGGCCCATTTCCTCCATGCCCGGCGGGGTCATGATGTCCATGCTGACGTTGGCGGTCAGGTCGAGCTCGATCTCGCGATCGTCCAGCTCGCCGTTGCGCAGCATCTTGCGGAACTTGATGCGGGTCTCGTTGTCCTGCGCCGACGGCTCGTTGCGCGCAGCCTCCGGGTCGAAGCCGATGCCACCGCTGCGGCGCGGCAGCAGCGCATCGAGGATGCGGTCTTCGGCGCGCTCTTCGGCCTGCGTGCGCACGCGCACCTTGGCCTGTTCGCGGTACAGCTTGACCGCGGTATCGGCCAGGTCACGGATGATCTGCTCGACATCCTTGCCGACATAGCCGACTTCGGTGAAGCGGGTCGCTTCGACCTTGACGAACGGCGCGTTGGCCAGCGTGGCCAGGCGGCGCGCGATCTCGGTCTTGCCGACGCCGGTCGGGCCGATCATCAGGATGTTCTTGGGCATGACCTCGTTGCGCAGCTCGGGCTGCAGCTGCATGCGGCGCCAGCGGTTGCGCAGGGCGATGGCGACCGCGCGCTTGGCGTCATGCTGGCCGACGATGTGCCGGTCCAGTTCCTGCACGATCTCGCGCGGGGTCATGGTGGCGGAGGAAACTTCGATCTTGTGCGGCATGGGTGTGCTCACGAATGCGTTGTCGGTAGCGCCGGGCCATGCCCGGCGGATCAGGAATGCGTGTGACGGTTCCCCGTCACAACTCCTCGACCACCACGTTGCGGTTGGTGTAGATGCAGATGTCACCGGCGATGTTGATCGCTTCGCTGGCGATGGTGCGTGCATCCAGTTCGGTGTGCGCCATCAGCGCGCGTGCAGCGGACAGCGCATACGAACCACCGGAACCGATGGCGATGATGCCGTCCTCCGGCTCGATCACGTCGCCGGTGCCGCTGATGATCAGCGAGGTTTCCTTGTCGGCCACCGCCAGCAGGGCTTCGAGCTTGCCGAGGCGGCGCTCGGTGCGCCAATCCTTGGCCAGTTCCACCGCGGCACGCTGCAGCTGGCCATGCTTTTCCAGCTTGGCTTCGAACAGCTCGAACAGGGTGAAGGCATCGGCGGCGGCACCGGCAAAGCCGGCCAGTACCTGGCCATCGCGGCCAAGGCGGCGGACCTTGCGTGCGTTGCCCTTCATCACCGTGTGGCCGAGGGTGACCTGGCCGTCGCCGGCAATGGCCACGTGCTCGCCGCGACGAACGCAGACGATGGTGGTGGCGTGGAAAACGGTGGGATTCTGACTGGGGTCCATGCGGCCTCCGATAGCTGTTCACGGGACATGGGGACAGCCGCCGAAGCGATCAAGCCCGCACCGATAGCTGCCGTTCAGCGCTTGGCATGCGATGGCCGGTCCGGATTGGGTTCAATGCCCCACGCCACGTACCAGTCCTCACCCTGCGTCTCGATCGGGTGCTGGGTGCGGCCCGAGCCGTTGCCACAGGCCAGTGCGTCGGCAGCGCAGTAACGGTCGCAGCCCCAGCAGATACGCTCGGGGTGCTTGGGGCGCAGCGGAATGGGCTTTGCCATGGTCGGCATCTCGTCGTGGCCTGCGGCCACGATGCACCGGCGACCACTGCACCGCCCTGATCCAGATCAAGCGGCGGCCGTTCCGGTAGCGCCGGGCCATGCCCGGCGAGCGCGCAGTGCGGGCGGTGTCGCGTACACGACACATGGATCGCACAGCCGCCGGGCATGGCCCGGCGCTACCCCCCCGTGTCGGGCGGGTCTTTGCGGCGTTTCGCGCGCGGATGCGCCGCATCGTAGACCTTGGCCAGATGCTGGAAATCCAGGTGGGTGTAGATCTGCGTGGTGGCGATGTCGGCATGGCCGAGCAGTTCCTGCACACCGCGCAGGTCACCGGAGGATTCCAGGATGTGGCTGGCGAAACTGTGCCGCAGCATGTGCGGGTGCACGTGCTTGAACAAGCCCTGGCGCTGCGCCAGCTGGCGGATGCGGATCTGCACCGCGCGCTGGCTGATCGGCCCGTTGCGGCCGGGGAAAACCGGTGTGGCGCCACTACCACCGCTTTCGCTGCGCCAGGTCAGCAGCGCTTCGCGTGCCGGCTTTCCGAAGGGGACGCGACGTTGCCGGTTGCCCTTGCCCATCACGTTGACCAGGCCACTGGCGAAATCCAAATCGCGCCAGGTCAGCGCACAGACTTCGCTCAAGCGCAGGCCGGAGGAATAGAACAGTTCCAGCAGCGCGCGGTCACGACGACCCAGCTCGCCTTCCGGTTCCAGTTCAACCAGCTGCACGGCTTCGTCCGCATCGAGCACCTGCGGCAGCCGTCGCGGCGCACGCGGCGCCTTCAGTGTCGCTGCCGGGCTGGCCTCGATGCGGCCATGCTTGAGCAGCCAGGCATAGAAGCTGCGGCAGGCCGACAGCCGGCGTTGCAGGCTCTTGGCCGACAGGCCACGGCGGTGTTCATCGGCAACGAACTGGCGCACCGCGTCGGTATCCAGCGCCTCCACGGCCACCCCGCGGGGTTCGGCCCACACCGACAACGCATCCAGGTCGCGGCGGTAGGCGTCGAGCGTATGCGCCGACATCCGCCGCTCCACCTGCAGGTGCTGCAGGAACGCCTGCACCGCGCTCATCGTCGTCGTTTCCCGCTCAATCCGCGAAGCGCTTGAGCCCGGTCACCAGGGCCTCGCCCATCATCCGCAGGAACAGCGTGCCCATGCCGGGATAGAAGCGGTTCGGATCATGGCTGCCCACCGCGATCAGGCCAACACCCGGCAGCGGCAGCAGCGCGGTGGTCTGCACCTCCTCGCTGCGCGCGCCGTACAGCACCGCGTTCTTGTCGCTGTGCAGGCGGCCGCAGATCGGCTCACCATCCTTCAGGCAGTCGCGGAACGGGCCCAGCTGCGCATCATCGGCAGCCAGCACCTGCAGCCACTCGGCCTGCTCCAGCCCCGCCACCGGCGCATGCACGACCAGCCGTACCAGATCGCCGGCGAAATCTTCCTGCAGTGACGCCGCCATCGCGCGCAGCGTGTCGGCGGCGTTGTCCTGCTTCATCAGGGCCAGGGTGAGCTGATGCGTGCGCACCGCCAACCGCTCGTTGACCTGCGCGGTCGCGCCCAGGTCTGCCAACCGTCGCGCCAGCTCGCGGTTCTTCTCGCGCAGCACTTCCAGCTGGTAGCTGGCCAGCGATGCGGTCGGGCCGTCATCGCGTGGCACCACCAGGGTCAGCGCCAGGTCCGGGAACTGCTTGAGGAAACCCGGATGGCGCCGCAACCAGGCGGCGACTTCATGGGCACCGAGCTTGTCGACGGTCTCAGTCATGCGATCCACTCCCCTTCGAAGACGAATGCGGTCGGGCCCGCCATCACCACCGGCTGGCCATCGCCCGGCCACTGGATGCGCAGGTCGCCACCAGGCAGGCTGATGCGCGCATCGCGCTGCAGGCGGCCGCGATGCATCAGGGTCACTGCCGCCGCGCAGGCGCCACTGCCGCAGGCCAGGGTTTCACCCGCGCCGCGCTCGAACACGCGCAGGCGCACATGTTCCGGGCCCATTACCTGGGCGAAGCCCACGTTCACCGACTTCGGGAACGAGGCATGCTGCTGCAGCAGTCCGCCCACGCGCTCGACCGGTGCGGCGTCGACCAGGCCCACTTCAATCACCGCGTGCGGATTGCCCATCGACACCGCCGCGAAGCGCACGGTCTCACCCTGCAGTGGCAGCAGGTACTCCTCACGCGGGTGGGCGAAGCCGATCAGCGGCACCTGCGCCGGATCGAACAGCGGCACGCCCATCGCCACCGCGTACTGGCCATCGCCGAGGACATCCACGGCGTGGCTGGCCAGCGGGCTGTCGATGACGAAGCGGTCGCCCTGCGCACTGCCCTCGCGCACCAGCCAGGCAGCGATGCAGCGCGCGCCGTTGCCGCACTGCTCGGAATTGGAACCATCGGCGTTCCAGATGCGGTAAGAGGCGACGGAGCCTTCGGCGCGCGGCGGCTCGATGGTCAGGATCTGGTCGCAGCCGACGCCGGTATGGCGGTCGGCCAGGCGCGCGGCCAGTTCCGGAGTGGGCGGCGGGGTGCCGTCGCGCAGGTCGATCACTACGAAATCGTTGCCCGCGCCGTGCATCTTGCTGAAGCGCAGGCCGTTGGTACCGGCCTTACTCATTCCCGTCGTCCACCTTCTTGGCCGGATCAGGAGTGACGGACGGACTGCCGTCGCGCGGGGCCTGGGTGGCAGCAGGCGTGGCGTCGGCATCAGCGGCCGGTTCGACGGTTTCTTCCACCGGCACCGGCTTCTGCGGCAGCACCAGCGGGCCCTTGTTGCCGCATGCGGCGAGGAACAGCAGCGAGGCCGCTGCCAGCGGAATCAGGATGACATTGCGATGGGGGATGTTCATGCCCCGAGTATAGCCATTGGCGGCTGAGCGGTTGGTGCAGGGTGCCGCGTCAGGCATCCGCCGGGCATGGCCCGACGCTACCGCAACCCAGCACCCCTGGTAGCGCCGGGCCATGCCCGGCGGGAGAGATCAATCGGCCGGCGGCAGCGGCCGGGTCCACAGCCAGATCGCCACCACGGTCATGCTGCCGATGGAGAACCACTTCACCCAGGCCACCGGCACGCACCACAGCATGATGCCGGCGCACACCGCCATGGTGATCGTGGCCATCCATTTGCCGTAGCGGCTCACCGCACCATGTGCCTGCCAGTTGGCGATGGCCGGGCCGAAGCGCGGGTGCTGCAGCAGCCAGCCGTGCAGGCGCTCGGAGCCGCGCGAGGCGGCCCAGGCCGAGATCAGGATGAATACGGTGGTAGGCAGCCCCGGCACGAAGATGCCGACGATGCCGGTGCCCAGGCTGGCATAGGCCAGCAGCCACCACGCCCAACGGAACCGCACCGGCCGGGCGGGCGTTGGCAGGTCCTTGGTGGTGGGCGGTTCGGGCGGGCGCATCGCGCAAGGATACCGAGCGCAGGTGGCGGCGGCGATATCACCGCCGCCACGATGCGTCATTCCGTCGCAGCACCGGCCGCGGGCGTTTCGATGCCCAGCTGCTGCAGCACGAATGCATACGACTCGGACAGTTCGCGGTAACGCTGGAAGCGCCCGGACTTGCCGCCGTGGCCGGCTTCCATGTTGGTGCGGAACAGGATCGGGAAGGTGCTGGTGTTGTCATCACGCAGCTTGGCCACCCACTTGGCCGGTTCCCAGTACTGCACCTGCGAATCCCACAGGCCGGTACCCACGAACAGCGACGGATAGGCCTGCTTTTTCACGTTGTCGTAGGGCGAGTAGGACAGCATGTACTCGTAGTACGGCTTC
This sequence comes from Stenotrophomonas sp. 2694, assembly GCF_040548715.1. Classification (NCBI taxonomy): domain Bacteria; kingdom Pseudomonadati; phylum Pseudomonadota; class Gammaproteobacteria; order Lysobacterales; family Lysobacteraceae; genus Stenotrophomonas; species Stenotrophomonas sp. 2694. The sequence goes on from NZ_JBEPSG010000008.1 coordinate 31,706, forward strand.
TGCTCGGGGTTACCCCACTCGTCGTACTCGTTGGTGGTCAGCGGGATGGTCGGGTCGAGCATGGTGGTGACCACGTCCACGAAAGGCACCTGCGCCACCAGCACGCGGTAGTCCTGCGGCGCCTGGTTGGCGATGGCGCCCATCAGCAGGCCACCGGCGCTGCCACCGGACGCGGCGACACGGTCCTTCGCCGCCCAGCCCTGTGCCACCAGGCCACGGGTGACGTCGATGAAGTCGTTGAAGGTGTTCTGCTTGTGCAGCAGCTTGCCGTTCTCGTACCAGTCGCGGCCCATTTCCTGGCCACCGCGGATGTGGGCGATGGCGTACACCACGCCACGGTCGAGCAGGCTCACCGCCGTCTGGTTGAAGTAGGGGTCCATCGACATGCCGTAGCTGCCGTAGGCGTACTGGAACAGCGCGCCGGTGCCATCCTTCCTGTAGCCCTTGCGATAGACCAGCGACACCGGCACCTTCACCCCGTCGCGCGCGGTGATCCACACCCGGTCGGTCTCGTACTTCGAGGCGTCATAGCCGATCACCGGCTGCTGCTTCAGCTGGCGACGCTCGCCGGTGGCGGTGTTCAGTTCGTACACCGTGGTCGGCGTGGTCATCGAGGTGTACACGTAGCGCAGCCACGTGGTGTCAGCCTCGGTGTTGTCGCCCAGGCCCATCGAATAGGCCGGTTCGTCGGCCTTTACGTAGTCGTTGCGACCGTCCTTGAACAGCAGGCGGATGCGCTCCAGGCCTTCGGAACGTTCGGCGATGGCGGTGTAGGTATCGAACAGTTCGAAGCCTTCGATGAACACCGCATCGTCATGGGCGATCCAATCCTTCCACTGCGCACGCGAGGTGGCATCGGTCGGTGCGGTCACCAGCTTGAAGTTCTTCGCGCCATCGTTGGTGCGGATCACCCAGCGGCCGTCATAGTGGTCGGCGTCGTACTCCACGTCGCGTTGGCGCGGGGCGAGCACGGTGAACGTGGTCGGGTCGCTGGCCGGCGCGTAGCGCTCTTCGGAGGACACGGTGCTGTGCACGCCGATGGTGATGAAGCGATCGTCGCGGGTGCGGCCGATGCCCATGTAGAAGCTGTCGTCCTTCTCTTCGTAGACGACGGTGTCGGCGCTGGCCGGGGTGCCCAGCACGTGCTTCTTCACTCGCACGGTCAGCAGGGTTTCCGGATCGTTCTCGACATACAGCACGGTGCGGTTGTCGTCGGCCCAGACCAGGTCGCCCGAGGTGCCGGTGATCGTGTCCGGCAGCACCGCGCCGGTGCGCAGGTCCTTGAAGCGGATGACGTACTGGCGGCGACCCACGTCATCGTCGGCCCAGGCCAGCAGCTGGTTGTCCTGGCTGACCTCCATCGAGCCGACGCTGAAATAGCCCTTGCCGGCAGCCATCGTGTTGACGTTGAGCAGGACTTCCTCCGGCGCGTCCATGCTGGCCTTGCGGCGCGCATGGATGGGATAGTCCTGGCCGGTTTCGTAGCGGCTGTAGTACCAGTAGCCGCGCTCGCGCGCCGGCACACTGGCATCGTCCTGCTTGATGCGGCCGACGATCTCGCCGTACAGCGCATCCTCCAGCGGCTTCAGCGGTGCCAGCAGCTGGTCGGCGTAGGCGTTCTCGGCCTGCAGGTAGGCCAGCATGGCCTTGTCCTCGCGCTTGTCGTCGCGCAGCCAGTAATAGTCATCGTTGCGGGTCGCGCCGAACGGCGCCTTGACCACGTGCGGACGCTTCTCAACATCCGGCGGAACGGGCGGGGTGGCGGCGGTAGCGGTGCTGGTCATCAGGCTCGCAAGCAACAGGCAGAGAGTGGATTTCATGAAATAAGGCTCCTTGATCGGCAATGCAATGGCGTCCTTGCGCCTGAGTCTGGGTGGCAGGGGGGCTGCGGGCAACCCTGCGGATCGTCATGGACGCGCGGAGGTAGTGCCGGCCGCTGGCCGGCAACGGCAGCAGACTGTTCATCCCGAGGTTGCCGGCCAGCGGCCGGCACTACCGGGACACCCGGCGTACCATGTGGGGCATGAGTACCCTGCCCCACACGCCGGGCTACAGCCGGCGCAGCCACGAAATCGCTCCCTTCCATGTGATGTCCCTGCTGGCCCGCGCACAGGCGCTGGAACAGGCCGGTCACGATGTGATCCATCTGGAGATCGGCGAACCGGACTTCACCACCGCCGAGCCGGTCGTGCGTGCCGGCCAGGCGGCGTTGGCCGCCGGCCACACCCGCTACACCGCCGCACGCGGCCTGCCCGCCCTGCGCCAGGCGATCAGCGGTTTCTATCGTAGTCATTACGGCCTGGATATCGACCCCGAGCGCATTCTGGTCACGCCGGGCGGCTCCGGCGCGCTGCTGCTGGCCAGCAGCCTGCTGGTCGACCCCGGCCGCCACTGGCTGCTGGCCGATCCCGGTTATCCGTGCAACCGCCACTTCCTGCGGCTGGTGGAAGGCGGCGCGCAGCTCGTTCCGGTCGGCCCCGAAACGGCCTACCAGTTGACCCCTTCGCTGGTGCAGCAGCACTGGAACGCCGACAGCGTCGGCGCGTTGGTGGCGTCGCCGGCCAATCCCACCGGCACCGTGCTGTCAGCCGATGAACTAGCGGCCCTCTCGGCTTCGCTGCATGCGCGCGGCGGCCACCTGGTGGTCGACGAGATCTATCACGGCCTGACCTACGGCCTGGATGCAGCGAGCGTGCTGCAGGTGGATGACAGTGCCTTCGTGCTGAACAGTTTCTCCAAGTACTTCGGCATGACCGGCTGGCGACTGGGCTGGCTGGTGGCGCCACCGGCGGCGGTACCCGACCTGGAGAAGCTGGCGCAGAACCTCTACATCAGCGCTTCGAGCATCGCCCAGCACGCGGCCCTTGCCTGTTTCAGCGACGAGGCGATGGCGATCTTCGAGCAACGCCGCCAGGCCTTCCAGCAGCGCCGCGACTTCCTGCTGCCGGCGCTGCGCGAGCTTGGCTTCCGCATCGAAGTGGAGCCGCAGGGGGCGTTCTACCTGTACGCCGACGTCAGCGCGTTCACCGATGACGCGCAGGCGTTCTGCGCACACTTCCTGGAAACCGAGCACGTGGCGTTCACCCCGGGCCTGGATTTCGGCTTCCATCGATCGAACCAGCACGTACGCCTGGCCTATACCCAGGAAGTGCCGCGGCTGCAGGAAGCGGTGGAGCGTATCGCGCGCGGGTTGAAACGATTCCGGTAGTGCCGGACCGTGCCCGGCGGATTTTTGCCGCGCGACGCGGCAAAGGAGCCGCCGGGCATGGCCCGGCGCTACCGTTCAACGAATACCCAACGAAAAACGCCGCCCGAGGGCGGCGTTTTTCATTTCATCATTTGCCGCCCAACCGCTCCCACAGGAAGCTGTAGGCCAGTGCGGACATGTGCGCGGCCTGCGCGTTGTTGGCTGCACCGCCATGACCGCCTTCGATGTTCTCGTAGTAGGTCACGTCCTTGCCGGCATCGATCATCTTCGCGGCCATCTTGCGGGCGTGGCCCGGATGCACGCGGTCATCGCGGGTGGAGGTGGTGAACAGCACCGGCGGATAGCTCTTCTTCGCGTCGAACAGGTGGTACGGCGAGAAGGTCTTGATGAACTCCCAGTCGCTGGTGTCCGGGTTGCCGTACTCGGCCATCCACGAGGCGCCGGCCAGCAGGTGGCTGTAACGCTTCATGTCCAGCAGCGGAACCTGCACCACCACCGCACCGAACAGCTCCGGGTACTGGGTCAGCATGTTGCCGGTGAGCAGGCCACCGTTGCTGCCGCCCTGCACGCCCAAGTGCTTGGCAGAAGTGATCCTGCGGGCGACCAGGTCCTGGGCAACCGCGGCCATGTCTTCATAGGCCTTGTGACGGTTCTGCTTCAGCGCCGCCTGGTGCCAGCGCGGGCCGTACTCGCCACCACCACGGATGTTGGCGACCACGTACACGCCGCCCTTCTCCAGCCAGGCGCGGCCCATGCCGCCCGAGTACGACGGGGTCAGCGAAATCTCGAAACCACCGTAGCCGTACAGCAGGGTCGGGTTGGAGCCGTCGAGCTTCATCGCCTTGTCGTGCACCACGAAGTACGGCACGCGGGTACCGTCCTTGCTGGTGGCGAAATGCTGCTCGATCACCTTGCCGTCGGCATCGAAGAACGCCGGCATGGTCTTGAGCACTTCCGGTGCCTTGCCGATGTCGGCGATCGCCAGGGTGGTCGGGGTCAGGTAATCGGTGGCGGTCAGCCACACTGCATCGCTGTCATTGCTGTCGACCGCACTGACGCCCAGGGTGCCGAAGGCCGGCGCGCCGACGAAATCGCTCTTCTGCCAGCCCTTGGCGGTCGGAGTCAGCACCGACAGGCGGTTCTTGACGTCGTCCAGCACGTTCAGCACCAGGTGGTTCTTGGTCCACGAGGCACTGGCCAGCGAGGTGGTCGCGGTCGGGGTGAACAGCACCTCGAAGTCACGCTTGCCGGCCAGGAAATCATCCAGCTTGGTCACCAGCAGTGCGCCGGAGGCGTAGGTCTTGCCACCCACGGTCCACGGATCGCGCAGTTCCAGGGTCAGCCACTGCTTGTGCAGGCCCTTCTCGGCCGAGTTCGGCGCATCGATCCTGGTCAGCTTGCCATCGTCGCCGCGCAGGTAGATCTCGTTGTTGTAGAAGGCCAGCGTACGGCTGACCAGGTTGCGCTCGAAGCCCGGGGTGTCATCGTGCATCGCCGCGATGTACATGTCTTCCGGCTTGCCTTCGTAGACCAGGCTGGCGGCGGACATAGGCGTGCCACGCTTCCACAGCTTGGCCACGCGCGGGTAACCGGAGGTGGTCATCGAGCCGCTGCCGAAATCGGTGTAGACGAACACGGTGTCGCGGTCGATCCAGCTCAGGCCGCCCTTCGATTCGGGACGGAAGAAGCCGTCCTTGATCCAGCTCTTGCTGGCCAGGTCGAACTCGCGGGTGACATCGGCGTCGGCACCGCCGCGCGACAGCGCGATCAGGCAGCGGCTGTAATCCGGACGCAGGCAGTCGGCGCCGTGCCAGACCCAGTTTTCGTTTTCGGCCTTGTTCAGCGCATCCAGGTCGAGCACGGTTTCCCAGGTCGGCGAGGCCTTGCGGTACTCGGCCAGGGTGGTGCGACGCCACAGGCCGCGCTCGTGCTGCTTGTCCTTCCAGAAGTTGTAGTAGTAATCGCCGATCTTCTGCACGCCGGGAATCTTGGCGTCCGAGTCGAGCACCTCGCGGATGCTGCTCTCCATCTGCTTGAAGGCCGGGGTCTGCGCCAGGCGCGCCTCGGACTTGGCGTTCTGTTCCTTGACCCAGGACAACGGCTTGTCGCCGGTGACGTCCTCCAGCCAGGCGTAACGGTCGGTGTCTTCAGCGGCCACGGCGGTACCCACCGAGGCAGCGGTCATCATGCCGGCCAGCAGGCAGGCGGAAGCGAATCGTGACATTGCAGCTCCAGGCAGTCATTAGCCGTGGAACGCTAGCATGGATCACCGGGGCCGCCCCCGTGTCGAAGGTCAGGCCGTGGCGGTGTGCGCCTTGCGCGTACGCGTGGGGGAGCGCCGCCGGGCCTGCCCATGGTCGCGTCGCAGCGAGCGGAGCGCGGCCAGCGTTGGCAACGGGCAGCGCAGCAGTGCCCACCAGGCCGCCAACGGCATGCCGACCAGCCACAGCGGCAACCAGCCCAGCCAGGCACTGCTGCCGCGCGCGGCCGGCCACACCAGCACCACGGCCAGGCCAGCAAGGGCGAGCTGCGGCACCACCCGCAACAGGCGCGGATCGGCGCGTTCGCTGACGCGTTCAGTTGGCGGGCGGTGGCGGGGACGTGTGCGCATGCGGATTCTCCGGTGGTCGATGCCGGTCAGCTTGGCTGCGGGGCTTCTCACCGGCTGCGACACCATTGACGGATGGCGTGCACACAGTGACCATGCGCGGGCAAGCCCACTGGAGCCCGCTCCCGCATGACCTCGATCCGCCCGCTCTGCGCTGTGTTGCTGGCCCTGTCCCTGGGCGGTCCGGCAGTGGCTGCCAATTCCCCACCGTCGTCCCGCAACAGCGCCGCGGAAGCCTCTGCAGATGGGGTGATCGACCTGCAGCGCTTCATGGGGACCTGGTACGTGATCGGCCGCGTGCCGAACTTCATCGAGCGCGGCCACGTCGCCAGCGTCAACCAGTACGAGCTGCGCGAGGACCACAAGGTCGCCATCACCTATCGCTACCGCGATGGTTTCGGTGAACCGCTGCAGGAAATCCGTGCGCGCGCCAGCGTCGATCCCGACAGTGGCAACCACGGCTGGCGCACCTGGTTCTACCGGGTCGTGCCGACCCATTCGCGGGTACTGGAAGTCGCACCGGACTATTCCTGGGCGCTGATCGGCTACCCGGGCCGCGAGATGGCCTGGATCTTCGCCCGCACGCCTGACATGGACAAGGCCCTGTACAAGGACCTGGCCGAACGCCTGCGCGACGAGTACGGGGTCAACACCGACAAGCTCAAGCGCGTGCCGCAGCACGCCGAGCAGGTCGGCAAGCTGGGCTACGAAGTACCAAACGTGCGTTGACTGCACACGGTGGTAGTGCCGGCCGCTGGCCGGCAACTGCACGGTGCTTCCCGCGTTCATGAGGTTGCCGGCCAGCGGCCGGCACTACCAGACATGAAGTTGCCGGCCAGCGGCCGGCACTACCCTGAACGATGCCGGGCGCCGCCCGGCATTCTGTTATCTGCGGCTGTAATGCGCGACCAGGCGGTCGCCGAGCATCTGCAGCAGCTGCACCAGCACCAGCAGCAGGACCACGGTGACCAGCGCCACGTCGGTGTGCGAGCGCTGGTAGCCATCGCGGAAGGCCAGGTCGCCCAGGCCACCGGAACCGATCGCACCGCCCATCGCGGTGAAGCCGATCAGGGCCACGGTGGTCACCGTGGCACCGGCAATCAGGCCCGGCCGTGCTTCGGGCAGCAGCACGCGGGTGACCAGCTGCCAAGTGGTGGCACCCATTGCCTGGGTCGCCTCGATCACCCCGCGGTCCACTTCACGCAGCGCGGTTTCCACCAGCCGCGCATAGAACGGCGCAGCGCCGATGACCAGCGGCACGATCGCGCCACGCACGCCCAGCGAGGTGCCCATCATGAACAGGGTCACCGGGATCAGGACGATCATCAGGATGATGAAGGGCACCGAGCGCAGCAGGTTCACCACCAGCGCCAGCACGCCGTAGGCAACCGGCCGGCGCTTCAGCTGTGGCGCACCGAACAGGTACAGCAGCACGCCCAGCGGCAGGCCGATGGCCAGGGTCAGCGGCAGCGAACCGGCAAGCATCAGCAGGGTGTCGATGGTGGCCTGGCCGATGTCGGCCCACTTGCCTGCATCCAGGTGACGGAAGAAGCCGCCGGCGGTGGCGATGATCATCGACGCAGTTCCTCAACATGCACGCCGGCAGCCACGAATGCGGCCTGCGCGGCGGACTGGTCACCGCCCACCAAGGCGACGATCAGCTGGCCATACGGGGTGTCCTTGATCCGGTCGATACGCCCGGACAGGATGTTGTAGTCGACCCCGGTCTGCCGCGCGACGCTGCCGAGCAGGGGTTCGTAGGTGTCGGCGCCGAGGAAGGTCAGGCGCACGACACGGCCACCGACCGCGTCGAAGTCGCGGTGCAGGGTGCCCTCGTCCACCTGCTCCGATTCGCTGACGAAACGGCGGGTGGTCGGGTGCTGCGGGTGCAGGAACACCTTCGTTACCGGGCCGGTCTCGACCAGCTGGCCGGCATCAAGCACGGCCACGCGGTCGCAGACGCGGCGGATCACGTCCATCTCGTGGGTGATCAGCACGATGGTCAGGCCCAGTTCGCGGTTGATCTTCGACAGCAGCGCCAGCACCGACGCGGTGGTCTGCGGATCGAGCGCGCTGGTGGCCTCGTCGCACAGCAGGATCTGCGGGCGGGTGGCCAGTGCGCGGGCGATGCCCACACGCTGCTTCTGGCCGCCCGACAACTGCGCCGGGTACTTGTCCGCATGCGCCTGCAGGCCCACGGTCTGCAGCAGCTCGGCGACGCGCGCATCGATCTCGGCCTTCGGCGTACCGGCCAGCTCCAGCGGGAAGGCGACATTGCCGGCCACCGTGCGCGAGGACAGCAGGTTGAAGTGCTGGAAGATCATGCCGATCCGGCGGCGCAGCGCGCGCAGGCCTTCCGGATCCAGCGCGGTGACATCTTCGCCGGCGATCAGCAGGCGGCCACCACTGGGCTCCTCCAGGCGGTTGATCATGCGGATCAGCGTCGATTTGCCCGCACCGGAATGGCCGATGATGCCGAACACCTCGCCGGCCTCGATGGTCAGGTCCAGCGGCTGCAGCGCGCTGACCGCGCGGCCGGCAACGGCATAGGATTTGTGCAGGCGCTGGAACTCGATCACGGGATCAGCTCACCGGGAGGGCGATGGAAGGGGCGTGCAGCCTACCAGCGCTGGCGCTCGCGCGCCCGCGCCATGGGCCAGAATGTTATTCCTTTTGGTTCTAAGCTGCCCGCCCCGGCACATCGGCGGCGGTCAGAGCCCCTGCGGGGATCCGACCCCGGGGTCGGATCCCCGCAGGGGCTCTGACCCCTTCCCCAGCCAGATCGGTTCAGGGATGGTCCAACGGTTTCGGCGGCTCCTGCCGGTTCACCCGTTCGCGGTGCAGCAGGTACAGGCCCGAGGCGACGATGATTGCCGCGCCCGCCCAGGTGTAGCCATCCGGCAGCTGCCCCCAGAAGGCCAGGTCCCAGCCGATCACCCAGACCAGGCCGCTGTATTCGAGCGGTGCGATCATCGAGGCCTCACCCAGCTGGAAGGCCTTGGTCAGCGCGATCTGGCCCAGCGCTCCGGCCAGGCCCATGCCGGCGATCAACGGCGCATGCGCCATCTGCAGCGGCACCCAGCCGGGGATAGCCAGCAGCCCGGCGCCGATGGCCATGATGACCAGGAACCAGACCACCATCGACTGCGAGGTATCGGTGCGGGTCAGCAGGCTGACGGTGATCGCGGCGATGGCATAGGCGGTGGCGGCGGCCAGCACCATCAGGCCCGGCACCGAGATGAAACCGCCCACGCCCGGCCGCAGCACCACCAGCACGCCGACCAGGCCGATGCCGATGGCGACCCAGCGCCGCGGCCCGACCCGCTCGCCCAGCAGCGGCACCGACAGTGCGGCAATCAGCAGCGGCGCGACGAAATAAATGGTGTAGGCGGTGGACAGCGGCAGGTCGCGCAGGGCGAACACGAAGCAGCCGATCATCGCCATGCCCAGCCCGCCGCGCAGCAGGTGCAGCCCCCAGCGGCGCGGGATCAGAGAGCGTGGCCCGGCACTGGCCAGCACCCAGACCAGCACGAAGGGCAGCGACGCCGCGCCACGCAGGAAGGTGACCTGCAGCGAGGGATAGCCGGCCGAGAGCTGCTTCATGCCGGCGTCCATCAGCGAGAAACAGGCGACAGCAGCGACCATCCAGGCCACGGCGCGCGAAGGGGAGCGTTGCACGTTCATGGCCCATTATCGCCGACCACGGGCGTTGCCGCCGCGACCGGCGCGATAGAATGGCCGCCACTGATTTCTGCGGAGTAACGCCCATGCCTTCCTTCGACGTTGTGTCCGAAGTCGACACCCACGAACTGACCAATGCGCTCGACCAGGCCAACCGCGAGCTTGCCACCCGTTTCGACTTCAAGGGCGTGGACGCCAAGTTCGAACGAGACGGCGAAGTGATCACCCAGTCCGCGCCGAGCGAGTTCCAGCTCAAGCAGATGAACGACATCCTGCGCGCTCGCCTGGCCGCCCGCAGCATCGACGTGCTCAGCCTGGAATATGGCGACGTGGAAACCAACCTTGCGCAGGCCCGGCAGAAGATCACCGTCAAGCAGGGCATCGAGCAGAAGATCGCCAAGAAGATCGCTGCGGCGCTGAAGGAAGCCAAGCTGAAGGTGGAAACCCAGATCAACGGCGACAAGCTGCGGGTGATGGGCAAGAAGCGCGACGACCTGCAGGACGCCATCGCCGTGCTGAAGGCCGGCAAGTTCGAACTGCCGCTGCAGTTCAACAACTTCCGCGATTGATCGACACCGCGATGTAGGGCCGGCCTACGTGGCCGGCCTCACTCGCGCAGCAGTTTGTACAGCGTTGTCCGCGAGATGCCGAGCTGGCGTGCGGCGAGGCTGAGGTTGCCTTCGGCGGTATGGGCGGCTCGCCGTGCCGCATCGCGCTGCTGGTCACGCAATGGTGCCGCCTGCACGGGCGCTGCGGCCGTAGCCGGTGAACGCGTCCGTGCGGCGCGCGGTGCCTGCAGATGCTGCAGATGGACCGCACTGCCCTCGCCCAGTCGCACCCGATGCGCAGGGCCGGGCTGCAGCAGTCGACGTCGCTGTGCTGCGCTGGCGCCGGCAAACAGCGTGTCCAGCGAAAGCAGCGGCAGCGGCCCACGCCGCGGCAGGCCGAGCAGGCGCCGGGCGACGCGATTGGCGCAAAGCAACTGGCCGTCTTCCTGCACCGCCAACAGGCCCTGCAGCGGTGATGCCAACCAGCGCGGATCATGCTGCACCGCCAGCAGATGCACATCGCTGAGCGTGTGCATCAAGCGGTTCTCGATGGCCAGCGCTGCCTGCCGGAAATAGCCCTGCAGCAACGCCGGATCGCGCTCCCCCAGCCCAGTGATGTCGATCGCACCGCAGACCTGCCCCTGCAGGTCATGCAGCGGCTCACTCAGGCAGAACACGGGGGCGAACCGCTGCAGATAGTGTTCATTGCCGCGTACCAATGCGGGCAGGTCGTCGGCCAGGCTGACCGCAGGCGCGGTGGTGCCGATCTCGGCCTCGCCCAGCCGCCGGCCCACCTGGATCGGCCGCAGCAGCGCGGCATCTTCCAGGCCATGGGCGCGATGCACGATCACCATGCCCTCGCGGTTGGCGCAGAACATCGTCCACCCACGCGCACCGAACGCGGCCCACAACTGCTCCAGTTCCGGCTGCACGCAACGCGCCAGGCGGCGGTCATCGCGGGACTCCAAGCGGTGTCCATTGCCCTGCAACGGCGGGTAATACGGCTCCTGCCCGGGGCGCACACCCGCCGCATGCGAGCGCTGCCAGGACTGCTGCAACGGCAGGGGCAGCATCGCCAGCGACTGCACGTCGCCCTCGGCGAAGGCGGCCCGAGCCGCCACCAGCTGCTGTTGCCCGACTGTCGTGGCCATCATGCATGCAGCGTACACCCACACACGCCATGCCCGCGTTACATGCCAACAACGGAGCGTTTCCATTTCGTCGGGCATTCATCCACGCATCGCGTGGATCCACGTGTCGACCAAGGTCGACACCCACCAACAGCCGCGTGGTCGCCACCCACCAAGAGCAGCCCATGCCGTTACGACAGATCGCGGGAGCCCACGATCACCCCAGCACAGCGCCAAGCCGGGAAATGCGCTTCCATTCTCGTCCGGCATTCATCCACGCATGGCGTGGATCTACGTGTCGACCAAGGTCGACACCCACCAACAGCAGCGGGAACCTGTCGAAGGCGGGGTGGGGGGGGGGGGGGGGGGGGGGGGGGGGGGGGGGGGGGGGGGGGGGGGAGAGAGGCGGGGAGGAGCGCCCCCCCCCCCCCCCCCCCCCCCCCCCCCCCCCACCCCGCCATCCCACGGAATGCCAGCTTTTGACGTTGACGTTGATTCGGCAGGTGCAGGGCGCAGCCCTGCAAACCGACCCCATCCTCACCTCACGCCGCAATCCGCAGAATCGGCTTCAGGGTGATGCCCCGCGTACTGTCCTCGGCCGCCTGGTTGATCTGCTCCAGCGGATAGAACTTCACCAGCCTGTCGAACGGGAAGCGCCCCTGCTGGTACAGCGTCACCAGCTGCGGAATGAACACCTGCGGCACGCTGTCGCCCTCGACAATGCCACGGATGCTGCGGCCACCCAACAGCAGGTTGTTCACATCGAAACTGGCAGTGGTGCCCAGCTTCGGCGCACCGACCACGCCCATCATGCCAAGCCCGCCGAGCGCTTCGATGCCGGCCGACAGCACTTCCGGGCGCCCGGTCGATTCCAGCGCGAAATCGGCGCCACCACCGGTGATCGCGCGCACCGCCTCGATCACATCGGTCTCGCGGCTGTTGACCACATGGGTGGCGCCCAGCTCCATGGCCAGCTGCAACCGCGAGGGCACCACGTCGATGGCGATGATGGTGGTGGCACCGGCGACCTTGGCCGCCATCACCGCACTCAGGCCGACCGCACCGGCGCCATAGCTGGCGAAGCTGCTGCCCGATCGCACCTGCAGCGAGTTGAGCACCGCACCGGCACCGGTCTGGATGCCGCAGCCCAGCGGACCGAGCAGCTCCAGCGGCGCATCGTCAGGCACCTTGATCGCATTGATCTCGCGCGCCAGCGCAAACGTGGCGAACGACGACTGTGCAAAGAAGTGATCGTGCAGCGGTTGGCCCTGTGCATCGGTGATGGCCGTATGGCCGTGGCCATCATCACCACCGAAATTCAGCGCGAAGAAATCGCGGCAGTACGCACCGTGGCCACCACGACAGGGATTGCAGTGGCCGCATTGGCCGTAGGTCAGCACGACATGGTCGCCGGCCTTCAGCTCGCGCACGTTGGGGCCGACCGCCTCGACGATGCCCGCACCCTCATGGCCCAGCACCGCCGGCAGCGGCACCGGATAGTACTGGTCGCGCACGATCAGGTCGGTATGGCACAGGCCGGTCGCTACGATCTTCACCAGCACTTCGTCGTCCTGCGGGCCGCGCAGGCGCGCCTGCTCGATGACAAAGGGCTGTTCCTTGCCGCGCACCACCGCGGCGGTGATGTCACGCGATCCACTGTTGCTGCTCATCGTTGCGTTCTCCTCGATCAGATGGGATAGGCCGGGGCTTCGCCCTTGACCGTCATCCATTGCCACTGGGTGAATTCCTCCACGTTGGACGGGCCGCCGATGCTGGTGCCGTTGCCGGACGCCCCTACCCCACCGAAGGGATTGATGACCTCGTCGTTCACGGTCTGGTCGTTGATGTGCAGCAGACCGGTGCGCAGGCGCTCGCCCAGCTTCAGCGCGCGGCCGACATTGCGGGAGACGATCGCCATCGACAGGCCGTACTCGCTGTCATTGGCCAGGCGCACGGCTTCGTCGTCGTCATCGAACGGCACCACCACCGCTACTGGCGCGAAGATCTCTTCGTTGAACGCCGGATTGTCGACACTGACGTTGCCGAGCACGGTGGGTGCGAAGAACAGGTCCTGGTGGGTGCCGCCGGTTTCAAGCGTGGCACCCGCCTTCACCGCGTCGTCGACCACACGCGCCGCATGGTCGCGTTGCGCGGCATTGATCAGTGGGCCCAGCGCAACATCCTCGCGTGCCGGGTCACCCACCTTCAGCGACTTCGCCTTGGCCACCAGCTTCTGCAGGAAGGCCTGGTGGATGCCGCGCTGTACCAGCACACGGCCGGTGGCCATGCAGATCTGGCCCTGGTGCAGGTACACGCCCCAGGCGGTGTTGGCCACGGCCAGGTCGAGATCCGCATCGTCAAGGATGATCAGCGCGTTCTTGCCGCCCAGCTCCAGCGACACCTTTTTCAGGTGCTTGCCGGCGGCTTCGCCAACCTTGCGTCCGGCCGCCGTCGAGCCGGTGAACTGGATCATCGCCACATGCGGGTCGCTGGTCAGCGCGGCACCGGCGGCGCCGTCGCCGGGCAACATCTGCAGCACACCCTGCGGAAGACCAGCCTGCTCGAACAGGCGTGCGATCGCCGCACCACCACACACCGCCGTGCGCGGGTCCGGCTTGAGCACCACGGCATTGCCGAGCGCGATCGCCGGCGCCACCGCGCGCATCGCCAGGTACAGCGGGAAATTGAACGGAGAGATCACCCCCACCACACCCAGCGGACGGCGCCGCGCCAGATTCAGGCGCCCAGGCTCGGACGGCAGGATCTCACCCACGCTGCGCGAAGGCAGCGCGGCGGCCTCATGCAGCGCCTTGATGGTCACCTTGGCCTCGAAACCGGCCTTCAGGCGGGTGGAGCCACTTTCGCGGACCAGCCAGTCGACCAGCGTATCGATGTTTTCTTCGGCCAGGCGTGCAGCCTTGCGCAGCACCTCGGCGCGCTGTTCGTACGGCGCTGCCGCCCATGCCTGTTGCGCCTGCGCCGCAGCGGCCGCCGAACGTGCGACCTGCGCCGCATCGGCCAGGCCGATCTCACCAAGCGAGTGCCCGGTGGCGGGCTCGATCACCGGCTGGCGCTGTGCAGCGGCGCTCCATTGACCGTCGAAGAAGGCGCCTGACCAGAGTGCGTCCGGCAGCCATGGGGAAGATGCAGTCATGAAAAGTCCTCCTGTGTCGTGCCGCCATTGCACGCCTGGCCCGCAGCGTCGGCAATCGGCCATTGGCGTGATATCGGCAAGGGATTGAATCAATGGGAATTTCCAGCATCGCCGTTGTCCAGTTCCTGCACAGTGAACGGCGCCCCTGCAGCGGCCCGCCTACAATGGCCACCCCCGCCCGCCGATGCGCCCGCCATGACCGACACCCCCCTGCCCACCGATGACCCGATCGCCGCCACCCGCCTGTGGCTGGAGCGCATCGTCATCGGCCTGAACCTGTGCCCGTTCGCCAAGGCGGTGTATGTGAAGGACCAGGTCCGCATCGTGCTGAGCGACGCGACCACACCCGAAGCCCTGGTGGAAGAACTGGCCGAGGAACTGGTGCTGCTGCGCGACACGCCGGCCGAGCAGATCGATACCACCCTGATCGTGCATCCGCAGGTACTGACCGACTTCCTCGACTACAACGACTTCCTCGACAACGCCGATGCGGCGATCGAGGCGCTGGACCTGCAAGGCATCCTGCAGGTGGCCAGCTTCCATCCGGACTACCAGTTCGATGGCGTCGCCGCCGATGACGCCAGCAACTACACCAACCGCGCGCCCTACCCCACCCTGCACCTGCTGCGCGAAGACAGCGTGGCACGCGCGGTGGATGTCTACCCGGACCCGGACGTGATCGTCGAGCGCAACATCCAGACCCTGGACCGGATCGGTGTCGAGGGCTGGCACCGTCGCCTGCGCGGCGACGACCTGTCATGAGCACGGTGCCGCCGATTGCCACCTGGCCGGCTGCGCCGCTGCACGGCAGGGTGGTGCTGGTCACCGGCGGTGCCAACGGCATCGGCCGCGGCATCGCCCAGGCGGTGCTCGGGGCCGGCGGCCGTGTGCTGATCGGCGATCTGGATGTGGAGGCGGGCCATGCCTGCCTGGCCGAATGGCAGCGCGGCGATGATGCCGCGTTCCAGCGGCTGGACATCACCGACGAAAGCAGCGTGCGCGACTTCATCGCAGTGGCCCTGCAACGCTTCGGGCGCATCGACGGCCTGGTCAACAATGCCGGCATCGCCGGGCCGCACGGCACCCTGCTGCAGGACATGGAGTGGGAAGAATGGCAGCGCCGACTGTCATCGCTGCATGGCGCGTTCCTGTGCAGCAAGCACGCATTGCCGGCGTTGTCGGCCGACGCAGGCGCGATCATCAACATCGCATCGACGCGCGCCTGGCAGTCCGAGGCGCACAGCGAAGCCTACGCTGCGGCCAAGGGTGGGCTGGTGGCCTTCACCCATGCACTGGCCATCAGTGCGGGACCGGCGGTGCGGGTGAACAGCATCAGCCCCGGCTGGATCAGCACCGATGCCTGGCAGGCGCCGTCACGCCGGCACGTGCCGCAGTACTCGGCCACCGACCACGCCCAGCATCCGGTTGGCCGCGTCGGCGAACCCGAGGACATCGGCGCGCTGGCGGTGTACCTGCTGTCCTCGTTGTCCGGCTTCAGCACCGGCCAGGATTTCATCGTCGACGGCGGCATGACCCGGAAGATGATCTACGCCGATTGAAAGCGGGACGCCCCGGTAGCGCCGGGCCATGCCCGGCGGCTTTCCTACGCCGCGCTACGTGCTCGCCGGGCATGGCCCGGCGCTACCGGAGCGCTGCCCTTTTTTGCGTTTACGCCATGCCGGAGCATTCCGGTAGATCCACGCCATGCGTGGATGGCGGCAACCTGCTTACGCCATGCCCGAATGGCGCAGCAGTGCGTCGATCTGCGGCGCACGGCCGCGGAAGGCCTTGAAGTTCTCGGCGGCCGGGCGGCTGCCGCCGCGCGACAGCACCTCGTCGCGGAAACGCGCGCCGGTTGCGGCCAGCGCCTGCGGCGCTTCCTCGAACGCGGCGTAGGCATCGGCGCTCAGTACTTCGGCCCACTTGTAGCTGTAGTAACCGGCGGCATAGCCACCGGCGAAGATATGGCTGAACTGGTGCGGGAAGCGATTCCAGCTCGGCGGATGGTTCACCGCCACTTCCGCACGCACCCGCTCAAGCAGTGCGAGCACGCTGTCCTGCGCCGCCTCGAACTGGCTGTGCAGCAGCATGTCGAACAGACCGAATTCCAACTGGCGCACGGTGGCCATGCCGCTGTGGAAGTTGCGTGCGGCCAGCATGCGCTCGTACAGCGCGCGCGGCAGCGGCTCGCCGGTTTCCACATGCGCGGTCATGCCCTGCAGGTGGTCCCATTCCCAGCAGAAGTTCTCCATGAACTGGCTGGGCAGCTCCACCGCGTCCCACTCCACGCCGTTGATGCCGGCCACGCCCAGTTCGCCGATGCGGGTCAGCAGCTGATGCAGGCCATGGCCCATTTCATGGAACAGCGTGGTCACTTCATTGTGGCTGAAGGTTGCCGGCTTGCCATCGGCACCACGGCCGAAGTTGCACACCAGGTACA
Organism: Stenotrophomonas sp. 2694; assembly: GCF_040548715.1. Taxonomy (NCBI): domain Bacteria; kingdom Pseudomonadati; phylum Pseudomonadota; class Gammaproteobacteria; order Lysobacterales; family Lysobacteraceae; genus Stenotrophomonas; species Stenotrophomonas sp. 2694. Next base: position 48,475 of record NZ_JBEPSG010000008.1, read on the forward strand.
CCAGCGGCGTCTGTACGCTGCCATCGGCGCGCTCGCGGCGGTTGCGGCAGTCATCCATCCACGCGCCGCCACGCTTGCCCTCGCGGGCGTACAGGTCCAGGTAGAACTGGCCCACCAGGGCGCCCTGCGCATCCACCAGGCGGAAGAAGCGCACGTCCTCATGCCAGACCGGCGCGCTGTCTTCCTGCACGCGCAGGCCGTACAGCTGCTCGATCACCGAGAACAGGCCGCCGAGTACCTTCGGTTCGGTGAAATACTGCTTCACTTCCTGCTCGGAGTAGCTGTAACGCGCCTGCTTCAGGCGGTCGGCGGCGAACGCCAGATCCCAGGCCTGCAGGCTGTCGATACCGAGATGCTCGCGGGCGAACTGCTCCAGCTCGGCGCGGTCCTTGGCGGCGAACGGCTTGGCGCGCGCGGCCAGGTCACGCAGGAAGCCCAGCACTTCGGCGGGGTCGCTGGCCATCTTGGTGGCCACCGAATAGTCGGCGTAGGAATCAAAGCCCAGCAGCGCGGCCAGCTCGGCACGCAGTGCAAGGATGCGATCGATGTTGCCGCCGTTGTCCAGCGCATCGTCGCCGAACTCGGAAGCGCGTTGCGCGCTGGCGCGGTACAGGATCTCGCGCAGGTCGCGGTCCTCGCCCCAGGTCTGCACCGGCAGGTAGCACGGCATCTGCAGGGTCAGCTTCCAGCCTGCCTTGCCGTCTTTTTCCGCAGCGGCGCGTGCAGCAGCCTTCACGTCGTCCGGCACGCCGGCCAGGCGCGCCGGGTCTTCGACGATCAGCGACCACGCATCGGTGGCGTCGAGCACGTTCTGCGAGAACTTCGCCGACAGCGCCGACAGTTCCTCCTTGATGGCGGAAAAACGCTGCTGCGCGTCCGCATCCAGTTCAGCACCGCCGAGGCGGAAATCACGCAGGGTGTTGTCCAGCACCTTGCGGCGCGCCTCATCAAAACCGGCCGCTTCGGTGCTGGCCGCCAGCGCCTGGTACTGGCGGTACAGCGCCAGGTTCTGGCCCAGCGCACTGGCAAAGCGGGTCACCCGCGGCAGGTTGCTGTTGTAGGCCTCACGCAGTTCCGGCGTGTTGACCACGCCCTGCAGGTGTCCCACCAGGCCCCAGGCGCGCCACAGGCGTTCGGTGGCGTCGTCCAGCGGGGTGACGAAGGTCTGCCAGGTTACCGGCTGCACCTGCTCGGCAGCGCTGACCGCCGCTTCGGCCTGCGCCAGCAGCACGTCCAGCGCCGGCGCCACATGCTCGGGGCGGATCGCCTCGAAGCGCGGCAGGCCGGAAAAATCGAGCAGGGGGTTGGCAACGGTCACGGCAGGTCTCCAGAGTACGGGCCCGGCAGCGCGGGCAGCCAGATCGATATGGCGCTGGCCGGGCCGGCAGACAAGGGGCGGCGGGCCATTGTTCACGTCGGCCTTACGGCCGCCGGCTGAAGCTTGCTGCGCGGGGGAGACCGCAGCGGAACGTGTCGAGGAGGCCCCACATGGAAGGTCTGGCTCCAGCTCCATCCGCAGTACGTTCACCAACGCTGGCGCTGTCGGCCAGCCCGACTGAACTGGCCTGGATCGCCGCGCTGTGCGATGCGGGCGATGATGCGCCGCGCCACCTGCAGCAGTTGCAGGCACTGCAGCGCCAGGGCGGCAGGTTCAGCGACGAGCAGGAATGGTATCCCTTCGAAGTGATCGAGCGCGGTGCCAGCCAGGTGCGGCTGGGCCACGAGCGCGAATTCGTCATCTGCGTGCTGCTGTGGCTGCAGGCCCTGGCCCAGGGCCGGGCCAGCAGCCTGGACCCACGCCTGCACCTGGACGACCGCGCCGTGGAGATCGAGGCCCTGCCCGACGCGCTGCGCGATGCGGTACTGGATGCCTTCATGGCCGCCGGGTATTGAGCGCGATCCAATGCGCCGCTGCGCTCGCCGGGCATGGCCCGGCGGATGCCTGACGGGCTTACAGCGCTTCCAGACTGCACCACGGCAATCCAGGCAGGCCCTGCCCGGCCACCGCCGCCGCTACCTGCGCGTCGGCAGCGTCCACATCGATTCCCTGCCGCACATACCAGGCCGGGTCGTAATAGCTGTGCGCGTAGCGATCGCCGCTGTCGCACAGGATGCTGACGATACTGCCCTGGCGGCCGGCCTCGCGCATCCACTGCGCGGCCTGCAGCACGCCAATGAAGTTGGTGCCGGTGGAGCCACCGACGCGGCGCCCCAGCTGGCGGCTGACATGACGCATCGCAGCCAGGCTCAAGGCGTCGGGCACCTTCACCATGGCATCGACACTGGTCGGGATGAAGCTGGACTCCACCCGCGGCCGGCCGATGCCTTCCACCCGCGAGCCGCCGTTGCAGGTCATGCCGCGCCACGCGTTGCCGCCGGCCAGGGCAGCCTGGTATCCATCGTAGAACACCGAGACTTCCGGGTCCGCACACAGGATGCGGGTGTCATGCCGGCGATAGCTGACGTAGCGCCCGAGCGTTGCTGCGGTACCGCCGGTGCCGGGGCTGCACACGATCCAGTCCGGAATCGGGCTGGGCTCCTCGGCCATCTGCTTGAAGATCGATTCGGCGATGTTGTTGTTGGCACGCCAGTCGGTGGCGCGCTCGGCATAGGTGAACTGGTCCATGAAGTGGCCGCCGGTTTCGCGGGCCAGCTTTTCCGAATCGCAGTTGAGGTCGCAGGCGCGCTCGACCAGATGGCAGCGGCCACCGTGGAACTCGATCGCGGCAATCTTCTCCGGCGACGTCGTGGCCGGCATCACTGCGATGAACGGCAGGCCGAGCAGGCGCGCGAAGTAGGCCTCGGAAACGGCGGTGGAGCCGCTGGAGGCCTCGATCACCGGCCGCCCTTCACGCAGCCAGCCGTTGGCCAGCGCATACAGGAACAGCGAACGCGCCAGCCGGTGCTTGAGGCTGCCGGTGGGATGGCTCGATTCATCCTTCAGGTACACCTCGATGCCCTCGAACCCGGGCAGCGCCAGCGGGATCAGGTGGGTATCGGCGGAACGGTTGAAATCGGCTTCGATCTTGCGGATGGCGGCGGCCACCCATTCACGCTGCGACATGGCGGGCAATGGTCATCAGGACGGAACGGTGCGATCCGGCCATTGTACGTCGCGGTGCCGTCAGCTGCCGGCCCGTAGAATGACACCCATCCGGCCGGCAACGGCCCTGTCTGAAGGACCTCCCCCATGACCATTCCCGCCCTGCGCGATGTCCCCGGCGTCGCCACCCAGGCCCCGGCCGAGACCACCGGCTTCGTCTTCAACCACACCATGCTGCGGGTCAAGGACGCCACCGCCTCGCTGGACTTCTACACCCGCGTGCTGGGCTACCAGCTGATCGACAAGCGCGACTTTGCCGAAGCCCAGTTCAGCCTGTACTTCCTGGCCTACGTACCGGCCGGCACCATGGTGCCGGAAGATGACAACACCCGCCGCCTGTGGATGGCCGGCCTGCCGGGCGTGCTGGAACTGACCCACAACCATGGCACCGAGAACCAGGAAGGCGCCGTCTACCACGACGGCAACAGCGACCCGCGCGGCTTCGGCCATATCTGCGTGTCGGTGCCGGACATCGAAGCGGCCTGCCAGCGTTTCGAAGACCTGGGCGTCACCTTCCAGAAGCGCCTGACCGACGGCCGCATGAAGAACCTGGCCTTCATCAAGGACCCGGACGGCTACTGGGTCGAGATCATCGCCAACGCCTGACCCAGAAAGGGGCACAATTCCGGTAGCGCCGGGCCATGCCCGGCGGCCTTGAGCAGGCCGCGCTGCGCGCTCGCCGGGCCCGGCCCGGCGCTACCGACTCCGTCCCCCTTTTTTGCGAGGTTCGTATGGAAACGATGGAACTGCACCGTGGGCGATTGATCGACCACATCCAGCTGGTCGTACGCGATCTGGCCGCCAGCCGCCGCTTCTACCAGGCGGTGTTCGACACGATCGGCATCCCGGTGGCCGGCGAAGGCGATGACTACTTCTGGGCCGACGAGTTGTTCATTTCCAGCGCCAGCAGCGAGGCCGCTGCCGGCCAGCTGACCGGTCGCCACCATCTGGCGTTCCAGGCACGCGATACCGCCACCGTCGATGCTTTCCACAGCGCTGCGCTGGCGGCTGGCGGCAAGGACAACGGCGCGCCCGGCGAGCGCCCGTACCATCCCGGCTACTACGGCGCCTTCGTGCTCGATCCGGATGGCAACAACATCGAGGTCGTCTACCACGGCCCGGCGAACTACAGCGCCGATTCGGTGAAGGTCAGTTTCTGATTCCTGCGCTACGCGCTCGCCGGGCATGGCCCGGCGCTACCAACGAAGAAGCCGGGCAATGCCCGGCTTCGTTTCATCACACAGCGCAGGCCTCAGTGGGCCGCCATGTAGATGTCCTGCAACACGGCCTTTTCCAGCTCCAGCTCGCCCAGCAGGTTCTTCACGATGTCACCCAGGCTGAGGATGCCGACCAGCTTGCTGCCGTCGGTGACCATCAGGTGGCGACGACGCGAGTAGGTCATCAGGGACATGGCCTGCTTCAACGTGGCGTCCGGCGCAATGCCTTCCAGGCCGGTGGACGGCAGGCTGGAAATCACCCGACGACCGGCCTGCGGGCCATCATCGGCCAGGCTGCGGACGATGTCCTTTTCGGAAATGATGCCGACCGGCGCATCATCCTTCATCACTACCAGTGCGGCGATTTTATTCGCGCTCATCTTGTGCGCGGCGGCACCGATCGTGTCTTCCGTGTCGATGGTGATGACAGCTTCTTTCTTGGATTGCAGGAGCTCGCGGACGTTCATTCTTGTTTCCTGGTGCAGGTCACTGAAGTCAAAAAAGTGTGCTCTGCCGATTCGCCCCCTCCCCGGGAACAGACCTTTCAGTGCACGTCTGGCGCACCCACCTGCCGCTTGGAATGGATCGGCAGACGTCGTGCTGCAACACGAACGAGGGGGTTCAACGGCTCAACCCGGATCTCGGTCAACTCGATTCTACGACTGCGACCATCGGTCACTAGCGGCATCGATGGGACAGTTCGTCGTAGGAACCAACTGACGATCCAGAGAATGGCACCGCGGCTGAAACCGCCGCTGAATACAGGCGATGTCGCGCATTAAAGATTGATTGCCTGCTGCCGACTGCGGACAGAAAACCCGGCAGCTGTCCCACTTGGCAGCGCCAGCGTCGTAAACGAAAGGGGCCACGTGGGCCCCTTTCGCATGCAGCATCCAATGGATCCGAGTGTTACTCCACCGTAACGCTCTTGGCCAGGTTGCGCGGCTTGTCCACGTCGGTGCCGCGCGCCAGCGCGGTGTGGTACGCCAGCAGCTGCACCGGGATGGTGTGCACCACCGGGCTGAGCACGCCGGCATGGCGCGGGGTGCGGATCACGTGCACGCCTTCGGACTCGTTGAAGTTGCTGTCCTGGTCGGCGAACACGAACAGCTCGCCGCCACGCGCGCGCACTTCCTGCATGTTGGATTTGACCTTCTCCAGCAGGCTGTCGTTGGGTGCGATCACCACCACCGGCATGTCCTCGTCCACCAGCGCCAGCGGCCCGTGCTTGAGCTCGCCGGCCGGGTAGGCCTCGGCATGGATGTACGAGATTTCCTTCAACTTGAGCGCGCCTTCCAGGGCGATCGGATAGTGCAGGCCACGGCCGAGGAACAGCGCACTGCTCTTGCGTGCGAAGCGCTCGGCCCATGCGGCGATCTGCGGTTCCATGTTCAACGCATGCTGCACGCTGCCCGGCAGGAAACGCAGCTGCTCCAGGTAGTCCGCTTCCTGTGCGGCATCAACGCGGCCATGCAGCTTGCCCAGCACCACGGTCAGCTGGAACAGCGCGGCCAGCTGGGTGGTGAACGCCTTGGTCGAGGCCACGCCGATCTCGGCGCCGGCACGGGTGTAGCAGACCAGTTCGCTGGCGCGCGGAATCGCGCTTTCCGGCACGTTGCAGATCGACAGCGTGTGCGTGTGGCCCAGCGATTTGGCGTACTTCAGCGCTTCCATCGTGTCCAGCGTTTCGCCGGACTGGGAGATGGTCACGATCAGGTGCTTGGGATTGGCATACGCGGCGCGGTAGCGGTACTCACTGGCGATCTCCACGCTGCACGGCAGGCCGGCGATGGCCTCGATCCAGTAGCGCGCGGTCAGGCCCGAGTAGTAACTGGTACCACAGGCCAGGATCTGCACGCCCTCGATTCCCGACAGCACCGCTTCGGCATTCTTGCCGAACAGTTCGGCCGGGAAGCCACCAGCATCGATCGCCGCTTCGATGGTGTCGCCCAGCGCACGCGGCTGCTCGTGGATCTCCTTCTGCATGAAGTGGCGGTACGGGCCCAGCTCCAGGGAGGCCAGCGAGACATCGGAGAGATGCACATCGCGCTCGATCGGCTGATCGTTGCCATCGAAGATGCTCACGCCATCCCGGCGGATCTCGGCGGTGTCGCCCTCTTCCAGGAAGATCACCTTGCGCGTGGCCGACAGCACGGCCGACACATCGGACGCCACGAAGTTCTCGCCCTCGCCCAGCCCGACCAGCAGCGGGCAGCCCATGCGGGCACAGACGAAGCGTTCCGGCTCGGCACGGCTGACCACGGCCAGCGCATAGGCACCGGTCAGTTCCTTCACCGTGTGCTGCAGCGCGACCAGCAGGTCATCGCCCTTCTTCAGATGGTGGTGGATCAGGTGGGCGATCACTTCGGTGTCGGTCTGCGACTCGAAGGTATAGCCCAGCGCGCGCAGCTTCTCGCGCTGCTCCTCATGGTTCTCGATGATGCCGTTGTGCACCAGCGCCACGCCATGGCTGATGTGCGGATGCGCGTTCGCCTCGGTGACACCACCATGGGTGGCCCAGCGGGTGTGGCCGATACCCAGGCTGGCGTTGAAGCCTTCAGCCTCGGCAGCAGTGGCCATCTCCGAGACACGACCGGTGCGGCGTACGCGGCGCACCTCGGGCCGTTCGGCCTGATCGATCACGGCGATGCCGGAGGAATCGTAGCCGCGGTATTCCAGTCGCTTCAGTCCTTCGATCAGCAGCGGCACCACGTCGCGCCCGGCGATCGCACCCACGATTCCACACATGTCACGCATTTCCTTGAAGACGGTCGCCGCATTCTAGCCTGCGCGTCCGCCAGCCCCCTCCTGTCCGCTTAATGAAAGTGTCCGGAAAGGTGTCCGCGGACACCCGGACAGTAGCGACACATGTTCAACTCATTGATGGAAAAGGAAATAAAGTTGGCACGTTGTGTGCTTTGTCCATAGCACCACTCTGGCACCACCGACAGGCACGAACCCGATGATCCGCGACACCTCCGCCCAGGACCAGATCGTTTCCTCCGCTTCAGCCAGTGCCCCCAAGGCCGCATGGCACCGTTACCGCTGGCCGGCCCTGGCGGGTATCGCGCTGCTGGCCGGCATCGGCTGGGCCGTGCATGCCTGGTCCAATGCCAGCAGCTCGTTCGACAGCAGCCGGGTGCGCATCGCCGAAGTGCAGCGCGGCGACCTGGTGCGCGACATCGCCGCCGACGGCCGCGTGATCGCCGCCAACAGCCCGGTGCTGTACGCCATCTCCGCCGGCACGGTGGACCTGAAGGTGGTCGCCGGTGACGTGGTCAAGAAGGGCCAGGAGCTGGCGATCATCGACAGCCCCGAGCTGCGCAGCAAGCTCGCCCAGGAGGAGGCCACCCTGGCCGGCCTGGAGGCCGAGGCCAGCCGCGCCAACCTGGATGCCACCCTGGCCCGGGCCAAATCGCGCAAGGAAACCGACCAGGCCAGCATCGAGCGACAGGCCGCCGACCGCGACCTGCAGCGCTACCAGCGCGGCTTCGATGGCGGCGCGGTGCCGCAGATCGATCTGGCCAAGGCCCAGGACACCCTGAAGAAGGCCGACATCAGCCTGGTCAATGCCACCACCGATGCACGCCTGCAGAGCCAGGGCGCGGACCTGGACGCACGCAACAAGCGTTTGCTGGCCGACCGCCAGAAGGCCGTAGTGGCCGAAGTGCGGCGCCAGGTGGACGCACTGACCCTGCGTGCACCGTTCGATGGCCAGGTCGGTCAGGTGCAGGCCACCCAGGCCACCAACCTTGCCGCCAACGCGCCGGTGCTGGGCGTGGTCGACCTGTCCAAGTTCGAAGTCGAGATCAAGGTGCCGGAGAGCTTCGCGCGCGATCTGGCGATCGGCATGCCGGCGCAGCTGACCGGCGGCAATGGCCAGCCGTTCCCGGGCGAGATCAGTGCGGTGTCGCCGGAAGTGGTCAATGGCGAAGTCAACGCACGCGTCCGCTTTGCCGCAGCCCAGCCTGAAGGCCTGCGCCAGAGCCAGCGGATGTCGGTGCGGGTGCTGCTGGATACCCGCAGGAATGTCATGAAGGTCGAGCGCGGCCCGTTCGTGGAACAGGGCAACGGTGTGGCGTACGTAATGGATGGCCGCACCGCGGTGCGTCGTCCGATCGAACTGGGCGTCAGCAGCCTGGGCGAAGTGGAAATCAAGTCGGGTGTGCAGCCGGGGGACCGCATCGTGGTCTCGGGCAGCGACCTGTTCAAGGACGCCGAACGCGTCTCCGTCAACTGACAACTCATACATCCTGGAGAGAGGACACCCCATGTACATGCTCGAAATGCGTTCGGTCGCCAAGGTCTTCCGTACCGAACAGGTGGAAACCCACGCGCTGCGTTCACTGGAACTGCAGGTCAAGGAAGGCGAGTTCGTCGCCGTCACCGGTCCGTCCGGCTCCGGCAAGACCACCTTCCTCAACATCGCCGGCCTGCTGGAAACCTTCACCAGCGGCACCTACATGCTTGATGGCCAGGACGTCAGCAAGCTCGGCGATGATGCCCGCAGCCGCCTGCGCAACCAGAAGATCGGCTTCATCTTCCAGGGCTTCAACCTGATTCCGGACCTCAACCTGTTCGACAACGTGGACGTGCCGCTGCGCTACCGCAGGATGAGCGCCGGCGAGCGCCGCGAGCGCATCGAGAAGGCGCTGAGCCAGGTCGGCCTGGGCTCGCGCATGAAGCACTACCCGAACGAACTCTCCGGCGGCCAGCAGCAGCGCGCGGCGATCGCCCGTGCCCTGGCCGGCAGCCCGCGCCTGCTGCTGGCCGACGAACCGACCGGCAACCTGGACACGCAGATGGCGCGCGGGGTGATGGAACTGCTGGAGGAGATCAACGCCGCCGGCACCACCATTGTGATGGTCACCCACGACCCGGAACTGGCCGCACGCGCGCAGCGCAACGTGCACATCGTCGACGGCCAGGTCACCGACCTGGTGCGCGAGCCGGTGCTGGCCACCCCGCGTCGCATCGTCGCCGTCAACGAGTGAGGGCACGACCATGTTCGCCTACTACGCCCGACTGGCGGTACGCAGCTTCCGCCGCAACAAGGTACTGACCGCGCTGATGGTGGTCGCCATCGCGCTGGGCATCGGTGCTTCGATGACCACCCTGACCGTTTTCCACGTGCTGTCCGGCGACCCGATCCCTGACAAGAGCGACCGCCTGTTCTACGTGCAGGTCGATCCGCGCCCGCGCTCGGGTTACCTGACCGGCGAAGAGCCGGAGACCCAGATGACCCGCTTCGATGCAGAGACGCTGCTGCGCGAGAAGCGTGGCGAGCGCCAGGCGATGATGAGTGCGGGCGCCGTCACCGTCGAGCCGGAAGGCAGCACGTTGAAGCCGTTCAACATCGACACCCGCTGGACCTCGGCCGACTTCTTCCCGATGTTCAACGTGCCGATGCTGTACGGCCGCGCCTGGACCGCCAGCGACGATGACGGTCGCGCCCGCGTGGTGGTGCTGTCCAAGGTGATCAATGACAAGCTGTTCCAGGGCGCCGACAGTGTCGGCCGCCAGATCCGGGTCGAGGGCCATTCGCTGCGCGTGATCGGCGTAATGGATACCTGGAATCCGGAACCGCACTTCTTCGACCTGACCGTTGGCAACTACGGCCGCGAAGAGGACCTGATGATGCCGCTGTCCACCGCGATGGACCTCAAGCTCGGCAGCAACGGCAACATGAACTGCTTCCGCGACGGCGCACCCGATGACGACAGCAATTCGATCAACGCGCCGTGCACCTGGATCCAGTACTGGGTGGAGCTTGAGCCGTCCAAGGCCGAGGACTACCGCCGCTACCTGGTGAACTACTCGGACCAGCAGCGGGCTGCCGGCCGTTTCGAGCGCCCGGCCAACGTGCGCCTGCGCACCGTGATGGAGTGGCTGACCTTCAACAACGCGGTACCCAGCGACGTGCGCCTGCAGATGTGGCTGGCCCTGGGTTTCCTCGGTGTCTGCCTGGTCAACACGGTCGGCCTGCTGCTGGCCAAGTTCCTGCGCCGCAGCGGTGAGATCGGCGTGCGCCGCGCACTGGGTGCCAGCCGCGGGCAGATCTTCCTGCAGTGCCTGGTCGAGGCGGGCGCGGTGGGCGTGGTCGGCGGCGTGCTCGGCATCGGCCTGGCACTACTGGGCCTGTATGCAGTGCGCCAGCAGCCGGTGGACTACGCCAAGCTGGCCCACCTCGACGGCAGCATGCTGCTGCTCGCCCTCGGCCTGACCCTGCTGGCCAGCATTGCTGCCGGCTTCCTGCCCGCCTGGCGCGCGATGCAGGTCACCCCGGCCATCCAGCTCAAGTCGCAGTAAGCACCAGAACGAGGACTTCCCATGGACATCCGCCCCATCCTCAGCACCCTGCGCCGGCACAAGACCGCAGCCGCATTGATCGTGCTGGAAATCGCCCTGACCTGCGCCATCGTCTGCAATGCCCTGTTCCTGGTCACCCAGCGCGTGGAAAAGATCAGCCAGCCCAGCGGCCTGGCCGAGAACGAACTGGTCATGGTCCGGGTCAGCGGCATCGGCAAGCAGGCCAACGCCATGGCCCGCACCAACGAAGACCTGGCATCGCTGCGCGCGATTCCCGGCGTGACCAGCGTGACCAAGGTCAACCAGCTGCCATTCCGCCGCAACTCGAGCAACACCAGCATCTCGCGCGAACGTGACCAGGAGCGCCCGACCGCGTTCGTGTCGTTGTACATGTTCAGCGAGAACGCACTTCCGACGCTTGGCCTGCAGCTGGTCGCCGGCCGCGACTTCCTGCCCAGTGAATACATCGACTATGAGGAAGCCCAGAAGAATCCCAAGCCTGACCGCGCCGCGCCGGTGATCATCAACCAGCAGGTCGCCGCCAAGATGTATCCGGACCAGAGCGCGCTGGGCAAGACCTTCTACATGGGCAACCAGGCCCTGCACGTGGTCGGCGTGGTCGCCCATCTGGCCACCCCCACCGACTACAACGACAACAGCACCCTGTCGATGATGCTGCCGGTGCGTACCGACTTCACCCGCGGCCCGTACATGCTGCGCACTTCGCCGGAACGCCGCGATGAAGTGCTGAAGGGTGCGCTGGCCGCGCTGGAGCACAACGACCCCAACCGCCTGGTGCGCGAGAAACTGACTTACCAGGAACAGCGTGCCGACTACTTCAAGAACGACCGCTCGATGGTCGGCCTGCTGGTGACGGTCTGCGTGGCGCTGCTGGTTGTCACCGCCCTGGGCATCGTCGGCCTGGCCAGCTTCTGGGTGCAGCAGCGCAGCAAGCAGATCGGCATCCGCCGCGCATTGGGCGCCACCCGCGGGCAGATCCTGCGCTACTTCCAGACCGAGAACTTCCTGCTGGCCACGCTGGGCATCGTGCTGGGCATGCTGGCGGCGTACGCCATCAACCTGGCCCTGATGAACATGTACGAGCTGCCGCGCATGCCGCTGCTGTACCTGCCGCTGGGCGCAGCGCTGCTGTGGCTGCTGGGGCAGATCGCCGTGTTCGGCCCGGCCCGCCGCGCTGCGGCGGTGCCACCGGCCGTCGCCACGCGGGGGGCGTGAGATGCGCGCCAGCCTGCTGGTGCTGTTGCTGGCCCTGCCGCTGCCGGTACTCGCCGGCAGCAGCAGCGCGCAGACGCTGGAGTGGCGCCAGGACGATGCGCGGCTGGCGCTGCGCTCGACCGAAGGCGTGGTGAGGGTGGATGCGGCCAGCCCGGAGGCGCGCTTCGGCGTGCGCCATGGCGACCGCATCCTGCGCGTGGACGATTCGCCGGTGCGGCAGATCGAACAGCTCGCCGACGCAGTGCGGGCGGCATCGACGCCCACCGTCCACCTGCTGCTGCGCCGCGATGGCCGGATGCTCACGGTACCGGTGAACGTGGCCCAGTGGCGCCCCGCGCTGGCGCCGCCGCCCCCCCCTCCGGCTCCGCCGCCGCCGCCGCCACGGCGCTGAGTCCGGACGCCCCTGCGCTACCGCTGGTTTCGCTATATTGCAGAGCGGCCCGGTAGCGCCGGGCCATGCCCGGCGGTTCCAGCCGCTGCAACTGCACCCGCCCCGCCGGGCATGGCCCGGCGCTACCCTCTTTGCGACCCATGCCTGCGATCCTGATCATCGACGACAACGCCAGCGTGGGAACCGCGCTGGACGTGCTGTTCTCCCTGCACGACATCGACACCCTGCTGGCGCAGAGCCCGGCCGAAGGGCTGGCGCTGCTGGAATCACAGCCGGTGGACCTGGTGATCCAGGACATGAATTTCAGCGAGGACACCACCTCCGGTGAGGAAGGCGAGGCGCTGTTCGCACAGATCCGCGAACGCCACCCCGATCTGCCGGTGATCCTGCTGACGGCCTGGACCCACCTGAGCAGCGCGGTGGACCTGGTCAAGGCCGGTGCCGCCGACTACCTGGCCAAGCCCTGGGATGACCGCAAGCTGCTGACCACGGTCAACAACCTGCTGGAATTGTCCGAAGCGCGGCGCGAGCTGGACCAGCGACGCCAGCGCGAACAGCGCCAGCGGCATGCGCTGGAAGACAAGTACGCATTGTGTGGTGCGGTGTTCGCCGACCCCGCCAGCGAGCGGGTGATCGCCCTGGCGTGCCAGGTCGCGCGCTCTGAGCTGCCGGTACTGATCACCGGCCCCAATGGCGCGGGCAAGGAGAAGATCGCGCAGATCATCCAGGCCAACTCGCTGGTGGCCAAGGGCCCGTTCGTGGCGGTGAACTGCGGCGCCCTGCCCTCCGAACTGATCGAGGCCGAACTGTTCGGCGCCGAGGCCGGCGCCTATACCGGCGCCAACAAGGCGCGCGAAGGCAAGTTCGAGGCAGCCGACGGCGGCACGCTGTTCCTGGATGAGATCGGCAACCTGTCGCTGGGTGGGCAGATGAAGCTGCTGCGCGTGCTGGAGACAGGACGTTTCGAACGCCTGGGCTCCAACCGCGAACGCCAGGTCAAGGTGCGCGTGGTCAGCGCGACCAATGCCGACCTGCCGGCGATGATCCGCGAAGGTACGTTCCGCGAAGACCTTTACTACCGGCTCAACACGGTGGAACTGACGCTGCCGCCGTTGGCCGACCGCCCCGGCGACATCGTGCCGCTGGCCGAGCATTTCCTCAGCATCGGCAAGCCGCTGTCCAGCACGGCGGCCACCGCACTGCAGCGCCACCTGTGGCCGGGCAACGTGCGCGAGCTGCGCAACGTGATCCAGCGTGCCGAGCTGCTGGCCACCGGCAACCGCATCGAAGTGGCCGATCTCAACCTGCCGCGTGCACCTGCTGCACCGCGCCCGACGCCAAGCGCCGGCAATGATCCCGATCGCGCACGCATCGAAGAAGTGCTGGCGCGCAACCACGGCGTCATCGCACAGGCGGCCAACGAGCTTGGACTGAGCCGGCAGGCGCTGTACCGGCGCATGGACCGTCACGGCATCCCACGCGAATGAAGCGACGCTCCTTCACCTTCCGCCTGTTCCTGCGCCTGCTGCCGGTGCTGGCGCTGGCTGCCGCGCTGCCGTGGCTGCTGGCCTACTGGATGGACCATGGCTGGGTGGTGACCACGGTCTCCACGATCATCCTGCTGTCATTGATGTGGTGGACGCTGCGCCGCGCCACCGCACCGGTGCGCTCATTGATGCGGGCGCTGTCCGGGACCACCAGCAGCTACCGCGACGGTGAGTACAACTTCGGCATCTACTGGCCCGGCAATGACGAACTGGGTGACCTGGTGCAGGCACACCGCGAGCTGGGGGAAGTGCTGCGCGCACAACGCCAGGGCCTGGTGCAGCGCGAACTGCTGCTGGACACCATGGTGCAGAACACCCCGGTGGCGATGCTGCTGATCGCCGCCGGTGGCGATGGCATTTCCCGCGTGGTGTTCTCCAACCTGGCCGCGCGCAAGCTGCTGCACAGCGGCTGGAAGCTGGAAGGCCAGCGCATGGAAGACGTGCTCGAGCAGCTGCCGGTGGAACTGCGTGATGCCATCGGCCGCGGCGGCGACAGCCTGTTTGCGGTGAAGTCGGAAAGCGAAGACGGCGTGGAAGGCGACGAGGACGACGAACAGGTCTATCACCTGTCGCGGCGCGCGTTCCAGCTCAACGGCCGCCCGCATGACCTGCTGCTGGTACGCCAGCTCACTGCCGAACTGCGCCGGCAGGAAGTACAGACCTGGAAGAAGGTGATCCGGGTGATCAGCCACGAACTCAACAACTCGCTGGCGCCGATCGCATCGCTGGCGCACTCCGGCGGCGAACTGGTCAAGCGCGAACGCTTCGACCGGCTGCCGGAGATCTTCACCACCATCGAAGACCGCGCCCGCCACCTGGAAGGCTTCATCCGCGGCTACGCGCGTTTCGCCAAGCTGCCGCAGCCGCAGCTGCAGACCGTGCACTGGGCGCCGTTCCTGTCCAGCCTGTGCCAGCAGATTCCGTTCACGATGGAGCGTGCACCCGACGAGGAACTGAGCAGCCGGATCGACATCGCCCAGTTCGGCCAGGCCCTGCTCAACCTGCTGAAGAATGCACACGAGGCCTGCGCCGAAGCCGATCCGCCCAACGACGACGTGCAGGTGCAGCTGACCCGGCTGCCGCAGTGGCTGCGGCTGGATGTGCTGGACCGCGGCAAGGGCATGAACGAGCAGGTGCTGCAGAATGCGCTGATGCCGTTCTATTCGACCAAGCGCAACGGCACCGGGCTGGGGCTGGCCCTCACCCGCGAGATCGTCGAGGCGCACGGTGGTCGCGTGTCACTGCAGAACCGCACCGAGGGCGGGCTGTGTGTGTCGATCCTGTTGCCGGTGGGGTAGGTTTGTTCTTCCTTCTTCTGTTGATGGCTGAAGGTTGATCACGGTTCATGGGTGTCACTTTTCTTTGTACGCAAAGAAAGGTAACCAAAAGAAGCGTTCCGCCGGCCGCGAGCCGTCGTGCTGCGCATCGGAGCTCAGCTCGCTTCAAGACGGACTCGAGAAGCAGAGCAAAAGCATCCACGCGTGGCGTGGATCTACTGGGTGCAACTGTGGCCTTTGACTTGGGTCCGCCTTGAAGCGAGCCGAGCACCGCAGGGCCGGCGAGGGCGAAGAGGCGCGGGTGTCTGAGCGCAGCGAGTTCCCGCGCCGTCCCTCGACGGACCGAGGAGCGCAGGGTACCGGCGTGCGCAGCACGACGGCTCGCGGACTGGCGGCGCGTTTCTTTTGGTTACTTTTCTTTTCGCGCGAAAAGAAAAGTGACACCCATGAACAATGATCAACCTTCAGCAAGCAACAGAAGAAGCAAAACTAAAGCCTCCGTCGCATCGCCACCCGCAGGTGCATCGGGAATCCCAACGCGGCTTCCTCGGCCATCACCCCTCGCAGGCCCGCGCCCCACTCTGGCTCCGGCAGCAGGGTGAATCCTTCGCTGGCATAGAACGCCGCATTCCACGGTACATCGGACAACGTGGTCAGCACCGCCGCCGGATAGCCAAGCGCCTTGGCCTCGGCGAGTGCATGCTGCAGCAACGCCCGTCCGTAGCCACGGCGAGCATGATTGGGATCCACATCCATCTGCAGCACATGGAAATCGCCGTCGAGCGTACCGCCCAGCAGATAGCCGGCGATGCCGCCAGCGGCGCCTTCGATGATCCACAACAGGCCACGCCGCAGTCCGGCCTGCAACGTGGGAAGGTCCAGTCCATGGCCGGCGAACACCGGGTACGCCTCGTGCCCGCGCAGCAGTTCACCCGCACGCTGTTCGATGCGGGGCAGCGCACTCAGTTCATCGACGCGCGGTGGCCTCGGCTCAACTTTTCTTGATGGGGCGCTGCCAGCCATCGATGGTTTCCTGGCGCGCACGGGCTACGGTCAGCTTGCCGTCCGGCGCAGTGCGGGTGATGACCGAACCGGCAGCAATCGTCGCGCCTTCACCGATCAGCACCGGCGCCACCAGCGAACTGTTGGAGCCGATGAAAGCGTTGTCGCCGATGGTGGTGGTCGACTTGTTCACGCCGTCGTAGTTGCAGGTGATGGTGCCCGCGCCGATGTTGACCTTGCTGCCGATCACCGCATCGCCCAGATAGGTGAGGTGGTTGGCCTTGCTGCCCACTCCCAGGGTGACCTTCTTGGTTTCCACGAAGTTGCCCACGTGCACGCCATCAGCCAGCACGGTGCCCGGGCGCAGGCGCGCGAACGGGCCGATCTGGGCCGCCCCCTCGCTGATCACGCCTTCCACATCGCAGTGCGCACGCACTTCGGTGCCCGCGCCGAGAGTGACGTCCTTCAGCCGGGTGAACGGGCCGATGGTCACGCCATCGCCGAGCACCACCTTGCCTTCAAGGATCACATCGACATCGATCATCACGTCGCTGCCGACGATCACCTCACCCCGGATATCCACCCGCGCCGGATCGCGCACGCGCGCGCCCTGGATGCACAGCGCGCGCACCGCGCGCCGTTGCCAGGCCCGTTCCAGCTGCGAGAGCTGCCACGGATCGTTCGCGCCTTCGGCGTCCTGCGCATCGGCCACCAGGGCCATCTCCGCCGGAGTGAACTCGCGGGCGGCAAAGGCGAATACATCGGTCAGGTAGTACTCGCCCTGCGCGTTGCTGTTTGACAGCTGCGACAGCCAGCGGCGCAGCGCCGTCGATTCGGCAGTGATGATGCCGGTGTTGATGATGCGCACCCGGCGCTGTTCGTCATCGGCGTCCTTCTGCTCGACGATCGCCCCGACCTTGCCTTCGGCGTCGCGCAGCACGCGACCATAGCCGGTGGGATCGTCGACATCGGCCACCAGCACGGCCAGCCGGCCCGGCTGGGCCAGCAGGTCGCGCAGGGTCTGCGCACGGATCAACGGCACATCGCCGTACAGCACCAGCACCTGGGCGGCGTCGGGCACCTCCGGCATGGCCTGGGCAACGGCGTGACCGGTACCCAGCTGCTGCGCTTGTTCCGCCCACAACAGGTCCGGCTGGTCAGCGAAGTAGCTCCGCACCTGGTCCCCGCCGTGGCCGTACACCACGTGGATGGCGGCCGGCTGCAGTTCCCGCGCCGTGGCGATCACATGCGCCAGCATCGGCTGGCCGGCAATCGGCTGCAGTACCTTGGGCAGCACCGACTTCATGCGCTTGCCGGCGCCAGCGGCGAGGATGATCACGTGCAGGGGTTGGGTCATGCGGGCGGTCCACGATTCGATGGCGGTGATTCTAGAACGGAGGCCGTTAACATGGAGCCCCCATCATGACCCCGGCACCATGAGCCTGCTCCGCCAAGGCCGTTCCTATCTCGTCATCGGCCTGCTGCAGTTGCTGCTGGACTGGGCGGTGTTCGTGCTGGCGACGGCGGCCGGCATGCCGGCTGCGCCCGGCAACGTCTGCGGACGCGTGGCCGGCATGCTGCTGGGTTTCTGGCTCAATGGACGCATCACCTTCGCCGACGCCAACGGGCAGCGCCTGGGCTGGCGCCGCTTCGCACGATTCCTGCCGCTGTGGCTGCTGCTGACCATGGCCAGCACACTGCTGGTGGCCGCCGCCGACCATGCGCTGGGCCTGCGGTACGCCTGGCTGGCAAAGCCGCTGGTGGAAGCGGGCCTGGCGGTGGTGTCTTTCCTGCTGCTGCGCCATGTCGTGTACCGGTAACGGCGTTTCCGCTACGTTGTCGACACATACAAAAACGCCGGCACTGGGCCGGCGTTCCTGCTCGATGGCGCTGGACCTCAGTGCTTGAGGGTCTTGCGCAGGCGCTCAAGCGCCTGCAGCTGGACAACGGCCTCTGCCAGCTTCTGCTGGGCTTCGGCCACTTCCATCGCTTCGCCGCGGTTGGCCAGGATGCGTTCGGCTTCTTCCTTGGCCTTGCGGACCGAGGCTTCGTCGATGTCCTGTGCGCGGATCGCGGTGTCGGCCAGCACGGTCACCACCTGCGGCTGCACTTCCAGGATGCCGCCGGAAATGGCGAAATCCAGCTGCTCGCCGCTCGGCGTGGTCACTACCACCTTGCCCGGCTTCAGGCGGGTGATCAGCGGTGCGTGCTTGGGCGCGATGCCCAGTTCGCCCAGCTCACCGGTGGCCACGACCAGGGTCGCTTCGCCACGGAAGATTTCCTGCTCGGCGCTGACGATGTCGCAACGGATGGTGCTCATGTAACTCTCTTCGCTAGGGGGCGGGTCGAACCCACCGCAGGGATTCCGCAGCGGTGGGCGCAGGCCCACCCCGTGTCACGGTCGGGACGGGCGTGTGCCCGTCCCCGCCGCATCAGGCCTTCTCGGCCATCTTCTTGGCCTTCTCGACCGCTTCTTCGATGCTGCCGACCATGTAGAACGCCTGCTCCGGCAGGTGGTCGTACTCGCCATCGACGATGGCCTTGAAGCCACGGATGGTGTCCTTCAGCGACACGTACTTGCCCGGCGAGCCGGTGAACACTTCGGCCACGTGGAACGGCTGGCTGAAGAAGCGCTCGATCTTGCGGGCACGCGACACGGCCTGCTTGTCTTCTTCGGACAGTTCGTCCATGCCCAGGATGGCGATGATGTCCTTCAGTTCCTTGTACTTCTGCAGGGTCTGCTGGACGCGCTGGGCGGTGTCGTAGTGCTCGTGGCCGATGACCAGCGGGTCCATCTGGCGGCTGGTGGAGTCCAGCGGATCGACCGCCGGGTAGATACCCAGCGAAGCGATCGAACGCGACAGGGTCACGGTCGAGTCAAGGTGGGCGAAGGTGGTCGCCGGCGACGGATCGGTCAAGTCATCGGCCGGCACGTAGACGGCCTGGATCGAGGTGATCGAACCATTCTTGGTCGAGGTGATGCGCTCCTGCAGGACGCCCATTTCCTCGGCCAGGGTCGGCTGGTAACCCACTGCCGACGGCATACGACCCAGCAGTGCCGACACTTCGGTACCGGCCAGGGTGTAGCGGTAGATGTTGTCGACGAACAGCAGCACGTCCTTGCCCTTGCCGTTCTCGTCCTTCTCGTCGCGGAAGTACTCGGCCATGGTCAGGCCGGTCAGGGCGACGCGCAGACGGTTGCCCGGCGGCTCGTTCATCTGGCCGTACACCATCGCGACCTTGTCCAGGACGTTGGAGTCCTTCATCTCGTGGTAGAAGTCGTTGCCCTCACGGGTACGCTCACCCACGCCGGCGAACACGGACAGACCGCTGTGCGCCTTGGCGATGTTGTTGATCAGTTCCATCATGTTGACGGTCTTGCCGACGCCGGCGCCGCCGAACAGGCCGACCTTGCCGCCCTTGGCGAACGGGCACATCAGGTCGATGACCTTGATGCCGGTTTCCAGCAGCTCGGTGGCCGGGGACTGGTCTTCATACGACGGAGCAGCGCGGTGGATTTCCCAGGTGTCGCTGGAGGCGACCGGACCGGCTTCGTCGATCGGGCGGCCGAGCACGTCCATGATGCGGCCCAGGGTGCCAGCGCCGACCGGCACGGAGATGCCGCGGCCGGTGTTGGTGGCCACCAGGTTGCGCTTCAGGCCATCGGTGGAGCCCAGCGCGATGCAGCGGACCACGCCGTCACCGAGCTGCTGCTGCACTTCCAGGGTGATTTCGGTGTTGTCCACCTTCAGCGCGTGGTACACCTTCGGCACCGACTCGCGGGGGAATTCGACGTCGACGACGGCGCCGATGATCTGAACGATCTTGCCCTGACTCATTGCTGCATCCTCTAAATGTGTGCTTTTAACGAACGCGGTCAGACTGCTGCCGCGCCGCCGACGATTTCGGAGATTTCCTGGGTGATCGCTGCCTGGCGGGCCTTGTTGTAGACCAGCTGCAGGGTTCCGATCAGCTTGTTGGCGTTGTCACTGGCCGACTTCATCGCCACCATGCGCGCGGCATGCTCGGAAGCGACGTTTTCCAGCAGCGCCTGGTACACCAGCGACTCGATGTAACGCGTCATCACGTGCTCGAGCACGGTCGCGGCATCGGGTTCGTACAGGTAGTCCCAGTCGTGGTGCGCAACCTGCTTCTCAGCTGCCGGCAGCGGCAGCAGCTGATCGAAGCTGGCCTTCTGCGTCATCGTGTTGACGAAGCGGTTGTAGACCAGGTACACGCGGTCGACCTTGCCTTCGGTGAAGGCGTCGAGCATGACCTTGATCACACCGATCAGCGATTCCAGCTTCGGCGTGTCGCCGATGTGGGTCACCGTGCCGACCATGTTCACCTTGACCCGGCGGAAGAAGGTCGAAGCCTTCTGGCCGATGGTCACCAGGTCCACTTCGGCGCCCTTGTCCTGCCAGGCCTTGGCTTCGCCAAGCATCCTGCGGAACAGGTTGTTGTTGAGGCCGCCGGCCAGACCGCGATCGGAGGAGATCACGATGAAACCGACCCGCTTGACCTGCTCACGCTCGACCAGGAACGGATGCTGGTAGTCGGTGCTGGCCTGCGCCAGGTGGCCGATCACCTGCTTCATCGCCTGCGCGTACGGACGCGAGGTCTTCATCCGATCCTGCGCCTTGCGGATCTTGGAGGCCGAGACCATTTCCAGGGCGCGCGTCACCTTGCGGGTGTTCTGCACGCTCTTGATCTTGGTTTTGATTTCGCGTCCGCTTGCCATCTTTTATTCCCGTGGCGCGGGGCCGGGGCCCCGCGTTGTTCAACCGTTTGATCGTCTGGTCCAGCGGAGCATCGCTCCGCTCTACAGGACCTCGATTACCAGCTGCCGGTGGTCTTGAACTCGACGATGCCCTTCTTGAAGGCACCTTCGATGTCGTTGTCCCAACCGCCGGTGGCGTTGACCTTGCCGATCAGTTCGCCCTGGGTGTTGGCGAAATGCGCGTGCAGGCCTTCTTCGAACGCCAGCAGCTTGCTGACCGGCACGTCGTCGAGGTAACCCTCGTTGACGGCGTAGATCGACAGCGCCTGGTTGGCGATCGACATCGGCGCGTACTGCTTCTGCTTCATCAGCTCGGTGACGCGCTGGCCGCGCTCAAGCTGCTTGCGGGTGGCTTCGTCCAGGTCCGAGGCGAACTGCGCGAACGCAGCCAGCTCGCGGTACTGGGCCAGCGAGATACGGATGCCGCCGGACAGCTTCTTGATGATCTTGGTCTGCGCCGAACCACCGACGCGCGACACCGAGATACCGGCGTTCACGGCCGGGCGGATGCCGGCGTTGAACAGATCGGTTTCCAGGAAGATCTGGCCGTCGGTGATCGAGATCACGTTGGTCGGAACGAACGCGGAAACGTCGCCGGCCTGGGTCTCGATGATCGGCAGCGCGGTCAGCGAACCGGTCTTGCCGGTCACCGCACCGTTGGTGAACTTCTCGACGTACTCTTCGGACACGCGGGCAGCGCGCTCGAGCAGACGGGAGTGCAGGTAGAACACGTCACCCGGGTAGGCTTCACGGCCCGGCGGGCGCTTCAGCAGCAGCGAGATCTGGCGGTAGGCCACGGCCTGCTTGGACAGATCGTCGTACACGATCAGCGCGTCTTCGCCGCGGTCCATGAAGTACTCGCCCATGGTGCAGCCCGAGTAGGCGCTGATGTACTGCATCGCGGCCGATTCGGACGCGGTGGCAGCCACCACGATGGTGTGAGCCAGGGCGCCGTTCTCTTCCAGCTTGCGCACGATGTTGGCAACGGTCGAAGCCTTCTGGCCGATCGCTACGTACACGCACTTGATGCCGGTGCCCTTCTGGTTGATCACCGCATCGATGGCCAGTGCGGTCTTGCCGGTCTGGCGGTCACCGATGACCAGCTCGCGCTGGCCACGGCCGATCGGGATCATCGAGTCGACCGACTTGTAACCGGTCTGCACCGGCTGGTCGACCGACTTGCGCCAGATCACGCCCGGAGCAACGCGCTCCACCGGAGCGGTCAGCTGGGTGGCCAGCGGGCCCTTGCCGTCGATCGGCTCGCCGAGCGCGTTGACGACGCGGCCCAGCAGTTCCGGACCGACCGGCACTTCCAGGATGCGGCCGGTGGTCTTGGCGACGTCACCTTCGCGCACGTTCTCGTAGCCACCCAGGACCACGGCGCCGACCGAGTCGCGCTCCAGGTTCAGGGCCAGGGCAAAGGTGTTGTTCGGCAGTTCGATCATTTCGCCCTGCATCACGTCGGCCAGACCGAAGATGCGCACGATGCCGTCGGACACGCTGGTCACGGTGCCTTCGTTGCGCGATTCCGCGGCCAGCTTGACCTTCTCGATGCGGTTCTTGATCAGTTCGCTGATTTCGGAGGGGTTGAGCGTGGTTGCCATCGTCAAGTCCTAGTGCCGGCAGCGGGGCCGGACGTTAAATGAATTCAGTTAGCGAGCGCGGTCTGCAGACGGGCCAGCTTGCCCTTCAGCGAACCATCGATGACCACGTCGCCGGCGTCGATCACAGCGCCGCCGATCAGCGAGGCGTCGACCGCGGTGGCCACTTCGACCTCGCGGTTGAAGCGCTTGCGCAGCGCGGCCTTGATCGCGTCCAGCTCGGCAACCGACAGCTCGGCCGCGGAGGTCACCGTGGCCTTGACCACGTGCTCGGCCTCGGCGCGCAGGGCGTCGAACATGCCGGCGATCTCCGGCAGCAGCGGCAGACGATGCGACTCGGCAAGCACAGCCAGGAAGCGCGAGTAGGTCTCGCCGCGGGACTCCGGCGCCAGCAGGGCGATGGCGTCATCGCGACCCAGCTCCGGGTTGGCGAGCAGGGCCGCCACGCGCGGGTCGGCGGCGACGTGGGCGGAGAACGCCAAAGCGTCCGACCACGGCGCGAACGCGCCTTCGTCACGCGCGGTCGCGAAGGCGGCGCGGGCGTACGGGCGGGCAAGCGTGAGGGCCTGGCTCATCCTTAAATCTCCGAGGCCAGCTCGTCGAGCAGCGCCTTGTGGGCGTTGGCGTCGATTTCGCGCTTGAGCAGCTTTTCGGCACCGGTCACGGCCAGCGCGGACACCTGCTTGCGCAGATCTTCACGGGCACGGTTGGCGGCGGCGTCGATTTCGGCCTGGGCCAGGTCCTTCTGACGGGTGGCTTCGGCAACAGCTTCGTTGCGGGCCGCGTCGACGATCTGGTTGGCACGCGCGTGGGCCTGGTCGATGATCTCGTTGGCCTTGGTGCGGGCTTCCTTCAGCGCTTCATTGACCTTGTCCTGCGCCTGGGCCAGATCTTTCTGGCTGCGGTCGGCAGCAGCGAGGCCTTCAGCGATCTTCTGCTGGCGCTCTTCGATCGCGTTCATCAGCGGCGGCCAGATCTTGGTCGCGATGAGCCAGATCAGGGCGGCAAAGGCCAGGGCCTGGGCGATGAGGGTAAAACCGATATCCATGGGGTTCGCTCAGTCGGTTGTGACGGGATGGATGCGCCGCCACACGGGCGGCGCCTCCGAACCTTCATCCGCGACCAGGCGCCTGCGGCGCCCGGTCGTTTCACTTTCGCTGGATCAGCCAGCGATTGCCGGCAGGCGCGAGACGAACTCGCCGACCAGCGGGTTGGCGAAGGCGAACAGCAGGCCCACGGCGACCGAGATGATGAAGGCGGCGTCGATCAGGCCGGCGGTGATGAACATGCGGACCTGCAGGACCGGGATCAGTTCCGGCTGGCGCGCGGCCGACTCCAGGAACTTACCGGCCATGATGGCCAGACCCAGACCGGCGCCCAGCGCGGCCAGGCCGATCATGATGCCGACGGCGAGGACGGTGGAGCTCTGAACTTGGGCGAGATTGGTCAGGACGGCGAAGTACATGGTTTTCTCCAGGAACTTGATTGCTAAGGGTTTAGAAACAAACGGATGAAGGGTGAAGCGAAACTCAGTGAGCGTCTTCCGACAGGCTCAGGTACACGATGGACAGCATCATGAAGATGAAGGCCTGCAGCGGGATCACCAGCAGGTGGAACAGCATCCAGCCGAAGCCGGCGAACGCGCCTGCAAACATGCCGGCGATACCTGCACCGCCCAGCACCCAGATCAGCAGGAACACGATTTCACCGCCGAACATGTTGCCGAACAGTCGCATCGCCAGCGAAATCGGCTTGCTCAGCCACTCGACGATGTTCAGGATCAGGTTGAACGGCATCATCCACTTGCCGAACGGTGCGGTCAGGAATTCCTTGGTGAAACCACCAATACCCTTGGCGCGCAACGCGAAGAACAGCATCAGGAAGAACACGCTGATCGACATGCCCAAGGTGGCATTGACGTCGGCGGTGGGGACCGGCTTCCAGTACGGCACGCCCATCAGTTCGAGCGGCTTGGCGATGAAGTCGGCCGGGATCATCTTGATGAGGTTCATCAGGAGGATCCAGAAGAAGATCGTGATCGCGATCGGGGTCACCAGCTTGCTGGTGCCGTGATAGGTGTCCTTGGCCTGGCGGTCAACGAACTCCAGGCAGATCTCGACGAATGCCTGCCACTTGCCCGGCACGCCGGAGGTGGCCTTGCGGGTCGCCATCCAGAAGGCGACGACCATCACCAGGCCCATCAGCAGCGAGGTTACCAGCGTGTCCACGTGGATCGCCCACGGGGTGCCATGACCTGCCGTCAGATTGTGCAGGTGATGCTGGATGTAGGAGGTGGGTGTAAGCGCCTCGCCTGCCATGTGTCCGGAACCTTAAGTTAAATGAATTCGATTAGCGCCTGGCCATGGCCAGGACCTGGAACATCAGCCCGACGGCGATACCGGCCAACAGCGCCAGTGCAGGCAGCTTGAAGACCAGGAACCCCACCATCAGGACACCAAAAACGAGCGCCCACTTGGCCACGATCGCAACGATCAGGCGTGCCATGGCCGAACCGGCCCCCAGCGCACCACCACCCAGCGCCATCCGTGCCGCCACCCAACCACCGGCCGAAACCGCCACACCGGATGCCAGGGCACCAAGGGCATACTTCGGCCCCACCAGCAGGAAGGCCAGAGCCAGGACAGCCACCGCGGCCAGCGGGTAGACCGCGGCGCGCAGCATCAGTCGCCGACCCGTTTCTACGGAGTTCAGCACAGGACGTCCCGCGTGGTTACAAGTGGATGGCTGAGGCGACTACAGCAGGGGGGCCTCATCGAGCCGCCAAATTATAGCAATGGGACAATTTGCGAGACAACCGCTGCCTGTTCATATCGGAACAGCGCAAGTTGCGGTAAGGGCTGCGGTTTTGCAGCCCACCACGGGGACAATGCCATCTGCGCGATGTTGCGGTGCAACGCATTGAACTTTGGTCGCAGGCGGCGGAACTTTCCGCCGACGGCCGTGGTCCCATCTTCCGACCTGCCTGCAGCTACCTCGTCGACGCTTCGCCTGCAGGTCCCCATGATGGCCCCGAAGCGCCGCTCCGGGGCCATCTTTTCGCAGGGCGCTGACAGCGCTGAACCGTCCACATCGCGTGGACCATACCTTCACGAATGGTGGACAGCGACGTCCGGCAAAGTGGCCTTCATTCCGATGAACCACTGCAAGGACTCTTTCGATGCGCTCCGTCCCCACCCTGCTCGCCCTCTCGCTTCTCGCCGCCGGCGCGTCGTTCGCCTCCTCCGCCCATGCCGCCGAAGGCGATGACCGCTTCGCCCTGCGCCTGGGTGCGATGAACATCGACTCGGACAACACCCTGCGCGGCAACACCAATGTCGCCGGCCAGGACATCGGCTTCTCCGAGGACTTCAAGCTGGGTGGCAAGGAATGGGAGCCGCGCATCGACGGCATGTTCCGCATCAGCAACCGCCAGCGCCTGCTGTTCAACTACTTCAAGTACGACAAGGACCGCCGCGAGACGCTTGGCCAGGACATTTCCTTCGGCAACGTCAACGTGCCGGCCGACAGCTTCGTCAAGGCGGAGCTGAAGTACCAGGTGGCCAGCCTGGTGTATGACTACTCGGTGGTGGACACCGAGAAGTTCGACCTCGGCCTGCAGCTGGGTGCCGAATACGCCAAGGTCAGCACCAAGGGCTACGCCGACCTGGGCACGGTGTATGAAGGCCAGTTCCTGGACGAGAAGACCGACGGTGTGGCGCCGGTGGTCGGTGCACGCCTGAGCTTCACCCCGTCCGAAAAGTGGATGATCACCCTGCAGGGCCAGTACCTCAACACGCGCTGGGGCAGCTTCGACGACTACAAGGGTGACCTCAGCCGCGCCAACGCGATCGTCGATTACCGCTTCACCCAGAACTTCGGCGTATTCGCCGGCTACGACTGGTTCAAGCTGGATGCGGACAAGAAGGGCAGCGACGGCACCATCGGCCTGAAGCAGGAATTCAAGGGCCCGGTGGCGGGTATCAGCGTCACCTTCTAAACCCTGCTCCCCTTCCACAGAACTCTCTCTCCTGGCGCGGCCTCCGGAACATCGGGGGCCGCGTTTTTTTGTGGCTTCCTGGCAGAAGAGCAGAAGCGGGTTGGTCGAGCGCTGGAGGGAGAGGGGGCGGGGTGCGAATGTCCCCCGGCGCCGGCCTGCGGCCGTCACCTCCTCCTTTACTTCGCACCCGGCCCCCTCTCCCTCCGCGTGTCAGGCATCCAGGCAGCCGCTGCGGTGGGAGTGGTTGTGGCTTCCGCCTTCCGCAAGCCGAGCCGCTGCGCGGGCGGCAGGCGTTTCGACAAAGTAAAGGAGGAGGCGACCGCCGAAGGCGGGCGACGGGGGACATTTGTCGAAATGCCTGCCGCCCGCGCAGCGGCCCTACAGCTCGCAAAAATCCGGAACGGAGAAACAAAAAAACCCCGGCAATGCCGGGGCTTTTTGTTCGGGAAGGCGCGGGCGCCTTATTTCTTCTTCGGCATGTACAGATCGGTGATCGTGCCGTCGTAGATTTCCGAGGCCATCGCCACCGACTCGCTCAGCGTCGGATGCGCATGGATGGTGTGGCCGATATCCTCGGCCTCGGCACCCATCTCGATCGCCAGGCCGATCTCGGCCAGCAGGTCACCGGCGTGCACGCCGACGATCGCACCGCCGATGATGCGGTGGCTGTCCTCGTCGAAGATCAGCTTGGTGAAGCCCTCGGTGCGACCGATGCCGATCGCGCGGCCGCTGGCGGCCCACGGGAACTTGGCCACGCCAACCTTCAGGCCCTTGGCCTTGGCTTCGGTCTCGGTGACGCCAACCCAGGCGATTTCCGGGTTGGTGTAGGCCACCGACGGAATCACCCGCGCGACCCACTCCTTCTTGTGCCCGGCAGCCACTTCGGCCGCCAGCTTGCCCTCGTGCGTGGCCTTGTGGGCCAGCATCGGGTTGCCGACGATGTCGCCGATGGCAAAGATGTGCGGCACGTTGGTGCGCATCTGCCGGTCGACCGGAATGAAGCCACGATCGGTCACCTGCACGCCGGCCTTTTCAGCATCGATCTTCTTGCCGTTCGGCGAACGACCCACGGCCACCAGCACGCGGTCGAAGGTGCCCTGCGCCAATGCCGGCGTCTGGCCTTCCTCGGCGGCTTCGAAGGTCACGGTGATGCCCTTGGCATCGGCGGTCACGCCGGAGGCCTTGGTCTTCAGGTGCACGTCAATGCCCTGCTTCTTCAGGCGGTCGGCCAGCGGCTTGACCAGGTCCTTGTCGGCGCCCGGCATCAGCTGGTCCATGAACTCGACCACGGTGACCTTGCTGCCCAGCGCGCCATACACGGTGGCCATTTCCAGGCCGATGATGCCACCACCGACGACCAGCAGCGAACCCGGCACTTCGGCCAGTTCCAGTGCGTCGGTGGAGTCCATCACGCGCTTGTCGTCCCACGGGAAGTTCGGCAGCTTCACCGCCTGCGAACCGGCGGCGATGATGCACTTCTGGAAGCGCAGCAACTGGGTGCTGCCGTCTTCAGCGGTGATCAGCAGCTCGTTGGCCGACACGAACGTACCAACGCCCTGCACATTGCGGACCTTGCGCTGCTTGGCCATGCCGGCCAGGCCCTTGGTCAGCTGGTTGACGACCTTTTCCTTGTACTGGCGCAGCTTGTCCAGGGTGATGGTCGGCTTGCCGAACTCGACGCCGAAATCACCGGCATGGGCGACTTCGTCGATCACCGCAGCGGCATGCAGCAGTGCCTTGGACGGAATGCAGCCCACGTTGAGGCAGACGCCGCCGAGGCTGGCGTAGCGTTCGACCAGCACCGTATCCAGGCCGACGTCGGCGGCGCGGAAGGCGGCGGTGTAGCCGCCCGGGCCCGAGCCCAGCACGACCATTTCGCACTCGATGTCGGCGGCCTTGCCACTGGCCAGTGCCGGCTTCGGTGCTGCAGGCTCGGCGGGGGCGCGGTGCGACGGCGTCACCGGCGGCTTGCTGGCCGGGGCGGCGGCCGCCGGGGCCGGCGCAGCGGCCTTGGCCGGCGCTTCAGCGGCGCCTTCGGTCTCCAGCAGCACGACGACCGCGCCTTCGGACAGCGTGTCGCCCAGCTTGACCTTGATTTCCTTGACCACGCCGGCTGCCGAGGACGGCACTTCCAGGGTCGCCTTGTCCGACTCCAGGGTCACCAGACCCTGGTCTTTCTTCACCGTATCGCCAACGGCGACCAGCACTTCGATCACCGGCACATCGCTGTAATCGCCGATGTCGGGAACCTTGATTTCAATCGTGGCCATGGTGGGTTTTCCTCGTGCCCGACCGGCGTGGCCGGCGGGCTGTCACTGCGTTTCGACAGGCGGCCGCGCCAGGGGCAGCGGCCGCACGGTGGGGGCGAAGCGGTGCCTTACAGCAGCACGCGGCGCATGTCGGCCAGCACCTGCGAGAGGTACGTGGTGAAGCGTGCGGCCAAGGCGCCATCGATGACGCGGTGGTCGTAGCTCAGCGACAGCGGCAGCATCAGCTTCGGAGCGAACTCCTTGCCATTCCAGACCGGCTGGATGGACGACTTGGAGACGCCGAGGATGGCCACTTCCGGGGCATTGACGATCGGGGTGAACGCGGTGCCGCCGATGCCGCCCAGCGAGCTGATCGAGAAGCAGCCGCCGCTCATGTCGGCCGGGCCCAGCTTGCCGTCACGCGCCTTCTTGGCCAGCTCGCCGGTTTCCTGCGCGATCTGCACCACGCCCTTCTTGTCGACGTCGCGGATGACCGGAACGACCAGGCCGTTCGGGGTATCGGCAGCGAAGCCGATGTTGAAGTACTTCTTCAGGGTCAGGTTCTCGCCGCTGGCATCCAGCGAAGCGTTGAACTCCGGGAACTTCTTCAGCGCCGCGGCGCTGGCCTTGATCAGGAAGGCGAGCATGGTCAGCTTGATGCCGGCCTTCTCGTTTTCCTTGTTCAGCGCCACGCGCAGGCCTTCCAGGTCGGTGATGTCGGCCTGCTCGAACTGGGTGACGTGCGGGATCATCGCCCAGTTGCGGGCCAGGTTCGCACCGGAGATCTTCTTGATGCGCGACAGCGGCTGCACTTCAACGTCGCCGAACTTGCTGAAATCAACCTTCGGCCACGGCAGCAGGTTGAGGCCACCGCCGGCAGCCACGGTGCCACCGGCAGCTGCCGGAGCGCCGCCGCTGAGCGCGGCCTTGACGAACTTCTGCACGTCGGCCTTGGTGATGCGGCCGCCCTTCTCGCTGCCACTGACCTGCAGCAGGTCGACACCGAGCTCACGGGCGAACACGCGCACCACCGGCGATGCGTAGGGCACCTTGGCCGGCAGCACGCCATCGGCGTTGAACTGTACCGGCGGGCTGGTCGGCGCGCCGGCCGAGGGGGCGCTGGCGATCTCGCGGGCGGCCAGCTTGTCCGGCTGGGCCGGCACGGCGACCGGCTCGACCTTGGTAGCGGTCTCGGCGGCGGCCGGGGCAGCAGCGGCGGCAGCCTTGCCCGGGGCCGGGGCGGCAGCGCCTTCGGCTTCGATGATGGCGACCACGTTGCCCTGCGACAGGTTGTCGCCGACCTTGACCTTGATCTCCTTGACCACGCCGGCGACCGACGACGGCACTTCCATGGTGGCCTTGTCGCTTTCCAGCGTGACCAGGCCCTGGTCCTTCTTCACCGTATCGCCCACGGCGACCAGCACTTCGATGACCGGAATGCCGCTGTAATCGCCGATATCCGGCACCAGGGCTTCCACCGCGCCACCGCTGGCAGCGGGGGCGGCAGCAGCGGCCGGAGCGGGAGCGGCCTGGGTGGCAGCGGCCGGAGCAGCGGCCTTGGCCGGTGCGGGTGCAGCGGCGGGTGCAGCGGCAGCGGCCGGCTGGGCAGCCTCGCCGTCGGCCACTTCGATCAGTGCCACGACCTTGCCTTCGGACAGGCTGTCGCCCAGCTTGACCTTGATTTCCTTGACCACGCCGGCCACCGAGGACGGCACCTCCATGGTCGCTTTATCGCTTTCCAGCGTGACCAGGCCCTGGTCCTTCTTCACCGTATCGCCGACGGCAACAAGCACCTCGATTACCGGGATATCGCTGTAGTCACCGATATCGGGGACACGTGCTTCCTTGATTTCGGCCATGGGGAGAACTCCGGCAATCTGGTGTAGGGAAACGTCTATTGTGCGGCCAGCGGGAGCCAGCGCCAACCGTTACAGGTGTTTTCAGTACGCACGCAGCCGGGACACGCTGTTGCTCATGGCCCGCCGGCGCTTCCAGTCGGTAGCGTATTGTCCTGCCGATGTCCGCTTGATGTCGCCAGTGCGACGGCCACCGGCTGCCAGGCCTGGCGCAGGCGCGGCAAGGACCACGCTGCGTTGGCCGGACTGGTGGACGGCAGCGCCAGCACCTTGGCCGACGTGGCCAGCTGCGGCTGCACCCAGCGCTGGAAGGCCTGCATCGCCGCGCCACCGTTGCAGCCGATCAGCTGCAGGTCAGGCAGTGCGGCGATCAGTGCGGGAAGTGCATTGGCCACTTCCGTGCCACGCACGATGTCCGCATCCAGGCTTCCGCGTCGTTCGCAGCGGCCGATCACATCCCAGAGGCCGACGCCATTGGCTGCCAGCGCCTGCAGTCGCTGCGCGTACGGCATTGCCGGGTCGAAGCCGCACAGATCGCCGAGCAAGGGCCAGAAACGATTGCGCGGGTGCGCGTAGTAATGCTGTGCCTGCAACGAAGCGATACCGGGCATTGAACCCAGCAGCAACACCCGGCAATCCGCGTTCACCTGCGCAGGCAGGCCGATGCACAACGTTGCAGCGCTCACATCTTCTCCAACTGCATGAATATTCCAGGAGGGCAGAAACCGCATGGAAACAGGGATTTCGCGCTGTTCGCTGAACAGTGCGAACTAATTTTTAACGCGCGTCGGATTCGATTCATGTTGGGGCGACTACGGTGTGCTCGCCCCGCAACCGGGGGCCCAAAACAAGAAACATTAGGAGATTCCCCCATGCGCTCCATCCGTATCCTGAGCCTCGCCCTGCTGACCTCCGCCGCGTTTGCACCGGCTGCCTTCGCGCAGGACAGCAGCACCACCGATACCGCCTCGGGCAAGCATTTTGCCGTGGTTGGCGGCGTCTCGCTGCTGCAGCCGAAGAATGACCCGATCGACGGCGTCAAGAAGGTCGATGGCGGCCCGGCACCGACCGTCAGCTTCAGCTACTACATCAACGACAACTGGGCCGTTGAACTGTGGGGCGCTGCAGACAAGTTCGACCACAAGGTGAAGGGCCCGGGCAATGCCCGCCTCGGCAACGTCGAGCAGCAGCCGGTCGCGCTGAGCGGCCAGTACCACTTCGGCCAGGCTGACAACGTGTTCCGTCCGTTCGTGGGCGTGGGCTACTTCCAGTCGGCCTTCAGCAATGAAACCCTGGCCGACGGCAGCGACTCCGACATCCGCCTGAAGGACGCCAAGGGCGTGATCGGCACCGTCGGTGTGGACATGAACATCAACTCCACCTGGTTCGCCCGTGCCGACGCCCGCTACATGCGTTCGCGTCCGGACGTGAAGGTCGGCGGCGAGAAGATCGGCGAAGCGAAGATGGATCCGTGGACCGTCGGCTTCGGCATCGGCGCCCGCTTCTAAGCGCTTCTGCGTCATTGTTGTACCGCGACGGGCCCTTCGGGGCCCGTCGTCGTTTCCGTCACCCGGGTTCTGTAGAGTCGACTGACAGTCGGATCTACACAGACGGGATGCGGAGGCGCGATGCACGAGGTCGACCTGCTGGTGATCGGCGGTGGCATCAACGGCGCCGGTATCGCCCGTGATGCCAGCGGCCGCGGCCTGAAGGTGCTGCTGTGCGAACAGCACGACCTGGCAGCACACACCTCCAGCGCCAGCAGCAAGCTGATCCATGGCGGCCTGCGCTACCTGGAACAGGGCGAGTTCGGCCTGGTGCGCAAGGCGCTGGGCGAGCGCGAAGTGGTGCGTCGGCAGGCGCCGTTCCTGGTGCGGCCGCTGTGCTTCGTGCTTCCGTGGCAGCCGCACCTGCGCCCGCGCTGGATGCTGCGGCTCGGGCTCTGGCTGTACGACCATCTGGGCCGGCGCAGTCCCGCCTTTCCTGCGTCGCGCGCCGTGGATCTGCACGACGATCCACTCGGCGCGCTGCTGTCGCCACAGCTGCAGCACGCCTTCAGCTACGCCGACGCGCAGGTGGATGATGCGCGGCTGGTCCTCCTCAACGCGCTCGATGCTGCGCAGCGGGGTGCATGCATCCTGACCGGCACGCGCTGCGTGGACCTGCAACGCGGGCACGGACGCTGGCACGCCGTACTGGAAAACGCCGCAGGCCATCAGCAGACCGTGCAGGCACAGGCGGTGGTCAACGCCGCAGGCCCCTGGGCCGGCGGTCTGCTCGAGCGCATGCACGCCCGCAGCGGCGGACCTGCGCTGCGCCTGGTCCAGGGCAGCCACATCGTGCTGCGCCGCGCCTGGCCGAACGACCGCGCCTGCCTGCTGCAGCAGCCCGACGGCCGTGTGGTGTTCCTGCTGCCCTTCCACGACCATCTGCTCATCGGCACCACCGACACCGACTATCGCGGCGACCCCGCACGCTGCAGTGTGCTGCCCGCTGAAGTGGACTACCTGTGCAGCGCTGCCAACGGCTACCTGCGCGATCCGGTCGCACCTGCCGAGGTGGTCTGGCAGTTTGCCGGCGTGCGCCCGTTGCTGGCCGACCCGGACCCGCGCGCGGCGGAACTGAGCCGTGACTATCGCCTGCAACTGGACGCCGAAGGTGCGCCTGCGCTGCACGTGCTGGGCGGCAAGCTGACCACGTACCGGGTACTGGCCGAGGAGGCACTGGACCTGCTGCGCCCCTATCTGCCGCACGCCCGCCCCGCCTGGACGGCGGCAGGCGAGCCACTGCCCGGCAGCGACTGGGGCGATGCCGGGCAGGCACGGGAACAGCTTCGGCACCAGGCCCCCTGGCTGCCGGAGACCACGCTGCGGCGCTGGGCCAGCGCCTATGGCAGTCGCAGCATCGATCTGCTGCACGGCGCACGCAGCCTGTTCGATCTGGGCGAAGACTTTGGCGCGGGCCTGCACGCACGCGAGGTGGCGTTCCTGTGCGACCACGAGTGGGCCCGCAGCGCCGAGGATGTACTGTGGCGGCGGAGCAAGCTGGGGCTGCAGATGGACGCGACACAGGCGGCACGGCTGCAGGCCTGGATGGATTCACATCGCCGGTAATGCCGCGCGCGGCCCGGCGCCGCCGATGCATTACGATCCAAACATCGCCACCGGAGACGCTGCATGACCCCCCGCTACGTGCTGGCCATCGACCAGGGAACCACCAGTTCGCGCGCGATCCTGTTCGATCGCGCCGGCGACATCGTCGGCAGCGCGCAGCGCGAGTTTGCCCAGTTGTTTCCACAGCCGGGCTGGGTCGAGCATGACCCGCGCGAGATCCTGACAAGCGTCTATGCCACGATCACCGAACTGCTCAGCCGCGAACAGATCGATCCCCGCCACATCGCCGCACTGGGCATCACCAACCAGCGCGAAACCACCGTGGTCTGGGACCGTGCCAGCGGCCAGCCGATCCACAACGCCATCGTCTGGCAGTCGCGGCAGAGCCAGGCGATCTGCGAGCGGCTGAAGTCTGACGGCCACGAAGCGCTGATCCGCGAGCGTACCGGCCTGCTGATCGATGCCTATTTCTCGGCCACCAAGATCCGCTGGATCCTCGACCACGTGGAAGGCGCGCAGCAGCGGGCCGAACGTGGCGAGCTGCTGTTCGGCACCATCGACAGCTGGCTGGTGTGGAATCTCAGCGGCGGCCAGGCGCACGTGACCGACTACAGCAACGCCGCACGTACGCTGCTGTTCAACATCCACACCTTGGAATGGGACGAGGACCTGCTGGCCCTGCTGGACATTCCGCGTGCGATGCTGCCGCAGGTGCGCGATTCCAGTTCGGTGTACGCGCACACGCGCCCGCAGTTCTTCTTCGACCATCCGATCCCGATTGCCGGCATCGCCGGTGACCAGCAGGCCGCGCTGTTCGGCCAGGCCTGCTTCCAGCCAGGCATGGTCAAGAACACCTATGGCACCGGCTGCTTCATGCTGATGCACACCGGCACGCAGGCCGTGCGCTCGCGCAATGGCCTGCTGACCACCATTGCCTGGGGCCTGGAGGGAAAGGTGGAGTACGCGCTGGAGGGGTCGATCTTCATCGCCGGCTCGGTGGTGCAGTGGCTGCGCGATGGGCTGCGCATGATCGATCGCGCTGCTGACAGCCAGGCCTTGGCTGCACAGGTGCCGGACAGCGCGGGGGTGTACCTGGTGCCGGCCTTCGTCGGCCTGGGTGCACCGTACTGGCGCAGCGACGTGCGCGGTGCGATGTTCGGCCTGACCCGTGGCACCGGCAAGGCCCACTTCGTGCGCGCAGCGCTGGAGGCGATGGCCTACCAGACCCGCGACGTTCTGGATGCGATGCAGTCCGATGCGGGCATCTCGCTCAGTGAACTGCGCGCCGATGGCGGCGCGATCGGCAACGACTTCCTTGCCAGCTTCCAGGCCGACATCCTCGGCGTCCCCCTGCTGCGACCGCGGGTGACCGAGACCACCGCGCTGGGTGCGGCCTACCTGGCCGGGCTGGCGGTCGGCTTCTGGGAGAGCCGCGAACAGATCGCGGCACAGTGGGGGCTGGATCGCCGCTTCGAACCGCAGATGGCGGTGGCCCGGCGCGAGAAACTCTACGCCGGGTGGCAGCAGGCCGTGGCCGCCACCCTCGCCTTCCATGTCGACTGACGGTAGTGCCGGCCGCTGGCCGGCAACACCGTGATCTTCGGGTACACCTGCTGGGTTGCCGGCCAGCGGCCGGCACTACCCCAGAGTCAGAACGCCGGCAGCACCGCGCCCTTGTACTTGGTCTCGATGAAGGTCTTCACCTGCGGGCTGGTCAGCGCCTTGGCGAGCTTCTGCACGCGGGCGTCGTCCTTGTTGTCCGGGCGGGCGACCAGGAAGTTCACGTACGGCGAGTCCTTGCTCTCGATCGCCAGCGCGTCCTTGGTCGGGTTGAGGCCGGCATCCAGCGCATAGTTGGTGTTGATCAGGGCCAGATCGACCTGGTCGAGCACGCGCGGCAGCATGGCCGAATCCAGCTCGCGGAACTTCAGGTTCTTCGGGTTGGAGACGATGTCGCGCTGGGTGGCCAGTGCGTTGGTCGGATCCTTCAGCTCGATCACGCCGGCCTTGTGCAGCAGGATCAGCGCGCGGCTGTTGTTGCTGGGGTCGTTGGGGATCACCACATCGGCCCCTTCACGCAGTTCGGCCAGCGACTTGATCTTGCGCGAGTAGGCACCGAACGGCTCGATGTGCACGCCCACCACCTTGGTCAGGTCGGTCTTGCGATCACGGTTGTAGGCGTCCAGGTACGGTTCGGTCTGGAAGTAGTTGGCATCCACCTGCTTCTGCACCAGCTGGTCGTTGGGCTGCACGTAGTCGTTGAACACGCGCACGTCCAGCTCCACGCCTTCCTGCTTGAGGATCGGCTTGACCACTTCCAGGATCTCGGCGTGCGGCACGGCGGTGGCGGCCACCACCAGCTTCTGCGAAGGCTCACCGGACTTGCCGCAGGCGGTCAGGGCCAGCGCAGCGGCGAACAGGGGCAGCAACAGGGTCTTCTTCATGGGCGCAATCGATCTCGGGGGAGGTATCAGGATTTTTCGTAGTTGGTCAGGGCCAGTTCCAGCAGTGCCTTGGCCTGCTCGCGCAGCATCATCGGCTCGACGATCTCGGCATCGGACCCGTAATGCAACACGTCCATCAACAGTTCGCGCGACACGCTGTAGGGCACTTTCAGTTCGTAGCGGCCATCGGCAAGGAAGCGTCCCTGCTGCTTGGAGTGCCAGTGCTCGTCGGCAACCCAGCGCGCGGCCTTGGCACTGAACAGGATGGTTGCCCAGCCCTTGGGCGCACCGGAGAAGATGCCGTAGCTGGCGCCGAGCTGCTCGTCCAGTTCGCTGTCGGCGACATCGCGGGCGGTGCTGTCGATCACCCGTGCCTTGTAGATGCGGTCCACCGCAAAGCTGCGCAGGGCCTCGCGATCATGGTCCCAGCCGTCCAGGTACCAGTTGTCGCGGTAATGGGTCAGCCGTTGCGGCGATACGGTGCGCTTGGTCGCTTCGTCGGTCGAGCGGGCGCGGTACTCAAAGCCCAGCTGCTTGCGCTCCAGCACCGCCGAGGCCACCGAACGGAAGCTGGCTTCATCGAACTTGCGGCCACGGTGCGGAATCACCCGCACCCGATCCACCGGCCAGCTGGAAACACCGGCCTGGGCGGCCAGCAGGCTCTCGATGCGCTGCTGCAGCGGCGCCAGCACCGAAGACAGCACGCCGCCGCCAGTACGGGCCAGCAGGTGCTGCGAGGCCAGCAGGGCGTGCAGCTCCTCCGAGCTCAGCCACAGGCCGGGCAGCTCGAAGCGGTCACTCTCGTCGGCCAGGTAGCGGAAGCCGGCCTCGCCATCGCCCTCGATCGGCGCCATCAGCGCATCGCGCAGGAACGCCAGGTCGCGGTAGACGGTGGCCCGGGAGCAACCGAGCTTGTCCTGCAGGGTCGCCACCGTCACCGGATAGCGTGCGGACTTGAGCAGACGATGCAGGGCGGTGATGCGTTCGTATCGGTCCATGCCCCCGATTATGTCCGAGTCTCGGGCGTTGTGGCGGACGATTGGGCTATCGTGGGCGCCCCCTGCCCCGTGGAGCGCCCGATGCGCCGGTTGTCTGTCCTGCCCCTGCTGGCCTGCCTGCTGCTGGCCGCCTGCGACCGCGCACCGGCGCCCACCGACGCTGCGAGGCCCGTCCCCGCTGCCGATCCGGCACAGGCAGTGCTGTCTGCCAGCCAGCGCTTTGCCGCCCTGCGCAGCTTCCATGCCGAGCTGGAGGTGCTGGGCGCGCAGCAGCCGGTGCGTACCGCGATGGACTTCGTCGCCCCGGACCGGTTCCGGGTGCAGACCCCTGCCGGACCACAGGTGATCATCGGCGACACCATGTTCCTGCAGGCCGACGATGCGATCCGCCAGGTGCCGACCCCGCCGGGGCTGCTGGAGCAATGGCGCAGCCCGCTGCCCGCCGATATCCCTGCACAGGCCCTGCAGGCCGAAGACCTGGGCGAGCAGACGCTGGACGGCGTCAGCACCCGCCACTACCGCCTGCGTGGCGCCACGGCCGGTGAGCGCCTGGAGTACTGGGTGGATGCGCAGGGCCTGCCGCGGCAGATCGTGCGCAGCGGCCACAACAACGGCAAGCCCTTCCAGCTGCGGCTGCGGTACTCGCGCTTCAACGATCCTGCCCTGCAGGTCGACCTGCCCTGAATGGGCCTGGCCGACAACGCCTGCTGAAGCAGGCGGGACGGACGATTCGGACGGTCATCACGCTTCCAGTATCATCACCGGCTGCCAACCGCTTCGGAGAAGCCTCGATGTCCCTGCGCGTGTCCCTGCTGGTCCCCTTGCTGCTCTGCGCCCCGCTGGCGTATGCGCAGGATGCCTCCGAACTGGCGGCGATGTCCTCGCCGTGGAGCGGCAGTGGTGGCGAACTCGGCTTCGCGTCGGCACGTGGCAACAGCAGCACCGAGAGCTTCAACGGCCGCCTGCGGCTGCGCTACACCGATGGCGACTGGGTGCACAGCATGGACCTGTTCGGCCTGCGCTCCAGCTCCAAGGTGACCGAAACCAGCGACGACGGCACCACCACGCGCCGCAACAACACCACCGCCAACCGCTACACCGGCAGTGCAGGCAGCGCGCTGCAGCTGGGCGAACATCGCCAGCTGACGGCCACGGTACGTACCGAGCGTGATGATTTCGCCACCTACGACCGGCAGAGCTCGTTCGGTCTGGGTTACGGCACCCGGCTGTGGAACACCGAGCGTTTCTCGTTCGATGCGCAGATCGGCCCCGGTGTGCGCCGCACCCACAGCACCGAGGACGATCGCACCCGCACCGGCCTGATCGGTCGCGGCCTGTTCGACCTGAAGTACTCGCTGACCGACAACACCGACCTGATCAACACGCTGCTGGTCGAATCGGGTTCGTACAACACCTTCGGCCAGAACGATTTCGGTGTCTCGGTGAGCATGAACGAGCACCTGGCGCTGAAGGCCGGCTGGCAGGCGCGTTACAACAGCGACGTCGCCGAGGACAAGCGCAAGACCGATACGCTGACCACGATGAACGTGGTCTACAAGTTCAAATAAGCGAAACGGGCGCCTGGCGCCCGTTCTGCTTCTGGTAGTGCCGGCCGCTGGCCGGCAACTGCATTCAATCGGGATCATGAGGTTGCCGGCCAGCGGCCGGCACTACCTGCGGTGGCTCAGACGTTCAACAGCTCGCCAGCACCCGCATCCAGCAGCATCTTCGCCACGCGCTGGCCCAGCACTTCCGGGTCGCTGGCCGGGCCCACGGCGTCGGCACGCACCGCGCGGCCGTCGCTGGCGCTGCCGACCAGCCCCTGCAGGTGCAGGTCCTGGCCCTGCCACTGCGCGATCGCCGCCACCGGCACATGACAGCTGCCGTGCAGCGCGCGGTTCATGGCCCGCTCCGCTTCCACACAGGCGCGCGTTGCGGCGTCATCCAGGCCTGCAAACAGCGCCATCAGCGCGGCATTGCCGCCATCGCACTCCACCGCCACCGCGCCCTGTGCTGGTGCCGGCAACCACTGCGGCGGCTGCAGGCGGGCGACGATGCGGTTGCCCAGGCCCAGCCGTTCCAGCCCGGCCACGGCCAGCACGATGGCGTCGTAGCCGCCGTTGTCGAGCTTGGCCAGACGGGTGTTGACGTTGCCGCGCAGGTCCAGCAGTTCCAGGTCCGGGCGCAGCGCACGCAGCTGGGCCTGGCGGCGCAGTGACGAGGTACCGACGCGCGCACCGATCGGCAGTGCATCCAGCGAGGCATACAGGTTGGAGACGAAACCATCGGCCGGATCGTGGCGGGTCAGCATTGCCGGCAGCGCGAACGGCGCATCCAGTTCCATCGGCACATCCTTCAACGAGTGCACCGCGCAGTCGGCCTCGCCACGCAGCATGGCCAGCTCCAGTTCCTTGAGGAACAGGCCCTTGCCACCGATGGCCGCCAGCGAGCGGTCAAGCACTTCATCGCCGCGGGTGCTCATCGGCACCAGTTCCACGTGCAGATCGGGATGTGCCTGGCGCAGGCGGTCGGCGACGTGTTCGCTCTGCCAGAGGGCGAGCGGGCTCTTGCGGGTGGCGATGCGGACGGTTTCCATCCTTTCATTATCGCGCCTATCGGCGGGATACGGCCAACGGCGGAGCCCCTCGTGGCTGGAAGCAACAGCTGTGCTTGGCCGGGCGGGGTGGGCTGCGCGGGGGACGCCGTAAACCCATCCCTGGGGGCTTGGCCGCGGCATCCATGCCGCGGACACCCCCACGCAGCCCACCCCGTCCGGCCTCTGACAGTTTCCGTGTGCGTCAGCCACGGAAGATCAAAAGAAAAAAGAAAGAGCAGAAGCAGAAGCAACAGCCGGCGACTTCCGGGGTCAGATCCCTTTTCCGCAGGAAAAGGGATCTGACCCCTCTTTCCCCACCCGATAACACCAACGCTCTTGCTGTCCGTCACCGGGAAATTCGCGAGGGCGAGGCGGGATGGGCGGGCGGGACCGTTGGCGCCATGGATGGCGCCATCGAGCCCCCATGGATGGGTTTACGGCGTGTCCCGCCCGCCCATCCCGCCTCACCCAACACGCAACAACACAGAGCCGACAACCCGCTGTTGCTGTTGCTGTTGCTGTTGCTGTTGATGTTGATGTCGAAGCAGTCGCGGCCGCAGGCCGCGCGGAACCTCACAGATGCCGCAATTCCTGCTTCAGCGTCGCCACGCAGCGCCGGCTCACTTCCAGCGGCTGCTTGCCATGCCGCAGCACCGCCTGCACCTGGCCTCCGCTGCCACGCCGCAGCTCCACCAGCTCGTGGCGCGCCACCAGGCAGTTGCGATGGATGCGCACGAAGCGGCTGGCGAACTCCTCCTCCAGCGACTTCAACGATTCCTCGATCAGGTCCTCGCCACGTGCGTGATGCACCACCACGTACTTTTCTTCGGCCTGCAGATAGTGGATATCGTCCAGCGGAATCAACCGCAGGCTGCCGCGCAGGCGGGCACACAGCATGCTGCGGGCCTGGCCGCCGGTGTGCTGGGGTTGCCCGTCACGGCCGGCCAGGAAGGTGCGGGCGCGTGCGATCGCCGCTGCCAGCCGCTCGGCGCGCACCGGCTTCATCAGGTAATCGATGGCCGCTGCCTCGAACGCCGACAGCGCGTGCGCATCGTAGGCGGTGCAGAACACCACCGCCGGCCTGGGCTCGAAACTGGCCAGGTGGCGGGCCGCTTCCAGGCCGTCCAGGCCGGGCATGGCGATATCCAGCAGCACCAGGTCCGGCTGCAGTTCGGCGCACGCGTGCAGGGCCTGCTCGCCGTTGCCGGCCTCGGCCACTACGTCCACCCCTTCCTGCGCGGCCAACAGGCTGCGCAGGCGCTCGCGCGCCAGCGGTTCGTCATCGGCGATGACTACCCTCACGATCGTCCCCTCACTGGATCGGCACTGTCACCTGGCAGGCATAGTAGCCCTCGCTCCAGCCAGCCGTCATCCGCGCGGCGCGGCCGAAGCGCCAGCTCAGGCGATGGCCGATGCTGTGCTGGGCGTGGCCCGCTCCCTGGGCCAGGGCCAGCCCGGGCACCTGCGGATCCGGTGCAGGATTGCGTACGCGGATCTGCAGCTCGCTGCCCACACAGGCCAGATGCAGCTCGATGGTGCCGCCTTCGGGCAGGCGCGAGATGCCGTGCAG
The DNA here is from genome assembly GCF_040548715.1 of Stenotrophomonas sp. 2694. NCBI lineage: Bacteria > Pseudomonadati > Pseudomonadota > Gammaproteobacteria > Lysobacterales > Lysobacteraceae > Stenotrophomonas > Stenotrophomonas sp. 2694. The sequence continues at coordinate 89,761 of NZ_JBEPSG010000008.1, forward strand.
CACCGCGTTTTCCACCAGCGGCTGCAGCACCAGCCGCGGCATCGGCAGGTCCCAGGGCAGGGGTTCATCGCGCTGCCAATGCACCCGCAGGCGGTCGCCCAGGCGCAGTGATTCAATCGACAGATAGCGCTCGGCCAGTTCGCACTCATCGCGCAGGGTCGAATCGCCCTCGCCTGCACCCAGCGCGGCGCGGAACAGATCGGACAGGTCGAGCACGGCACGCTCGGCCACCGCTGGGTCGCGATGCAGCAGGCTGGCGATCAGGTTCATGCTGTTGAACAGGAAATGCGGGCGGATACGCGCCTGCAGGGCGTCGGCCTGCGCACGGGCATTGGCCTGTACCTGCGCCGCCCAGCGGTCGCTGACATAGAAGTAGCGCAGCGCCAACGCGGTGATCAGCGCCGTGGTGGCCGCGCTGCCCAGGGTGAAGCGCCAGAAGCCGATGCCGCGCGCGAAGTTGTCGCCCAGCACGCCATACAGGGCATGGATGATGCCCGCGCACAGGATGGCGATCAGCGCGGCCAGGCCGACGGCGGCGAGGGCGCCCAGCAGTTCCGGCAGCTTCGACAGCGCCTGCCGCAGCAGGCACAGGCTGGCGGTGACCGCCAGCGCCAGCCACAGCGCGAAACCGCTGGCCGAGGCCAGTTCCCCCATCGTCCAGTGGCGGCTGCCATCGGGCGCCAGCGCCAGCACCACCACCACCAGTTCGGCCAGGCCGAGCATCGCTGCCAACCGCGGCAAACGGCACAGTTCCGGCATCCACGGGGTGGCAGCGCTCGCGGCCATGGGTCAGGCGACGCCCAGGCGTGCCTGCAGCCAGTCGCCCAGCGCGTCGATTTCCTCGGCGCAGACCTGGTGGGCCATCGGGTAGCTGTGCCACTGCACGTCCAGCCCAAGCGTGCGCAACGTCTCGGCGCTGTGCGCGGCCACCGCCTGCGGGATCACCGGATCGCTGCTGCCGTGGGCCATGAACACCGGCACATCCACCGCACCATCAACGCGCGACGCGGTTTCGGCCTCCGGCAGGTAGGTCGACAGTGCGATCAGGCCGGCCAAGGGGGCAGTGCGTGCCAGCGCGGCGCTGAGGATCACCGCCCCGCCCTGCGAGAAGCCGGCCAGGAAGATGTGATCAGCGGCGACACCGCGTTCGATCTCACGGGCGATCAGCGCATCCAGCTGCACCACCGACTCCTGCACGCCGGCCATGTCGGCGCGCGAACGGAAGTCCATGCCGACGATGTCGTACCAGCCACGCATCGGCACGCCGTTGTTGATCGTGATCGGCCGCACCGGTGCGTGCGGGAACACGAAGCGAAGCGCCGGCCAGTGCGGACGCACCAGTTCGGGCACGATCGGCGCGAAATCATGGCCGTCGGCACCGAGGCCGTGCAGCCAGATCACCGACCACTGCGGCGAGGCGCCGGTTTCCTGTTCCACCGTTTGCAGCATGTTGCGGCTCCTGTACGTTCGAGCCGCATTATGCCGCTGGCACGGTGCGATCAGTACAGCGGCGGTTGCTCGGCCGCTTCCCGGCGCAGCTGTGCGGCGCGCACCAGCACCGGCGGCGGGATGTTCTCTTCGGGAATGTCGAGCAGGCCCAGGCGATGCAGGAAGGCGCCCGGCCCGCGCAGCGAGGTCAGTGCCACCACCGGCACCGCCAGCACCATGCCGATCACCACCGGCGCCATCCAGGCCGCCAGCGACGGCGACACCGCCCACGCCAGCACGCCCATGAAGGCGCCAAACACGCCAAGGCCGCCGTAGCCGCGCACCAGCGAAATCCACGAGATGCCACCGTCATCGCGCTGCTGTGCATCCCAGCCCGAGTCACGCCCGGACAGCACTTCGGCCACCCCGCGCGACTGCACGTACATCACCACCGGCGCCATCAGCGCGGCCAGCACGGTTTCCACCAGCATCGACAGGAACGCCCGGATCGCGCCACCACAGCCACGGCGTTCAACCGGATCGAGCAGCATCGCAAAGTAACCCAGCACCTTGGGCATCAGCAGCACCGCCATGGTGGCGGCGAACAGGCGCACCACCTGTTCTTCATCCTGCGCACGCCAGTACACGCTGGGCGACAGGTGCAGCAGGGCGTTGAAATCGATGCCTTCCTGGAACAGCGGGATGGCGATGCCGATCAGCATCAGCATCGCCCACATCGGTGCGGTGAAGTAATGGCCGATGCCGATCAGCATGTGCACGCGGCTGATCCAGTGCAGGCCACGGCTGCCCACCACCTTGCCGTGCTGCAGGTTGCCCTGGCACCAGCGGCGGTCGCGCACCAGCAGGTCGGTCAGCGTCGGCGGGCCTTCCTCGTAGCTGCCGCCCAGGTAGGGCACCATGTGCGCGGCCCAGCCACCACGGCGCATCAGCGCCGCTTCCACGAAATCATGGCTGAGCACGTGGCCGCCGAACGGCTTGCGCCCCGGCAGCTCCGGCAGGCCAGCGTGGTCGGCGAAGGCACGGGTGCGGATGATCGCGTTGTGCCCCCAGTAATTGCTTTCGGCACCGTGCCACCAGGCCACGCCACGGGCGATCACCGGCCCGTACACGCGCCCGCCGAACTGCTGCATGCGCGAGAACAGGGTGCGGCCGCCGATCACCGACGGCAGGGTCTGGATCAGGCCGACGTCGGCGTTGTGCTCCATGCCGGCGACCAGGCGCACGATGCTGTCACCGGTCATCAGGCTGTCGGCATCCAGGATCAGCATCTGCGGGTAGGCACCGCCGAAACGGCGTACCCAGTCGGCGATGTTGCCGGCCTTGCGCGCGCTGTTGTCGCCACGGCGGCGATAGAACAGTCGCGCACGCCCATCGGGCACCAGCTCGCGCAGTTCGGCGAACACCTGTTCTTCGGCCCGCGCGATGTCCTCGCGACGGGTATCGCTGAGCACGAAGAAATCAAACCGCTGCAGCTGGCCGGTGGCCGCCACCGATTCGTAGATCGCGCGCAGGCCGGCCAGCAGCCGGCGCGGGTCTTCGTTGTAGGTGGGCATCAGCAGCGCGGTGCGGCTGTGCACGGTGGGCAGCGGCTTGTCCGGATCGATGCCCAGGCGGTAGCCCCGGTCGAACACGGCCGTCAGGAAGCCGGCCACCGCACTGGCAAAGGACAGCGCGATCCAGGCGAACAGGCCGACGAACAGCACCAGCAGGCAGGCCTCCAGCACGCTGATGCCATTGCCGGACAGCACCCGCCACATCATCCGGGTGGCCACGGCGGTCATCGCCACGGTGCCGCCGAGGATGTACAGGCGACGCAGGCCGATCATGCGTGGCGAGGTGCGATGGCGCCGGACCTTCAGCGAGCCTTGCCGCAGCGTCTGTTCGGGCATCACCAGCGGTGCTTCGGCCGGCAGCAGGGCCCAGCCCGCGTCGGGACCGGCCGTGACCGGTTCCGTGTCGATGGTTTCACTCCCCATGGCCGCCTACTCCCTGCAGGCCGCAGGACCGGCCGTCCCGGCCAGGCTGCATGCACCAAGGTTCATGGCCCGCATTCCAGGCGTCCGCACTTGTCCTGTCTGCCACGGCGTCATGCCGCGCAGTCGCTGTCTGTCACTACCAGAACCCACACGATCTCCAACGGGGCGGAATCGAAAAATGCGGCCCAGTCTATGGCCCCGAATGTAAGCCGGGTGCGAAGGTCTACGCCGGAAAATCTCCCCATTCAGCAATCAGCAGGCGAACCACGCCGTGCGCCCCGCGGGTGTCGATCCATCCCGGAAAGTACTGGATCGTAACAAACGAGAACGGTTATCATTACGTTAACCAGGCAGGTCGCCGTGCTCCGCGCACCGGACCCACCCAGCTGCGCCGGACCCTCCGCGCGCCCGACGACCCAGGGAAGGGGTTGGCTGCCTGCTGTCTGCGTGCGCCTGCTGCTTCCACCGGGTCTCTCCTCTCCCTTGGAAGCCGTCATGTCCCCTCTCCGTTCCGCGCGCCTGTCGCGCACCCGCCTGGCCAGCGCCCTGGCCGCCGCCTGCCTGCTGGCCCTGCCTGCCCTCGCCGCCGCTGAAGCCAGCGCCGATGCCTCGACCAAGGACCTGGATACCGTGGTGGTTACCGCCTCGGGCAACCAGCAGTGGATCAAGGATGCCCCGGCCAGCATCAGCGTGATCAGCCGCGAAGACATCGAACGCCAGCCGGTGCACGACCTGGCTACCCTGCTCAGCCGTATTCCGGGCGTGACCGGTGGGCTCAGCGCCATTGGCGAGCAGTCCAAGATCAAGCTGCGCGGCATGCCGTCCAACTACACGCTGGTGCTGGTGGACGGCAAGCGCATGGGCAGCTCGGCCTCGACCAACTATCGCCCCGACCTGGGCCGCCAGGACCTGAACTGGATTTCCCCCGACCAGATCGAGCGCATCGAAGTGGTGCGTGGCCCGATGTCCTCGCTGTATGGCTCGGACGCGATGGGCGGGGTGATCAACATCATCACCAGGCGCATCGGTGACAGCTGGAACGGCAGCGCGACCCACAGCTACACCCGGCCGCAGGATGGCGACCGTGGCGACACCCAGCAGATCGGCGCGACCTTCTCCGGCCCGCTGGGCGAGCGCTTCGGCCTGCGCATCGGTGCCAACAGCATGCGCCGCGACTCGGACCGCTCCAACGGCGGCGTGTATGGCAACGCCTACGCCGGCGAGAAGGACCGCAATGTCGACGCGCTGCTGCAGTGGAAGCTGAGCGAGGCACAGGAAGTGTCACTGGAAGCTGGCCACGGTGTGCAGCAGGCCTTCATCGCCCAGGCGCTGGAAAAGCAGGACGAAGGCGCCTGGGGTGCCAGTGAGCTCAAGCGCAGTTCGCTGGCGCTGAACCACGACGGCAAGTGGGATTTCGGTACTTCCAAGCTCAGCGCGTACTGGACCGAGTACAAGAACGACATCGGCGCCACCGGTCGCTCCGAGGCAACCGATACGATCATCGAAGGCAGCCTGAGCACGCCCTTCACTCTGGGCGTGGACCACCAGTTCGCGGTGGGCGGCCAGTGGAAGCGCCAGGAGTTGACCAACACCGACACCATCGGCCAGGCGCCGGTGGACTATGCCGGCAACCCGGTGGTCGGCTCCAGCCTGGAAGTGGACACCTGGGCGCTGTTTGTCGAAGACGAGCTGAAGCTGCACCGTACCCTGGCACTGACCCTGGGCGCGCGCCTGGACCACCATGAACAGTTCGGCAGCCATGTCAGTCCGCGTGCCTACCTGGTCTGGCACCCGAGCGAGCAGTGGACGATCCGTGGCGGCGTGTCCAAGGGCTTCCGCGCGCCGAGCCTGACCGAGAATTCGCCCAGCGCGGCGACCCAGTCCGGTGGCCGCGGCTGCACCTCGCTGTACCCGCTGGGCTATACCCGCGGCGGCTGCTACATGGCCGGCAACCCGGACCTGGACCCGGAAACCAGCACCAACCGCGAGATCGGCATCAGCTTCGACAACGACCTGGTCGACGCCGGCCTGACCTACTTCCATACCGACTTCAGGAACAAGATCGAGTATGAAGCGCTGGGCTTCTTCAACGGCTACTGGTGGACGCGCATGAGCAACGTGCAGCGCGCGCGCACCAGCGGCATGGAAGGCAACCTCAACTTCCGCTTCGGCGATCACTGGCGCTGGCGCACGTCGGCGACCTGGATGAAGGAAGCCAAGAACCTGACCACTGGCCGCAACCTGATCGACACCCCGGAGTTCTCAGGCTATTCGTCGCTGGACTGGACCCCGAACACCACGTTCTCCAGCAGCCTGTCGGCGCAGTACACCGGCAAGCAGACCGGCGTGGTCAATACCTTCCTGAAGGCCTACACGCTGTATGACCTGACCGCTGCCTGGAACGTCAATGAGGTGCTGACCCTGCGTGGCGGCGTCAGCAACCTGGCCGACAAGAAGCTGTACGCCGACGGCTCTACCGACTACTTCGTCGCCGGCCGCAGCTACTTCCTCAGCATGACCGCGCGCTTCTGATGCGCACTGCGATCGCGCTGGCAGCAGGCCAGCGCGATCGCGGCTGGTTTCCCAGGCTCAGTCGTTTTCCAGAACCGCCGGCGCAGCGTCGCGGCTGGCCGCGATGCGTGCACGGTCCATCGCCACCGCCAGTTGCTGGCGGGCGAGCAGTTGTTGTGCCTGCACCACTTCGGGTGTCGGCAGGAGCACCGGTCCGGGTGCGTTTTCCGGTGTAGCTGGTGTGGTCATGCAACCTCCATGGACATACCGCTGCTACCCGTGAACAACCGGGGTGGCAGCGGAACTGCGCACCCTATCCTAAAAACAAGGCGGATGGGTGACGGTGCGGCACCGGGACGCAAGCCCTTTGCCGTAGGAACGTCACATTTTTGACGCTCCAAGCTGGTTTGCTGAATGTGACTCACTTATCATGAAAACGTTTTCCTAACAGGGAAGTCCCTATACATGAACACCGTTGACCTGACCCGCTTCAGCCCGAAGTGGCAGTTCCGCTTCAACTTCTTCCAGCAGCACGGCGCTCCCAAGGAGCCCGGCTTCAAGCAAGCCTGGAAGGCGCTGTCCTTCGGCGACCGCCTGAAGATCAACCTGAACTTCTTCGCCTTCTTCTTCGGCGCGATCTATCTGTTCATCCTGGGCATGTGGCGCAAGGCGCTGGTGGTGATCGGCATCAACATCGTGCTGATCGCGGTCAGCCTGGTGCTGCCGGACATCGTGGCCCGCGCACTGTTCATTGCAATGAACTTCCTGGTCGCCTCGAGCACCAACTACAGCTATTACCTGGAACAGGTGAAGGGCAACACCAGCTGGAACCCCTTCGAAGGCATGTTCTAAGCCCAGCGCACCACACACGCAGTGGCACATCGACGCCCGGCCTTGGCCGGGCGTCGTCGTTCATGCCCCGGCTCAGGCGGCGCGCAACGCGGCAGCCGGTCGGGTGTCGGCCTGCAGGCGGAAGCGGGACACCGCCACCGCTAGCTGCTCGGCCTGTTCTTCCATCGCCCGCGCCGCAGCGGTGGCTTCTTCCACCAGCGCAGCATTCTGCTGGGTGGTCTCGTCCATCTGCACCACCGTCTGGTTGACCTGCTCGATACCGGCCGACTGCTCGCGCGAGGCGGCCGAAATCTCGGCCATGATCTCGTTGACCCGGCCGACCTGGCCGACGATCTCCTGCATCGTGCGGCCCGCACCGTGCACCAGCTGCGCGCCGGCGCCGACATGGCCGACCGAAGCGTCGATCAGCTCCTTGATCTCCTTGGCCGCGCCCGCCGAGCGCTGTGCCAGCGCGCGCACTTCGCTGGCGACCACCGCAAAGCCACGGCCCTGTTCACCGGCGCGCGCCGCTTCCACCGCCGCGTTCAATGCCAGGATGTTGGTCTGGAAAGCGATGCCATCGATCACCGAGATGATCTCGGCGATGCGCTGCGAAGAGGTCTCGATCTGCTCCATGGTCTGCACCACCTGGCTGACCACCTGCCCGCCTTCGCTGGCAACGCCTGCGGCCGAGGCCGCCAGCTTGTTGGCCTGCAGGGCATGATCGGCGTTCTGGCGCACGGTGGAGGTCAGTTCCTCCATCGACGCGGCGGTCTCTTCCAGGTTGGCCGCCTGCTGCTCGGTACGGCGTGACAGGTCGCTGTTGCCCGACGCGATCTCGCCTGCGGCCAGGCGGATGCTGGCCGCAGACTGCTGGATCTGGCCGACGATCTGGGTCAACTGCTGCACGGTGCTGTTGGCATCGTCGCGCATCACCGCGAACACGCCGTGGAAGTCACCCTCCATCCGTGTACTCAGGTCACCGGCGGCGATGGCGCGCAGCAGCGTCGACAGCGCAGCCAGGTTCTGGTCGCTGACCTGCATCATGGTGTTGAGCGTTTCCACCATGCGGCGGAAGTCATGCTCGAAGCGCTGGGCATCGCCACGCACGGCGAAATCACCTGCCGCCGCCGCAGCGGCCAGCTGCTGGATCTGCTCGTTGATCGCCGCCAGGTTGGTCTTGGTGGTTGCCATGGCAGCGGTGAATACCGCCTTTTCGCCCGGCAGTGCCTCCATGTCCACGCTCAGGTCACCCACCGCGTAGCGCTCCATCACCTCGACCAGGCGTTGGGTGACCGCATTGCTGTCGGCCACCAGCTGGTTGCTGTCGGCCACCATGCGGCCATATTCGCCCGGGAACACCGAGGCATCCATGCGGTAGCTGATTTCACCGGCATCATGGCGGCGCGCCATCTCCGCCTGTGCGGCCATCACTGCCTGCAGCTGGCCACGCATGCCCTGCATGGCGTCCAGCAGGCGGCCCACTTCGTCGTTGCCCAGCGCCGGCATGGCGGTATCCAGCTTGCCCGCAGCCACGTCGCCGGCGATGCGCACGGCCTGCGCCAGCGGTCGCACCGCCAGGCGCTGCAGCAGCAGGTAGACACCACCACTGAGCACCAGCGCAGCCACCACACCCACCAGCAGGATGATCCACAGCAGCTCGCGGGCCTGCGCGATGATCACCGCATGCGGCACCACCACGCCCAGCGCGAAACGCTGCGGCGCGTCACCGACCTGCAGCGGCACGTACAAGCGGACGTTGCCGGCAGCGTCGGGCTCGAACGCTTCGTACGTCTTGTCGGCGGCGATCTGCGCCAGCATGCCGAGGGTGGCGGCATCGGTACGCGGCTTGCCGATCTCGGCAGCATCGGCCGAGGCCAGCACCACGCCCTTCGGCGACAGCAGTTCGACGCGGCCAGCGCCCATCGGCGTCAGCGTGGCCAGGTGCTTCTGCAGCGCGTCCAGCGAGAAGTCGACGGTGAAGACACCGAGGAAGGTGCCGTTCTCGACGATCGGCGTGCTCAGCGTGCTCATCAGCACCTGCTTGCCGCCGATGTCGTAGGCATACGGTTCGCTGACCAGCGGCAGCTTGTCGCGGCTGGGCACCATGTACCAGTTGCCCGAGCCGCTGGGCGTCTCGGTGTAGTCGGTCATCGTCGACTGCTGCGGCTTGCCGTCCTGCCAGGCCCAGTAGCTCATGTAGCGGCCGGTGGCGTCGTGCGCCTCGCTGTTGACGAACTCGGCGTCCTTGCCGTCGAAGGCATTGGCCTCCCACATGGTGCTCTTGCCCAGCCATTCCGGGTGCGCGTGCAGCTGCTCGCCGATGACATTGGCCAGGCTGGCGCGATCAGGGGCATCACCGCGCGCACGCTGGGCCAGCACGGTTTCCACCATCGCATCGTTGCTGGCAAAGGCCGTGCCCAGGTCGGCAGCCACCTGCCGCGCCTCGGCACGGGCTTCGCTGGCCATGGTCTGCCGCGAGGACGACACCAGCGCCGAACTGGCCTGGTGATAGATCAGGAACGCGGTCGCGCCGAAGCACAGCAACGCGATCACCGCGGTGCCCAGCATCAGCTTGTGGGCGATGCTGCCGGGGCGACGGGCAGCGACGGAACGGGAAGAAGACATGGGAGGATCCGCAGGCAGTTCAGGTCGACCGGTGCCACCAGGGCACCGCGCAGATGCGCGATCCGTCGCGCGGGCCGCCTGCCCGCCGGATAGGAACCCGGCGCGGGAAGGCGCGCACCGGGTTAGCGGCCATGGCCGGGCGAGGTTGAGGCTCGCCGCACGCACAAAACCTGAACCCGCTCAGCTGCGGCCGTCGACCCAGGCCTGTGCTGCTCGCCTGTGCTATTCGGCGACGCGGTCGCGGATCCACTCCGCACGGGGCAGGACCTCGATGCTGCCCGCGGCGTACTGCTGCAGCACGTCCTCCGGACCGAAACGTGGCTGCCAGCCCAGCGCTGCACGCATCCGGCTGCTGTCATAGACCCGATCGATGCTGAGCGGCAGTGGCCAGCCACGGCGCTCGAACTCGGCCAGCAGCTGCGGTGCGCGGCGCGCCAGCACCTGGCGCGGATCCGCGGCCAGCTGCAGGCAGTCCTCGCGCCGGAAGGGCGTCGGTGCACAGGCGAGGTAACGCTGGAAGGCCGCGCCTTCATCGTGCAGCAGCGCGGCATGCGCGCTGGCCACGTCGCGCGCGTCGATACCACGGTGCAGGCGGAACATCGCCATGCGGTCAGGTGGTTCGGGGAAGCAACGTGCCATCCGCAGCACGCGCACGGTGAATGTTGCGCTGGCCGCCGCTTCGGCAGCCGCCTCAGCCTGCAGCTTGGTGCGGTGGTAGATCGTGCGTGGCAGCGGCTCGGTGTCCTCGTCGATCCAACGGCAGCCGCCGGACACCACGGCATGGCCGTACAACGCCGTGGTACTGGTCAGCACGAAGCGCTGCACGCCGGCCTCGCGCGCCAGTTGCAGCAGGTTCGCGGTAGCCTCCACGTTGATCTGCTGGAACACCGCGTCGGGTACCAGGCCCACGTGCGGGGCGTGCAGGGCCGCGGTGTGGATCACCGCGTCGACCCCCTGCACGGCGCGTTCCAGCGCCCGGCGATCGGTGACATCGGCAATGACGCGCGTGGTGGCGAACGGACTGCGATCCAGCCCCACCACCTCATTGGCAGCGGCCAGCGCACCAAAGATCGCCCGCCCTATCCGCCCGGAACTTCCGGTCAACAGAATCTTCATTGAATCCATTCACTCGACAGCGCCCGGGACCTACCGGGATGACTTGATTCTAGGCATGCACGATGGCATCGGCGATAGCAGACGATGACATTCTGCATGCCATCCACATCCGGCCAACCGCTTGGACTCTCCCTTGCCAGGGCGCTACGGGTGGCTGCCGTGACGACCGGTTGCAGAGCCCGGCGCTTCCTGCACGGTAACCGGTTGTCAAACGCGTGCGCAGGCCATGTGAGCCTCGTACAGCCCACTTCGACCTGTCTTTAGCCTGCACTGTGCAACATGGGACCGTCACTGATGGCAGCGACCCATGTTCACACCGGAGACCGGTAATGACCAACTCACGCAATGGCAACAGCAATCGGGGCTTTGCCTCGATGGACGAAGACAAACAGCGCGCGATCGCGGCCAAAGGGGGACGTGCTGCCCACGCATCCGGCAATGCACACCAGTTCAGCCCGGCCGAGGCCCGGGTGGCGGGCCGGAAAGGCGGTGAAGCGATCAGCCAGGACCGCCAACACATGGCCGCGATCGGCCGTGAGGGCGGCCATGCGCGGCACGCCAGCAGCCGCCAGCAACAGCAACAGCAGGACATGGCCGACAAACCTGACAGCGGTCAACAACGTTGACGTGCTGCGGTCACTGCGCCGCGTACCGGCGGTGCGGCCGACGTCGATCAGCACTCAGCACTGCCAGCACAGTGGGAAAGCGCCGCTGAGCTGGCGCGCGCCGGCTAGGTGTGGGCGAGGATGTTCAGCAGGCGCCCAAACGGGTCGCGCACGTAGAAGCGACGTACACCCCATGGCTCTTCGGCCGGGCCATATTCAAGCGCAATGTCCGCGTGTCGCAGGCGTTCGAGCACGGCGTCCAGATCATCCACCTCGATCGAAAGATCCGGCACCGGGGTACCCGATCCGCCTTCGCTGGCAACGCTGAGCTGTGCCAGCGCAGTGCCCTGCCCACCGTAGGTGACGATCCAGCCGTGGTCCATCACGATGTCCATGCCGAGGATGTCGCCGTAGAACGCGGCCGCCTGCGCAGGATCGGCACTGGCGATGTTGGCGACGACACGTTTGACGGCCATGTTGCGGCTCCAGACGATCAGGACCGCGGACTTCGTGCCTGCGGCCAGGTGAAAAGGGGCCCCTGGATCCGGCCCCCCATTGCGAACGGTATGCAGGCCTCAGACGGCGCCGCACCTGTCCATGACACAGCGATCGTATTCGAACTGGCACTCCATGGCATCGCCGCCGCCGGAAACGCAGGCCTGGTAGGCCTTCCAGCACGGGAAGTCGCACGGCTGGACCGGACCGGCCACCGCCACCGAACCGGTACACGCAAGTGCAAACACTGCAGCAACGATCACTTTCCTGATGGCTCGCATCGATATCACTCCCTGATAGGCCTGGTGACTCCAGGCCGCATCACCCTACCCGCGTGTGCGGGATAGGAAGTGAAGGCGCCGGTTCAGCCTGCCAGCAATTGCAGATCACGCAGCTGCGCGCGCAACTCCGCGAGGTCATGCCACGGCAGTATCGGCGAGTTCCCGCGCTCATCGGGAGGGTTGCCCGGGAGCCCCTCCGACCAGCCACCCGCGCCCACCAGCGGCAGCAAAGGCCGCTTGTGCAGCCAGGCCAGACACACTTCGGAAATCGTGCCCGCGCGCCCGCCGATGACAATGCAGGCATCGCCGGCCAAGGCCATGATCAGGTTGCGGGCATCGCCCATGCCGCATGGCACCACCACCGTTGCCGGCCAGTCTGCTGCGGGCATGTTGCCTTCCGGAATCACGCTCAGCACCGTGCCGCCGGCTGCGACTGCATGCTCGGCTGCCACCCGCGTGGCTGGGCTGCCACAGCCGCTGACCAGGGTGATTCCATTTTCAGCGAGGAACCTGCCCGCCTGTGCAGCGAGGTCGAACGCCGGTGAGCCAGGATCGGCACTCCCCAGGATGGCGATCTGGGGCTTGCGGAAGGACTTGCGGGAGGTTGGTGTCATGAAGCGACCTGGGTGACCGAACGGAAGGACAGCATGGAGACGGAACCGATCCGGGCAGCCACTGTTCAATTGCCCGACGCGGGAACGTATCACGCCAGCAGTTTTTCTTTCTGATGCTGATTGCACAGTTCACCGCCTCAGCATCACCAGGCCACCCAGGCTCAGCGACGGCAGCAGCAGCCCAAAGGCCACCAGCGGCCAGACCGTATCGCCCGGCAGCAGCAGCGTCGCGAGCGTGCCAAGCGTTGCCACGATCAGGCTCTGCACGGCGTAGTACAGCGCCACTGCCGTGCCGGAGGCATCGGCAAAATCGCGCAGCGCACCGTTGGCCGCCACCGCAGCCACCATCACGATGCCGATGGCCACCAGCCACATCGGCAACACGACACTGGCAAAGGATGGCGGCAGCATCGCCGTCATCGCCATGACCAGCGCGCCGCCAATCATCACCATCAGCCCACGCTGGAAACTGCCACCAATGCCCCATCGCCCGATGAATCGAGCAGCGAAGCGCGAGGTGACGATCATCACCAGCGCCACCGTCGCGAAGGCCAGGCTGAAGCCCATCGCCGAATAGCCGGCCCTCCCCATCAGCACCCGCGGGGCGATCGAGAAAAACACGAAGAACGTGCCCATCGCCGCACTGAATCCCGATGCATGAACCCAGAAGCCGGCATTGCCGAGGATGCGCGCGAAGGCTGGCGATGCGTGGACATGCTGCGGTGGCCGTGTCTCCTGCCAGCCGCGGCATGCGCGTGCACCCGCCAGCAGTCCCAGCACACCCAGCGCGATGAAAATAGCCCGCCAGCCCAGCGTATAGGCGATCAATGCGCCGAGGATCGGACCGAGCGCCGGCACGAACGCCAACATCGAGGAAAACAAGCCATAGAGCGTGGCGCCCTCGGCCGTGTCGGCATACACGTCGCGCACCGTGGCGAAGGTGGCCACCAGTGCGGCCGACGCCCCAACCGCCTGCACGCCGCGCCACGCAAGGAATGCCGCACCACCGCTGCACGCGGCCAGCGCGAACGACGCCAGCGTGAACAACAGCGCGCCCATCAGCAGCACCGGCCGTCGCCCGATCCGGTCCGACAGCGGGCCGAAGATCAGCTGGCCCAGCCCCAGCACGAGCATGTACAGGCTCAGCGTCAACTGGATGAGGGCGGGCGACGTGCCGAGTGCCTGCGGCATGGCCGATACGACCGGCAGGTAGATATCCATGGCCAGCGAGGCCAGGAGGTCGAAGGGGGCCATCAACACGATGGCGCCCGGCAGGGAATGGGCCCAGCGAAGGGCTTTTCGATCAGACATGGGGAAACATCCGCTCAGGAGGGAATCCGGCGGTGATCAACCCAGTGCGTGGAAATCGCAGGACAAGATCACCGCAACAACGTGCGTACCGTTGTTGCGGCTCAGCGGACTGTCTGCGGACCGTTCCCGTTGTTCATCTGATGATCCGGTGGAAGATCGAGTGCGGCCAGTGTAGCAAGGCCATTGCGGGGCAATCCGGCAACGTCGTCCGCAAAGGCCTCAGGACAAGGGCAGCATGTCGATGCGCCGGGAGGGGGTACGCCGCACCTGCTCGATGAGCCGGCGGACCGCTGGCGATGTTTCCTGTTCACGGTACAGCGCAGCGATGGTCGAGGCGATGACCGGCCCGGCGATCGGCAGATACACCACGCCTGGCAGCAGCAGCGTCCGCTGCAGCACCGACGGCACGATCGCCACGGCGCCATCGCCCACCGAGACCTGCGCGAGTACCGCGGCAAGATGACCGGGACGGGAGCGGATGTCCGGCACGAATCCGCCACGGCGGGCGACTTCCAGCGTGCCGGCGGGCTGCTCCGGCATGATGAACGCCTCCTTCGCCAGCAGCGCCGGCTGCACCGGCACCCCCGCGTGGGCCAGCGCATGCGATGCCGGCAACGCCACGCAGAACTGATCTTCGATCAGGATGTGCGAACCGAGCGCATCGGGCACCTCCATCGGAAGCCGGCAGAACACCACATCGATGCGACCGTCCAGCAGGAGGTCCGGCAGGTCGGCCATCGGCCATTCGCCGACCTTCAGCTCCACGTCGGGCGATGCGCTGCGGAACCGCTGCAACTGCTCCTGCAGCGCGCCGGCATGGACCGCCGAACCTACGTAGCCGATCTCGATCCTGCCGATTTCCCCGCGACCAGCGCGGCGGCCCACGGCCTCTGCCTGCTCGAACTGGCGCAGCACGTTGCGTGCTTCGGCCAGGAAGATCGCACCGGCAGAGGTCAGCGTGACCTCGCGCCTACTGCGATCGAACAAGGAGGTGCCCAGGCGACGCTCGATCTGCTGGATCTGAACGCTCAGCGTCGGCGTGGCGATGCCCAGGCGCAGCGCGGCGCGCCCGAAATGCAGCTCCTCGGCCAGTGCGACGTAGTACTGCAGATGTCGACGGTCCATGCGCACCGGCTCGTTAGCTTTGGCCTAACGTACTTGAAGAACACCGGCAATGAAACAAACAGTCGAAGTTGCTTGAATGGGCCTTCTTCCTTCCCCACCCGAGTGCCCGGTGTCTCTCTTCCCCCG
Organism: Stenotrophomonas sp. 2694; assembly: GCF_040548715.1. Classification (NCBI taxonomy): domain Bacteria; kingdom Pseudomonadati; phylum Pseudomonadota; class Gammaproteobacteria; order Lysobacterales; family Lysobacteraceae; genus Stenotrophomonas; species Stenotrophomonas sp. 2694. The sequence goes on from NZ_JBEPSG010000008.1 coordinate 104,829, forward strand.
CCGCAGACCGCCCAACTGGATCCTGATCATCGCCTCGCTCGGCTGCACGATGACGGTGCTGGAAACCAACGCCGTGGCCGTCGCCCTGCCGACCATCGCGCGGGATCTGCAGGCTGACTTCGCCGACATCGAATGGGTGATCAGCTGCTACATCCTGACCTTCACCTCGCTGCTTCTGCCCGCCGGTGCCATCGCCGATCGTCATGGCCGCAGGCGGGTGCTGCTGATCGGCATCGCACTGTTCGCCCTCTCATCGCTGACCTGCGCGCTGGCCCCCACGGCCAGTGCGCTGTATGTGGCCCGAGCGTTGCAGGGCGTGGGTGCCGCTTTCCTGCTGGCCCCATCACTGTCGGTGATCGGCCACGAATTCCACGAGGGCAAGCAACGCGACGATGCCTGGGCCTTCTGGGGCACGGCAATGGGCATGATGATGGTGCTCTCGCCGCTTATCGGTGGGCTGTTGTCCTCGCTGTGGGGATGGCGCTCGGTGTTCATCGCGATCCTGCCCTTCCTCGCCTTCCTGGCCTATGGTGCGATCCGCTGGGTTCCCGACACTGCCGACACGGTGGTACGCCCGCTCGATCCGCCCGGCATCATCACCTTCAGCATGGCGATCTTCGGCATCGTGTTCTTCCTCGTGGAAGGACTCGCGCAGGGATGGACATCGGCGGTGGCGCTGGCCGGCCTGGGCCTGGGCATCGCGATGGCCGCGCTGTTCACCTGCATCGAGCTCACGCGTCGGCATCCGATGGTCGACCTGCGGCTGCTTGCCAGCCCGCGCTTTGTCGGTGCACTGATCGCCATGGTCGGCTACGCGGTCAGTGCGCAGGTGATGGCCTCGATGCTGCCGCAGTACCTGCAGAACGGCGTCGGCCTGAGTGCGCTGGCCACGGGCGCCGGCATGCTGCCGTTCGCTGCGGCGATGCTGCTGTTCCCCAGCGTGGGCAGGCGCTTGGGCAGACGATTGTCGAGCGGGATGGTGCTGGCCATCGGCCTGTCCATCACTGCCGCCGGCAATGCGCTGGCCGGTGTCGGTGCATGGCACAACCAGCCGACGGTGGCGCTGCTGGCGATGGTCATCATCGGCGCAGGCGGTGGCATCCTCAACGGCGAAACATCCAAGGCGATCATCGGTTCGGCGCCCCGCGACCGCGCAGGCATGGCCTCGGGCATCAGTGCGACGACGCGCTTCGTCGGCATCCTGCTCGGCTTCACGGTCCTCTCCAGCGCCCTGACCGTCGGCATCCGCGCCGGACTCTCAGCACGCGTTCCTGCAGATGAAGTCATGCGTCTGGCCGACACCATCGCCACCGGTGCACTGACCCGAGGAGCCCAGGTTGATCTGGCGCGGGCGATCTACAGCCAGGGCTTTGCCGCGTCCCTGTGGACTGCCGCCGCAGCAGCGACGCTGGCCAGCCTGGCCGTTGCCCTGCTCAGGCCACGCGCCTGATCGCAGATGGCAGACGCAGAAACGACCAGGGCAGCACTGGGCTGCCCTGGTCGCGGCGATGTGGGGGACGATCGCCGGATGCGATCAGGCAGCCTTCATCGCATGCTTGCGATCGCGCATGACCGAGTGGCATTCCTGCACTTCCGGCAGCCACTGGGTTACTTCCTGGCGCACCGCCGGCGGCAGGTCGTTGTCCTTCAGCACGTCCTTGAACGCGCCCAGCAGGCGATCCTCGGACTCTTCAAGTTCGGCCACGTAACCGTAGTTGGTGTCACCGAAGGCCGCGCGCACCTTGCCGTAGAACTGCTGCATGGAACCGACCATGGTGCCGTGCTCGGCCGGCTTGCCGCCGGTAGCGGCCACCGAGCTGCTCAGCGAGGACACGATGCGGCCCTTCACGCCGGCGATGCGGACGAACAATGCCGACAGCTCGGCATCCTTCACCTTGGTTGCGGCTTCCTCGTAGAAGGACTTGCCATCACGTGCGATCTCGATCAGGTCGTTGAGGCGATGCTCGATGGTGGACTGGGTGCTCATGTGTAGTCTCCTCTGGGGGGAAAAAGGGCAACAGTGGAATCCGTTGCCTGCGAGCCCAGACTGGCCGACCGGGTGTGGTTCGCGGGTGAGCATCGATTGATGCGGTGATCATGCTGCCCAACGGCGCCCCACCCACTCACGCGGGCGACGCGGTGTCTTCACCGCATCTGAATCCTGGCAAATGACCTGCCCGATCATCCGCACCGCATGTCTAGTCCACCGCTACCCGCACCACGTGGCTGATGCCCCGATGGAACATCTTCGCGTACGGACAGACCCGCTCGGTGTTGCGCACCAGTTCGGCTGCACGTATCGGGTCCATGCCAGGCAGGCACACCACGATCTCGGCCGACAGCAGGTACAGGCCGTCCACGGGATCTCGCGCGAACGTCACCGCTACCTCGATGCTCGGCTCGACCAGTTCCATTCCTGCACGCGCAGCCACCAGCACCATCGCACCGTGGAAGCAGCCGGCGTAGCCCGCCGCCAGCAACTGCTCGGGATTGGTACCGCCACCGGGTCCACCCAGCTCAGCAGGCAACCGCAGGTCCACTGACAGCGCACCATCATCGGACCGCACCACGCCCGACGCCCGGCCATGCTGTGCCACGCCACCACTGACCCGCACCCGTCCGGTATACAGCGGGCGCACCTCATCACCGTGGTACTTGTCGAGCACCGTGTGCGGAGGCGGTTTCAGCCCGGTCATCGCAGGTTCCTGCTGGGAGCGTCCACCGCCGATCAGGCCGGCTGGCCCTGTGCCAGCCCGGACTGCTGCAACCAGCGCTCGAAGCCGATCGAGCCGAGCCATGCCTGGCCCACCGGCACCAGCGTGTCCTGCTGCAGCTGCGCACCGAAGTAGCGCGCCTGGGCATCGCCAACCACTTCACGCGCGTCACCGGTTGCCTGCAGGAAGCGCTGCGCCAGCACCGCCATCGATTCGCGTTCCGGGCCGGCGATCTCCACCACACCATTGGCTGGTGCCTGCAGCGCGATGCGCGCAACCGCATCGGCCACATCCTCGGCGGCGATCGGCTGCACTGCGGCGGTCGGCAGCTGCAGGGTCTGGCCGTCACCGGCTGCCTGGAGGATGCCCGGCAGGAACTCGAAGAACTGTGTCGAGTGGATGATCGTGTACGCCAGGCCCGAATCGCGGATCAGGCGTTCCTGGGCGATCTTGCCGCGGAAATAGCCGCTGGCCGCCAGCTTGTCGGTACCCACCACCGACAGCGCGACATGATGGCGTACGCCTGCCTGCGCCGCGGCCGCCAGGATGTTGTGGCCGGCCGTCACGAAGAACGACAGCACCGCCGCATCTTCGAACGAGGGCGAGTTGGCCAGGTCGACCACTACCTCGGTGCCTGCCATCGCAGCGGCAAGGCCCTCGCCGCTCAGCACATCGATACCGGTGGAGGGTGCAGCGACGACGACCTCATGGCCGGCCGCATGCAGGCGATCAACCACCTTGCTGCCGATGCGGCCGGTGCCACCGATGACGAGGATCTTCATGACAGGTCTCCTGGAACGTGGAAAGTTCGGATGTGGCTGCATGCTAGGAACGCATTGGCCGGCGCAGTAGATCCGCAGCGGGCCACGCACTGTTGCCGCATCGGCACCAATGCGGTCATGCCCAGGCCGGGGCCGCATCGCGCTGCGCTGCCGCCTGCTGCCGCGCTTCCCAGTGCGAGAACACATCCAGATCCAGCGCGCGTATGCGCTGGGTGCTGAAATCGATGAACGCGCGGATCCGCTTGGGCAGCTGGCGTCGGCTGAGATAGCACAGGTAATGGCCACGATCGTGCGGCGCGTAGCGGTCCAGGCAGGTCACTACAGCGCCTGCGCGCAACGCATCACTTACCTGGTAGCTGGGCAGCTGGGCGATCCCCAACCCGTCGATCACTGCCTGCAGGACAAGATCGGCATCATTGAACACCACCTCCGCCGGCGGCTGCAGATTCACATCCTGGCCGTCCACACGGAAGTCCCAGCGCTGCAGGCGCCCACCGGGAAGGCGTCGACCGATGCAGGCATGGCTGGACAACACTTCGATGGTGTCTGCCAGGCCATGCGCCTGCACATACGCGGGCGATGCACAGACCACCAGCTGCATCGGCACCAGCTGCTTGGCGATCACCTGGCTGTCTTCCAGCACGCCATCGCGGAACGCCACATCGATGCGATCGGCGGCCAGGTCCGGTGCCTGCTCGTCCAGCAGCAACTCCACAGAGACCTCTGGATACTCCGCGCGGAACGCAGACAGCAGCGGCGCGATCACCCGGCGTCCGAAGCCATGGGTCGCACTGATCCGCAGATGCCCGCGCGGCGGTCCCTCGCGCAGGTCGCGCATTTCGTCCAGCGCCTGCAGGATGCTGGCAACGCCCGGGCTGCAGCCCTCCAGGAACAGCTCGCCTTCGCGGGTGAGTGTTGTCGAGCGCGTGGTGCGCAGGAACAGGCGCACGCCCAGTTGTCCCTCCAGCTTCTGCACGCTGCGGCTGACGGCCGAACGACCGATGCCGAGGCGATCACCGGCGCGGGCGAAGCTGCCCTCGGCGGCTACCGCGATGAATGCCAGGACCCCGGCATAGCTGGCGGAAAAGGACGCCGTGAGGGAATCGCGGCCGTCGCTGGCCAGACAGGACTGCGGCATGACATTCATGGTGTTCCGGGCTCCTGGAAGTCGCGTCGGGCAAGCAGGTGGGCGCGTGCATGGGCCAGTCGCTGGCGGCATGCGGGCAGCTCCAGCCCCAGCAGCGGCGCTATGTCTTCAAAGCCCGCGCCCAGCACGTCATGCAGCAACAGCACGGCCCGCATGTCCGGTGGCAGTTCGTGCAATGCGGCAAGGAAGGCCTGCCAGACCCGCTCACTGGCGGGGCAGGCTGCTGCGCGGTTCGGGGCGGATGAGGTGTCCATGCCCGGCAGACGGGCGAGCATCCGCCGCTGTGACAGGCCATTGGTGTTTTTCGTGCAACACCGTGCAGCCCTGCCCTCGCCTACCGCCCCGCGTGCAGCGGGCCTAGCCTCGCTGCGTCCCTCAACTCCCATCGGAACACCGTCATGAGCCAACGCCTGGACTACGCCGCACAGTCGCCCGAACTCTTCAGGAAGCTCGGCACCTTCTCCCACGCCGTGCACAACAGCTCGATCGAAGCGGCCATCATCGACCTGGTCAACATCCGCGCCTCGCAGCTCAACGGCTGCGGGTTCTGCCTGGACATGCACGTGAAGGAAGCGACGATCCGTGGCGAGCGCGCACTGCGCCTGCACCATGTCGCGGCGTGGCGCGAATCGAACCTGTTCAGTGCGCGCGAACGGGCCTGCCTGGCGTGGACCGACACACTTACCCACCTCCCAGCGCAGGGGGTTGCGGACGACGTGTATGAGCGCGTGCGTAGTCAGCTGTCCGAACAGGAAATCGTCGATCTGACCTACGCGGTGATGGCGATCAATGCCTGGAACCGCGCCAACGTCGCCTTCCGTACGCAACCCGGCTCGCTGGACCAGGCCTTTGGCCTGGACAAGGCCGGTCTGGCCTGAGCGTCGACTGCACACTTCCCTGCTGGAGACCTGCCATGCGTTCTCTCCGTTCCCTGGCGCTGCTGGCCCTGCTGCCGTTGACCAGCATCGCCGCCACACCGCCGCCCACCGCGCCCGAGCCCATCGTGCGCGAGGTCATGACCCGTCCGTTGCCGGAACAGCCGGGCAAGGAAGCACTGATCCTGAAGGTGCAGTACCCCCCCGGCGGCGCCGATCCCGTGCACCGGCACGACGCCCACGGCTTCGTCTATGTGCTGCAGGGCCGCATCGTGATGGGCGTGGCCGGCGGCCGCGAGGTTACCCTCGGCCCGGGGGAGGCCTTCCATGAGGGCCCGGACGATCTGCATACCGTCGGCCGCAATGCCAGCCAGACCGAACCGGCGACATTCGTCGTGTTCCTGATCAAGGACATCGGCAAGCCGGCGGTACTGCCACCACGCTGACCGCCACCGGTCCGGGGCAGTACCCGCCACTCCCACAGGTCCGCCGGTGTCACAATCGGCGGACCTGTCCCGTCTCTGCTGGCATGGACGACCCCACCGCACTGTTCACCCGACTACGCCCGCGCCTGTTCGGCGTGGCCTACCGCATGCTCGGCTCCTCGCACGAGGCCGAGGACGTGGTGCAGGATGTCTGGCTGCGCTGGCATGGCGCCAACCAGCAGGACATCGAGAACGCCGAAGCCTGGCTGGTGGCCACCACCACCCGCCGCGCCATCGATGGCCTGCGCCTGGCCCGGCGCACGCGCGAGCACTATGTCGGCATGTGGCTGCCGGAGCCGCTGCTCACCGAAGACACCGGCACACCCGAGTACATGCTGGAAACGGCCAGTGATCTGTCGGTGGCCTTCCTCAACGTGCTGGAGCGGCTGGCCCCGGACGCGCGTGCCGCGTTCCTGCTGCACGATGTGTTCGACCAGGATTACGACGTGGTGGCACGCACGCTGGACAAGACCGAAGCCGCCTGCCGGCAGATCGTGCACCGCGCACGCCTGCAGCTGCGGCAGGAGCGACCGCGCTACAACGTGCCGCAGGACGTGCACCAGAAACTGATGCGGCGTTTCGCAGAGGCCATCGCCAATGGCGACTTCAGGACGATGAAAACCCTGATGGCCGAATCGGCCGTGCTGATCGGCGATGGCGGCGGCATCGTCACCAGCTTCCCGAAACCGATGGTCGGCGGCGCACGCATCGCACAGCTGCTGTACGCCCCGCACCTGCGGCGCAAGGACCAGCTGCGCATGGTGCCGAGCATGATCAATGGACGACTGGGGCTGCTGCGTTACTTCGACGACGTGCTGGAATCGGCAATGGCCTTCGATACCAACGGCGAGCAGATCGTGCAGATCCTGGTGCAGCGCAACCCGCACAAGCTGCAGGGCCTGAACCAGCCAACCTCGATCCAGTAGATCCACGCCATGCGTGGATGCGGTTGCCTTCATGCACAGCAAAGCCGCGCATGGCGTGGCTCTGCCGGCGGGCTCTCCACCCTGCGTCAATCCAGTAGATCCACGCCATGCGTGGATGCGGTTGCCTTCATGCACGGCAAAGCCACGCATGGCGTGGCTCTACCGGCGGGCTCTCCACCCTGCGTCAATGATGCGGTTGCCTTCATGCACATCAAAGCCACGCATGGCGTGGCTCTACTGGCGGACTTTCCACCCTGCGTCAATCCAGTAGATCCACGCCATGCGTGGATGCGGTTGCTCTCATCCACGGCAAAGCCACGCATGGCGTGGCTCTACCGGTCTCCGTGCTGGCTGACGGCTGCCCTTGTGGTTACTTCTGCTGCAGGAAGGCCAGCAGGTCCTGGTTGACCTTGTCCTTGTGGGTCTCGGTCAGACCATGCGGCGCACCCGGGTAGACGATCAGCCTGGCGCCCTTGATCAGCTTGGCCGACATCCGTCCCGCCACGTCGATCGGCACGATCTGATCGTCGTCGCCGTGGATCACCAGGGTCGGCACATCGAACTTCTGCAGGTCAGCGCGGAAGTCGGTCGCCGAGAACGCCGCGATCGAGTCGTAGGTGTTCTTCTGCCCACCCAGCATGCCCTGCGCCCACCATGCATCGACCATCGCCTGGTTGACCTTCGCGCCCGGTCGGTTGAATCCATAGAACGGACCAGACGGAATGTCCTTGTACAGCTGCGAGCGGTTCTCCAGCTGCGCCTTGCGGATGCCGTCGAACACTTCGATCGGAACGCCACCGGGGTTGTCTGCGGTCTTCAGCATGAACGGCGGCACCGAACTGATCAGCACGGCCTTCTTCACCCGTCCCGTGCCATGGCGGCCGATGTACCGCGCCACTTCGCCGCCGCCGGTGGAGAAGCCCACCAGTGTGACGTCCTTCAGGTCCAGCGTATTGATCACCGTGGCCAGATCATCGGCGTAGTGATCCATGTCGTTGCCATCCCAGGGCTGGCTGGAACGACCGTGGCCACGGCGGTCGTGTGCGACCACCCGGTAACCGTGGTCCGCCAGGAACATCATCTGCGATTCCCAGCTGTCCGAATCCAGTGGCCAGCCATGGCTGAAGGTCACCACCGGCCCGTTCTTCGGGCCCCAGTCCTTGTAATACAGCTGCACACCATCGGCGGTGGTGATGGTGCTGGCGGTGCGCGTGACAGCGCTGGGCGCGGACGGGTGTGCCGGCGCGGCGGCCTGGGCGGACAGGCCCGCCTGCATCGACAGGGCCAGGGCAGTTGCAGCGAGGGTGCGGGTAACGGTGTTCATGGTGGACCTCCAGCGGATGGGTGGGTTTCGACAGGGGCTACTTTGCGCCCCTATCCGGGACCATTGGTGACGTGAAGTCCAGAAAACTTGATCAAAAATCCCAGAACGCCGGCACCCAGCGGAACGCCTCGCCGTCGCGGGACACGCGGCCCACCGACGGGAACGGCAGGTGCGTGGCCACCAGCATCTCGCCGGTGCCGGCCAGCGCATTGAGCAGTTCAATGCGCACCCGCGCCGCTTCCTCCGGGTCGTGCTCGAAACCGTTGTGCCAGTTCGGTTGATCAAAACCGACGGCGAACACGGCATCGCCAGCAAAGGTCAGCGCCTGGCCCCCCGAAGCAACGCGCACCACGCAGTGGCCCGGCGTGTGGCCGCCGGTGCGGCGCGCGACTACGCCCGGTGCGATCTCATGCTCATCCTCGAAGGTGTGCACGAAACTGCCGTACTCGGCCCAGAAATGCGTCGCCGTTGCGCGAAGCGCGTCCGGGAATCCCTGCGGCATGTTGGTGCGGGTGAAGTCGGGCGACTTCCAGAACGCCACTTCCGACGCCGCAACGTGGATCTTCAGGTCCGGCCGCAGCTGTGCTTTCACTCCGTCCACCAGCAGGCCACCGATGTGGTCCATGTGCATGTGCGTGATCACTACATCGGTGATCTCGCGCAGGTCGATACCGGCAGCGCCGAGGCGACGGATCAGCTGGCCGGCGCGCGGCAGCTGCAGGTCCGGGTCCATGCCCAGGCCGGCGTCGATCAGGATGGTGCGCTCACCGCTGTGCACCACCATCACGTTCAACGCCCAGTCGAACGCATCCTGTGGCAGGTACATCTCGTCGAACCATTCGGCGCGCTCGGACGCCTGCACGTTGTGGCCGAGCATCTGCGTCGGCAGCGGCAGCACGCCGTCGCTGACCACCAGCACATCGATATCACCGACTTTCAGGGCGTAACGCGAGGGAACAAGCTCGTCGAGCGCGGGCGCGGCAGGGGCAATGGTGTTTTCCAGGCTGAACATGAGGCGATCTCCACGAAGGTTGGCTGGCAGGCAGTGAAGCAGGGCCGGCGGACAGTTCCGGGGTACGCCTTCGCACGGCGCAGGGCATGGCGTTGCCGGGCAGCAATGCCCTGCAGCACAGCGCCGCTGGTTCGATTGAAGACGGGATCCACGAGCTGTCGTGGCCCCGGAGCACGGCAAGGGCCGTGTGGGATCAGCGTAGGCAACGCAGGCAGTGCGCAGTAGACCCGCAGGCGGGCTCGCGGCGTTGCCTTTTGGGAAGCAGTGGGCGACGTGGTTCCCGCCCACCGCCTGCCACCCGGTGGGCTTCGCTCAGCCGCCCTTGCCCATCAGCCAGCGGATGGCCTGTGGGAACGAGGTCTTCCAGTCGTCCGGATAGTAATGGCCACCCTCATGGGTACGCGACCGGAGCTCGTTGCCATCGCTGAAAAGGGCGCGGAAATCCGCGCTCATCTTCTGGTTCGCCGGCCCTTCCTGCTCGCCGTTGATGACGAACACCCGCTTGCCGTGCGCGCTGCTCTGCGTGGGCACCGGCTGGCGCCAGCCACCCGGCGACACCAGCAATGCGCCGGCATAGTCATCCGGATGCTGCGCCAGCAGCGCGCCGGCATGCTGCGAGCCCTGCGAGAAGCCCATCAGGTACACCTGCTTGCGGTCGATGCACTGGCGCGCGGCCAGTTGCTCCAGCCCCGCCTGCACCACCTTGTGCGTGCCCTCATACGGGCCGGTCCAGCTGAAGCTGTCGAACGACTCGCGCATCTCCGTACCGTTGATGCCCAGCAACACCACACCAGCATCGGCCAGCGGCTGCTCGCTGCTGTCCAGGTGGCCGTTGATGCCGTAGCCGTGCAGCCACACCAGCACCGGCGCACAGGCCGGCATCGCAACACCCTTCGAAGGCGGCAGCACCGAGATGGCGCCTACTTTGCCGACCGACACTTTCGCGTAGCGTGCCTGCGTATTGGCCAGCACCTGCTTGAAGAACGGCGTTCCGCGCAGGTGCTCGAAGTCATCGTTGTCGGCCAGCGCGGGCGCGAACCACATGCCACGCTCATCGGCTTGGCGCAGATAGCGCTCGGCCAGCGCATCGTCACCGCGGCGTGCGAACAATCCCGCTGCGTGGTACGGCGCCTGCGCCAACGTGGGGTCTTCGCGGGTTGCGGCCAGATAGAGCGCCAGCGACTGCAGCAGCGTGGCGTCGTCTTCCTCGGCCCGCTCCATCAGGTCCTGCGCATCGTCGGCATTGATCAGGGCATTCAGCACCGGGCTGATCGACTTGAACGCGATGGTCGAGGCGCTGTCCTGTTCCTCGGCGTGTGCGGTTGGCGCGCAGACAGCGAGCGCCAGGAAAACAGCAAGAGCAGACAGCTTCGGCATGGGGAATCTTCCGTGATTGCGGCAACGCGCGGGGCGCGCAGTCTAGCAACCTCCGGGCCGATCAGATCGCCCTGCGCTCAACCGTAGGCAGGATGGCTGCCGGTAAGCACGCCCATCGAAAACGCGTAGCCCGCTTCTTCCAGCAACAGCCGCATGCGCAGTTCCGCGCGCCGCGGGACGCACAACCCGCTCGGTGCGTACAGCGCATAGACGAAGCCGGCGCCTTCCACGTGCTCGCGGCGCACAGAACAGTTGTTGGTTTCTGCGGCATCGGACCACGCGGCCCGCAGCTTCTCCGGGCCGATGGATTGACCGTTGCGCAGGCGGAACGTCAGCCAGCGCACGCCCAGCGGCGGATGGTAGGTCAGGTTAGCCATTGCGCACCTTCAATACGGCGGCGGAGATGGTTCAGGACGTCCGGTTGCAGATCAGGATGCTCGTTGCGCGCGGACGCCGGCAGATCGATGCGGACAGCGCCGTTGACCAGCGCGGGGGGATCGGTGTGCAGGTCGATCCACCATCCATCGGGAAGGCGAAGCCCGCGTCCGTCCCTGTCATAGAGGTTGATCTGAAAAGACATGACGCTCGCTCCCATTGGAGTTCGAGCATACGCCTGCGCGATGTCACTCCAGACTGCGACCCGCAGACGCGGTTTCCTCGACCCGCTTGGCGCACACGAAAACGAACGCCTCGTCCTGTTGCACCTTCAGGAACGAATCCAGCCAGCGCGCCGCAGCACCGCGGTTGCCGATCACGCCCCCGAGTTCTTCGGTAAGGCAACGCGCGCACTCCATGCCACCCGGACTGGGGGCCTGGCAGGCGCGGCAGCGCGCCATCGTCGTCGTTCTTGCCGGACGGCACTGGTACATGATCTTCGTCATCAGGCTTACCGCACGGGCATGGGATGGCATCAGCGCTCTTCCCGAACGTTGGACAGAGGAAAGCCGCGCAACGCGCGGCCTCTTCTTCGCTTACTGCTCAGCGACGGCTGTCACGGCCCGGCTCGCTCTTCTGTTCCTGCCCGGACTTCTGCGGGCCGACCGGCTTTGCATCCTGCTGGACCTGCTGCTCCTGCTGGCGCTGCTTGCCGTCCTGCTTGCGGTCGCCGCCCATTGCGTTGCCGTCGGCCTGGCCCTGCTGGGCGGCCTGCTTGATTCCGGTCGGGGCGTTGGTGCGGTCGGTCTGGCCTTGCGGCGTATTGTTGTTCATGTCTTGCTCCACCGCAGCGATCTGCTGCAACGCCACTGTGGGCGTGGGCCGGTTACGCAGCTGCATGAAAGCCGGAGATTAATGAACGGGCACCATGAGCAGCGCTGCGCGCACACAGGCTCCTGACATGCACAGGTGTACGTTGGCGTTCCAACAGGAGAAGTCTCATGGAACGCATCACCAACAAGGACTTCGTTGACGTCGAGCGCGAGCTGCAGCATTGGCAGGCCGCGTTCCAGACGGGCGATCTGCCCGCCATCAACTTCCGCCACGAGGTCGCACCGGTCATCCGCCTGGCGTGCGACATCTATGTCCGCAACCCACATGGCACGCGCACGGCGTGGCTCACCGATCTGCAGTCACGGCTTGCGCTGCGCACCAGCCTGCGTGGCCACCCGGGGTCGGCGGAAATGGCGATGGGCTGCTGGGCGCGCCTGTCCGGGCCGGCATTGGCCCCGCAAGCGGGCTGACACCGGCTGCGCGCAGATCACTCCTCGCCGGCGAGCTGGTTGCCTTCCTGCATCAGCTGATCATTCAACCGGTTCACCAGCGCGATGACCGCATCGGCCAAGGCACGCGCATCGGCGATCGAACCGTGGAAGGCAATGCGGGTGCCCTCCACCCTCACTTCCGCCAATGAAAGCTGCGACGCCAGCGTCGCGCAGTGCTGCAGGAAGCGGCCGGTCCACTGTTCATCGGGTGCCTGATCGAGCAGCGCGGTGATGGCTTCATCGGCAGTCGCATCGACCTGCTGGTGAAGCCGTGGCACGTCGAACCCAACGATGCGCGGCAGTCTGGACGTGCTCACGTACTTCCCCAAGGGTGTGCAGGACGGCAGTATCGCTGCACCGACCCTCCCGGGCGAATCGTCCGACGTGAACCGTTCATCCGGGCCGGCGATGTCGGGCCCTCTGTCAGCGGAGGCGTGTCGATTCCCGAGCCGTCCGGGCGTCGAGAGAAGAAAGGCCGGCCAACGTGGCAGCCAACGCCGATGGACATCCTGATGACGCCGATCCTGACCGCATTCAAGCATTCCCCGGACCGTGGCCAGGGGCTGGCCCGCGACATGCGCGTGCGCTGGGCGCTGGAAGAGCTGGGCCTCGCCTACGACGTCCATCTGCTCACCTTCGAGGAGATGAAGCAACCCGCACACCTGGCGCGGCATCCGTTCGGTCAGATTCCCACCTATGAGGATGGCAACGTAGTGCTGTTTGAATCAGGCGCGATCCTGCTGCACCTGGCCGAACAGCACCCCGGGTTGCTGCCCGCCGATACGGGTGCGCGCATGCGTGCGATCACCTGGATGTTCGCCGCGCTGAACACTGTGGAGCCGCCGATCGTCGAACGCTCCATGGCGTGGGTGCTGGAACGCGAACAGCCCTGGTACGCGCAACGGCTGGTGATGCTGGACGAGCGCGTGCGCAGGCGGCTGAGCCAGCTGTCCGCCCGGCTGGGCGATGCACCATGGCTGGACGGAGACTTCAGCGCCGGCGATCTGCTGATGGTGTCGGTGCTGCTGCGGCTGCAGAGCAGCGGCATCGTCGGCGAGTATCCAGACCTTGCTGCCTACGTTGACCGCGCGACCGCGCGGCCGGCCTACCAGCGTGCCTTCGCCGCGCAGCTGGCGGTGTTCCAGAACCTGTAGCTCCACGCCGCTCCCAGTAGCTCCACGCCATGCGTGGAGATCGCCATCCATTGGCACTGCTACGCGTCAATCGGCTGCCATCCGCGTGCCACCCGATCTCCGGAAGCAACCGCCACTGGATCAGTGGATGTCCAGCGCGACGATGCAATCCCCTTCCAGGGTGAACGCGTGCGTCAGCACCACCGGGCTGCCCGGGAACGTGCCGCTGACCTCCGCAGACACGATGTGGCGACCGTCCTGCACGTGCAGCTGCAGGGGGACCACGTGTTGCTGGTAGGCCGCACGCGTCTGCGCCACCCAGGCGGCAATCGCCGTGTGTCCCTGGTGCCGCTGGCGCTCATCGCCCACCGTCGCGCCTGCGGCAAAGCACTGCTCCACGTGCGTTCCGGGCTCGCCATTGGCCAGCAGGAAATAGCGGGACAACGGCGCGGGAAGATCAATCGACATCGCAGGCACTCCAGGCGGGACTGGCGCTATTCTCGAACCGCACCCTGGCCGCCACAAGAACGCACCTGAAGGTAAGTGACCCACCCCATGAGAAAGGCCTATACCCCTGAGACCGCCGCCGCGGACGTGGCCAGTGCACTCGCACTGCTGGAAGGCCGCTGGAAGCTGTTGATCCTTTTCCACCTGTTCGACGGCAAGGTGCAGCGCTATTCCGACCTGGAGCGGCTCATCCCCGGCATCTCGCAGAAGATGCTTGCGCAGCAGCTGCGTGCACTGGAAGCCGACGGCATCGTGCTGCGCACGGTGTACCCGCAGGTGCCACCGAAAGTGGAGTATCGACTCAGTGCGTGGGGGCAGGCACTGTGCCCGGCACTGGACGCGCTGCTGCTGTGGCAGGAGCAGAAACCAGCGGCAGGCGAGCCATCGGCATGACCAACTTCAGCGCAGCCACCATGCTGCTGCGAATGGTGAACACCCCGTAAAACGGCCATCGCGCGTGCCGCCACGCGCACTGCACCATCACCTACGCTCAGGTTCCGCCCCCCGCCCGGAACCGGCTCATGCCCTTGATTGCCATCGCACTTGCCTCAGCACTGTCCGCCCTGCCCGACATAGGCTGGGAGCGCGAGCGGGCCGAAGATGCCCACCAGCTCATGCTGTGCCAGATCCACCGCGATCAGTTGGCCGATCGCGGGGAGAAGTCGCAGACCTACCAGCAAGCCAAGGCCGTCTGTGATCTGCTCGCCCGCGAGTACAAGCAGAACTGGGATTTCGACGCCAACGATGCGCTGGCGGCGGAGGCAGTGGATTTCTTCGACCTCCTGCAGCGTGGTGAGGCCACGGCAGTGCCACCGCGCAAGTCCGATCACGCTCTCGAGTGATCGCCGCCCTGTTGAAGATCAGAGAATGACGGCAGCAAACAGGCCGACAACCCCGATCGTCGTCAGCAGGAACGAGACCACTACCGAGCCGAGCGCACGCAGCGCTGATCCTCCATTCAAGGCCACGAAGGCCCGCATGCGGGCCCACAGGTACCACGCCACCGCCAGCGCGCCGATGGCTGGCGCGGTGAACGGGCCGGCCTGCGCCGGGGACGCGGCTGCCGCCTGCGCCAGCGCGAGTGCCACCACGAAGGGGCATGCGATGAACGCCTGGATGGAGAAAGGCTCGCGCAGCGTCTCGCGGTTCACGGGCAGCCGCTGGCGCCGAAGCGTGCCCAGTGCCGCACCCAGCGCGTACACGCAGAACACCGCAGAGCGGGTGAGCAGCAGCCCCTGCTCGCTGCTGAAAAGCAGCTGCCCCACCGGTGTACTGAGCCGGGGCGAGGACATGCGCAGCGCCATCTCCAGCGCATGGGCGATGGCCACCGACAGGATCAGCATCAGCACCGGGCTGATCGCATCGGAGAACCGCTGGTCCGAATCCTTGCCGAGCTCGCGGCGGGTGTAGAGGGCGACCTCGCCGGGGTGAATCATTACCCGCCAGAACATCCGCGGATAGAACACCAGCCAGCCGACCAGCTCGTAGAGGAATTCTTCCAGCGATCGCAGCAGTCGTATGAGGTCCATGACCGCCGTGGATAGCGTGCGGGGCGTGAAGCCGGGATCACGGGCGGGGCCTGCGCCTGCGATGCCAGCTGTCCCCCCCGACTTCTGGCAGTCACCCCCGGCCGATGCTTCTCGTAGCGTTCGGGCTGCCCACCTTCTGAGCCTGTGCGGGTACCGGACATGGCAACGGAACGTGCAATCAGCCGCAGCGCGGGTGCGGTGTACCTGCTGGTGGTGGTCATCGGCATCTTCAGTCTGGGCTATGTGCCGAGGCAGCTGCGCGTCGGGGCTGACCCGCAAGCAATGCTGGGCAACCTGGTGGCCCACCGGCAGCTGTCCCAGTGGGGTTGCCGCTTTCCTGGTCGAGCAGATCGCCTTCCTGCTATCCCTGAGCCTGTTCCGTCTGCTGCAGCACACGCATCGCGCCACAGCGGTGGCCGCGGGGTGACATTCGCACTGGGTCTGGTACCGCGCCTAGCTGACAGGTGGCCGTCTTCAACCCGCTTTACGAATCATGCTGTCGCAGCCAAGCGGGCATTGCCTGCGCATGTTCAGCAAGTCCCAGCTGACGTCGGGTCCGAGTGATCATGCTGGCGATTTCTGCTTCGAATTCAGCGCCGTTCTGCACACTGCAGAGAAGCGCCTCGCATCGGTGCTTGAGGTTGATCGCCCACGGCACGTCGTGCGGATCGGCAATGATCTTCTCGAACAGTTGCCTGCTCTGGTCAACCGCACCAGAAACGCCTGCCGCGACTGCCGCGTGGTAGTGGCCCCATAACGACAGGCCTGCGTTGGCTGCCATCCAGGCCTCCACATGCGAAGGCGATGCGAAACGCTCCCGCAATGCGAGCACCTCCTGCCCCGCGCGTTCGGCCAGGAACGTCGCCGCCACTGCGAACTGCGCGTCACTGGTGAATTCGTGGAAACCCTCGACCCTGTGGCCGGCATCGAATGACAGGAAGTCCTTCTCATTCCAGAGGAAGCACGCCCCAACGTTCAGATAACTTCCTTTGCTCCACGAAGACGGCTGGAATTCAACCATCCCGACCCACCTCCCCTGGTCGTCCAGCCAGACTCTGGAGCGCCCTTTCTGCACACAGCCCAGGGGGCGGAGATGGGTTCTGGCCGCTACGGTGATCAAGCGCGAATGTGCGGGTGCCGGCATTGGATGCATCCTTGCGTTGCGGAAGCTGCCAGGAAGCCTACGTCAGGGTGGTGCACAACGGGTGGCAAGGATGGCGGGCTCATCCTGGCATTGGTAATAATGACCGCGGACGCGGCCTATGCCGCTACATTAACCGCATGGCCTCAGCAGAAACCGGTGGGTCATTACAGTGCAGACTAACGGTTCGCGATAAACCACCGGGAGGGCTGAGCAATGCTGAGTGTGAGGCTTCAGGGAAGTGGCTGTGGACGGGGTGATATGCGCGAAACTGCCGGCAAGGCTTTCATTCGACTGGTACCCGTAGCTCCAAAGCCATGGGCTCTGTTGGCAGCCTTGCTCCTGTGGGCTCTCCTCACAGCAAACGCATGGGCCGGGACGCGTGATTGCCTCGCGTCCGGCCTTGAGGTCGACACAGCCATGTCAAAGGCGACTTTGCGTGTGACAGCGCGGAGTACGCCCAAATTGAACCTGCAGGAGTGGCAAGCGTCGAAGCGCTCCCGCTCGGACGAACACGTCTACACCTTGGATATCAGCAGGAGCCTGCTTCCCGAAGGAAGAAAGTATCCGCTGATCATCAGGTTGGCGCCCTCCACTGTCGCGATCAACCTCCAGCCCTTGATCAATCCTGATGATTCGCAGTTTGAACGCCTATGTGGCGATATCGATCCAGAAACCTCACAGCTTCCAGCAAGCTCTCCAGTGACGTTGTTCGAAGGCTACGCATTCTTCAGCGATGGGCGGCCAATACCAGTTCCAACGCTGCTGGCGGATCAAGGCGTGCCACAGGCGTTCAGGAGCCAATATCAGGATTGGCTGGAGAAGGCCCAGAAGTTCTATAGGCGTGCCCTGGGACCTGAGCCGCACAGCGTGAGCTCTGTAATCTTCTTGCTTGAGCAGGGCGCCAATACCCAGCAGGGCTGCCGCTTCAGCGGAAGCTCATTGCCCGGACTGCTGCTGATTGGCCTTCGTGCGGGCTGCCTGGACACCTCAAAAGGCTTTCCAAATGACTTGTCTCACTTCATTGCCCATGAAGCATTTCATCAATGGAATCAAGATGTGCAGATGATGGAGTCACTCCCGCAGGAAAGCAGAATTATGCTGCTCGAGGGCGGGGCAGAAATGGCAGCGAGCTTGTTTCTGTCGGAGGTGACCGGGAGTAAGGAGCAAGGGATCACGCGCGACGTAGGCGCAGCTGCGGAGTCATGTATCGACCAGGCAGAGTACAAGAAGCGACCATTGAATGACCTGATCAGTGGGGGCGA
Organism: Stenotrophomonas sp. 2694; assembly: GCF_040548715.1. Lineage (NCBI taxonomy): Bacteria > Pseudomonadati > Pseudomonadota > Gammaproteobacteria > Lysobacterales > Lysobacteraceae > Stenotrophomonas > Stenotrophomonas sp. 2694. Next base: position 122,746 of record NZ_JBEPSG010000008.1, read on the forward strand.
GTATCAACTCGCGTACTCCTGCGGGATGGTCTACACCTTCATCAACCTCATCCGGATAGATTCTGATCCAGCAGTCGCTCTGGGCACGTTCTGGAAAAGTACCCTGCAAGAGAACTCCTCGTCGCGTTTCAATGGAAGTACCGACTTCAATGAGGCATTCGGTGCGCGATCGCCGGTGCAGAACGCGATGATCGAACTTCTAGCCCAGAATGGCTACGCGCTTCGCGAAACGATCAGCGGCTTGAGCAAGGACCAGCAGTTCCGCATTGCCGCGGAACTGATGCGAGAGGTTTCACGCAACGACTGCCAAGGGAACTACGGCCTGTTTACCGGTGGCGGAGTGATTGTGCTTGATCCCGAAGTGAAGACCTGCAGCTCTCTGAGGCCTGGGGGAAAACCCGTGGCAGTAGATGGGTTTGATTTTAGAGAGCATGTGTTGGACGCGCGATCTGCATGGATTTCAGCTTGCCGAAATGGAGGAGCAGTGAGCATCGACTATTCCGACAGCTCCGCGAAACCGTCGATCGTGTCGTGCCAATCCCCCCCAAGATCCCTGTACACGCCGTTTCATCTTTCTCGAATCACGCCTAGGGGGCAACCATGATCGACGTACTCAACAGCGACGTATCTTCCCCGATTCAGAAGCTACATGAGCTGCAGGTCATCATCGGGATCACCGAGCGCTGCGGCAGTGAATTTTCCCGGCAATTTTTCCGCCGGCACAAAAAAGGCACTTGGGCCGCCGCCTAAGTGCCTGTTTTTTATGGTGGGCCCACCAGGATTCGAACCTGGAACCAAGGGATTATGAGTCCCCTGCTCTAACCGTTGAGCTATAGGCCCTGCGCAGCGTCACAGTGTAGTGGAGCACGGCCGGAGTCGGCTACTCAGTCGGCAGCAGCAAGCGCCTCGCCAACACGCTGCAACCGTCGCTCCGCCATCCCCGCCAACCGCTCCATCTCCTGCAGATGCGCCTGGAACAGCGCCACCGCCTTCATTGCGCCCTCCAGCCCCCTCCGGTTGCCACCGGCAAACCCCGCAACCAACTGTTCTCCCGATTGCGTCAGCAGCGCCAGCGTGGCCCGTCGGGCGAAGCCCAGCCGATCCTCCAGTTCGTCCTGCATGACGTCCTGCCACGTCATCAACGGCGGGAAATCCAGGGCAGCGACAACAGGCACATCATGTTCAACAGCCTTCATGGCCAAGCTCCAATGCTCAACAGGGGTGATGCCGCAGATACACGTTGCACGTGTCCCCGCAGCGCGTCCGCGCCGGTGCCGGTAATCCGGCCCGCCCACGAGGTGTGTTGAGCACCTGCGACGCCAGCGTGCGTCTGTCATCTCCGCACGTCAAAGGGCGGATGCGTCATCGCCAACCGCAGCCAAGCATGGCCACGGCTCCACACCGGATCCCCCAAAGAAAAACCCCGCCGAAGCGGGGTTTCTCTCAACACGTCAGCACTACCTGGAGATCAATCGATATCCAGGAAGCTGCGCAGCTGCTCCGAACGGCTCGGGTGACGCAGCTTGCGCAGGGCCTTCGCTTCGATCTGGCGGATGCGCTCGCGGGTCACGTCGAACTGCTTGCCGACTTCCTCGAGGGTGTGGTCGGTGTTCATGTCGATGCCGAAGCGCATGCGCAGCACCTTGGCTTCCCTCGGGGTGAGGCCGGCCAGCACGTCGCGCACGGTTTCAGACAGGTTGATGTTGGTGGTGTTCTCGATCGGGGACTCCACGTTGGTGTCCTCGATGAAGTCGCCCAGATGGGAATCCTCGTCGTCGCCGATCGGGGTTTCCATCGAGATCGGCTCCTTGGCGATCTTCATCACCTTGCGGATCTTGTCTTCCGGCATGTCCATTTCCTTGGCCAGCTCCTCCGGCGTAGCCTCGCGGCCGTACTGCTGGAGCATCTGGCGGGAAATGCGGTTCAACTTGTTGATCGTTTCGATCATGTGCACCGGAATACGGATGGTGCGCGCCTGGTCGGCGATCGAACGGGTGATGGCCTGGCGGATCCACCAGGTCGCATACGTGGAGAACTTGTAGCCGCGGCGGTACTCGAACTTGTCCACGGCCTTCATCAGGCCGATGTTGCCTTCCTGGATCAGGTCGAGGAACTGCAGGCCGCGGTTGGTGTACTTCTTGGCGATGGAGATCACCAGGCGCAGGTTGGCCTCGACCATTTCCTTCTTGGCCTTGCGCGCCTTGGCTTCGCCGTAGGCCATGGCACGGCTGAGTTCCTTCAGCTCGTCCAGGTCCAGCAGGGTGACCTTCTCGATGTCGATGGTGGCCTGCTGCTCGGACACGATCTGGTCCTTCACTTCACGCAGCGCCGAAGACCACTTCTGCTTGCGCTTCAGTGCGTCTTCCACCCACTCCAGGTTGGTCTGGTTGCCTTCCCAGGAACGGATGAAGTCCTTGCGCGGCATGCGGGCAGTGACGGTGGCCAGGTTCAGCACGCGGCGCTCGTGGGCCTTGATGCTGCCCATGGTGTCGCGCAGCTGCTTGGTCAGCACGTCGGTCAGCGGCAGCGGCAGCTTCAGGGTGACGAACACCGCCGACATCTCCTCGCGGAGCTTCAGCAGGTTCTTCTTGTCGCCCTTGGCGGCAGCCTTCTTGAAGGCGTTGAGGGCATCGCCCAGCGCCTGCATGCGCGCAGCCACTTCCTCCGGATCCGGACCGGTCGGTGCGGCTTCTTCATCGCCGCCGTCGACGTCGTCTTCTTCCTCGTCGGCGTCGGCATCGGCGTCGTCCGCGTCATCGGCCACCACAGCGGCCGGGGCCGGCACGTCGTCGGTCAGGTCGTTGAAGCCGACGATCACTTCGGCAAGGCGCTTGCGGCCTTCCTTGTGCGCTTCGTAATCGGTCAGCAGCGATTCGACCGACACCGGGAACTGGCCGAGTGCGGCCTGGACCTGGGACAGGCCTTCTTCGATGCGCTTGGCAATGGCGATTTCGCCTTCGCGGGTCAGCAGCTCGACGGTACCCATTTCGCGCATGTACATGCGCACCGGGTCGGTGGTACGGCCACCTTCGGTGTCGAGCGCGCTCAGCGCGGCGGCAGCTTCTTCGGCTGCGGTGTCGTCGACCTCACGGTTGCCCGTGTTGCCGTCGTTGAGAAGCAGGGTTTCCACATCCGGAGCAACTTCATGGACATCAATGCCCATGCCGTTGATCATGCCGATGATGTCTTCGATCTGTTCCGGGTCGACCATGTCGTCGGGCAGATGGTCATTGACTTCGGCATAGGTCAGGTAGCCCTGTTCCAGGCCCTTGCTGATCAGTTGCTTGATTTCGGATTGGGCAGGACGTTCGTTGGCCATGTAGTGCTCGCGCCACCGGCTAGGGGGAAATAGGGAACGTAGCATTATACCAGCCCGGGGCCCGGCCTGCCGGGCGGTGGTCCCGGCGGCCTAGGGCCTGAGGAGGAAGGTCACGGGACCGTCGTTGACCAGGCTGACGACCATATGGGCACCGAAGCGGCCCGTTTCCACCCCCGGCGCGTGATTTTCACGACAGATGTCGACAAATCGATTGAACCCGCGTTCAGCCTCCTGCGGCGGTGCCGCGCTGGTGAAGCTTGGCCGCATGCCGGAACGGGTGTCTGCGGCCAGGGTGAACTGGCTGACCAGCAGCAGGCCGCCGCCGGTATCACGCAGCGAGCGGTTCATTTTTCCGGCCTCATCTGCAAACACACGGTAGCCGAGCAGGCGTTCGGCCATCCGCTGCAACTGGGCCTCGGTATCGCCCGGCTCCATGCCGACAAGGGCCAGCAGGCCGGGGCCGATCTGCCCCACCGCCTCACCTTCCACATGCACGGCAGCCTGGCTGACACGTTGAATCAGGACGAGCATCGGCGGGCTTCCAGGCAAGGGGCCGGCCACGATAGCAGCGCCCTTGGCTAAACTGGGGCCGATGAATCCACACCGCAAAGCCCGGCTGGTCTACCGCGCCACCACCCTGTTCGCCCGCCTGCCCTGGCCATTGCTGCGCGGGTTCGCGCGCGCCCTGGCCTGGACGTGGGTGCGCCTCGATGCCCGAGAGAGCCGCGTCACCCGCCGCAACCTGGAGCTGGCCTACCCCGAGCTGGACGCACCGGCACGCGACCGCCTGCAGCGCGAACTGCTGCGCTCCACCGCCCTGCAGGCCATCGAGACCCTGCGCCTGTGGAGCCGGAAGCCCGCCGACAACCTGCGCCTGCACCTGAAGGAGCGCCACGGCCAGGCGCTGTACGACGCGGCCCTTGCCAGCGGCAAGGGCGTGATCGTGGCGGCCCCGCACTACGGCAACTGGGAGCTGCTGAACCAGTGGCTGGCCTCGCGCGGCCAGATCGCCATCGTCTACAAGCCGCCGGAGGACGAGGCCAGCGATGCCTTCCTGCAGATCGTGCGCGGCGGCGACAACGTGCAGCAGGTGCGTGCCGAAGGCCCGGCCGTGCGCCAGCTGTTCAAGGTGCTCAAGGACGGCGGTGCCACCGGCATCCTGCCCGACCAGCAGCCCAAGGCCGGCGACGGGGTGTTCGTGCCGTTCTTCGGCGTGCAGGCACTGACCATGACCCTGGTCAACCGCTTGGCCGAGCGCACCGGCGCAACCGTGCTGTATGGCTGGTGCGAGCGCATCGGCCCGGACATGGAATTTGCCCTGCACATCGCGCCGACCGACCCGGCCGTGGCCGATCCGGACCCGCACGTGGCGGCCACCGCGCTCAACGCGGGCATCGAACGCATCGCCCGCCGCGACCCGGCGCAGTACCAGTGGACCTACAAGCGCTATACGCTGCGGCCACCGGGCAGCGGCGAGGAAGACCCGTACGCGACCGACGAACATCCGCACTGAGAGCCGCTGCACCGGCCTGCGACACACCGCCGCAGCACGTTGAATACGACGCTGGCGCCCCCATAGAGACACCGATGTCCGCCTCCCCCGGTCCTGCCATGTCTGCTTCCTCCCTGTTCGGTGATCCGGCAGCGATCCGCTGCGAGCGCGCGGTCGCCGAACTGCGCGCCGGTCGCCCGGTCCTGCTCCACGATGGCCAGGGCCAGCGCCTGGCGGTGATCGCGCTGGACAGCGCCACTGCCAGCAGCTTCGCCGCCTTCGCCAGTGCCGCGCGCGAGCGCCATTACCTGTACCTGACCGCCACCCGCGCCCGCGTGCTCGGCGTGGAGGCCCCCGAAGGCGCGCGCCTGCCGCTGGCCGGCGTTGCCTTCGATGCCCTGCCCTCGCTGGGCTACCTGCGCGAACCCGGACCGATGCCCGCGGCCTGGAGCGCAGGCGATGCGTTCGATGCCGGCGCTGTCGAACTGGCCCGGCTGGGCCTGCTGTTGCCGGCGATGGTGGCCGTGCGCCTGGATGCAGACGACGCCACGTTCGATAGCGCGGCCGAGGTTGGCCTGTGCGATCTGGCCGAAGGCGCCGCGCACGCCGCACATGATTACGAACTGGTGGCGCGTTCTCCGGTGCCGCTGCGCGACGTCGGCATGACCACGTTCGCGGTGTTCCGCGGTGGCGTCGCCCAGCGCGACCAGGTAGCGATCATCGTCGGCGAACCGGACCTGTCCGCAGTGGTGCCGGTGCGCGTGCATTCGTCCTGCCTCACCGGCGACCTGTTCGGTTCGCTCAAGTGCGATTGCGGCGACCAGCTGCGGCGCGGCCTGCGCAAACTGAAGGAACTGGGCGGCGGCGTACTGCTGTACCTGGACCAGGAAGGCCGCGGTACCGGCATCGCCGCGAAGATGCGCGCCTACGGCTACCAGCATGACGGCCTGGATACCATCGACGCCGATGCGCAACTGGGCTTCGGCGCCGACGAGCGCCGCTATGGCAGCGCGGTGGCGATGCTGCGCGGGCTGGGTGTATCCCGTGTTGCCCTGCTCAGCAACAACCCGACCAAGGCACAGCGCCTGCGCAATGCCGGCATCGAAGTGCTGGACTGCATTCCGGTCACCGGCGAGATCACCGCCGAGAACGAGCACTACCTGCGCACCAAGGCCGACCGCGCCGGCCATCTGCTGGATGTCGATGCGCTGATCCAGGCCGCCCAGTAACGCGGGCGACCTGCTAACGTCTGCGCGGTGCGGCCATCACCGCGCCTGCCCGAACTGCTGCCCGACGGACGCCCGCGTGACCGAACTGCCCTTGCCTGTTGCTGCTGCCGAAATGCCCCTCGACCACTGGCAACCCCTGCCGCGGCGCGCCGCCCGGTTGGCGGCGCTGGAGGGCGCCTTCGGCGGACTGTTCATCCCCGGCGCACCGCTGGCGGCCCTCTGGTGGTTCTTCGATCTTCCCGGTGGCCTGTGGGCAGCGATGCTGGGCCTGCTGGTCGGCCTCGCCTTCGGCGCCTGGATCGGCCATCGGCGCCTGACCCGCACCCGCTGGCGGCTGGACGCACAGGGCCTGGGCCTGCGCCGCGACCTGATGTGGCAGCTGGAGACCCGCATCCCCATTTCGCGCGTGCAGCACCTGGACCTGCGTCGCGGGCCCCTGGAGCGGCGTGCAGGCCTGGCCACGCTGATCGTGCATACCGCCGGCACCCGCCTGAGTGCGGTCACCGTCAGCGGCCTGGACGAAGCCGATGCCGAGCGCCTGCGTGACACCCTGGCCCATCAGCTCGACCAGGACGCCGACGCCCTGTGAGCCTGCCCCCGCCCCTGCCGCCCTCGCTGCCCAGCGGTGGCGACGAGCATCGCCTGCATCCGTGGTCGTGGCTGTTCGTGCTGCTGATGCAGCTGCGCCACTATTTCCTGCCGCTGGTCGCGTTGCTGGTGTTCGGCCAACGCGGCGACCGCGATCCGATGTGGGCACAGTTGATCCCGTTGACCGCCATCGCCGCGCTGGTGCTGGTGTCGGTGCTGCAGTACCTCAGCTACCGCTATCGCATCGGCAACGATGCGATCACCGTGCGCAGCGGCCTACTGGCGCGCAACCGGCGCGAGATTCCCTTCGCCCGCATCCACAACGTGGAAGTGCGGCAGAACCCGTTGCACCGGTTGTTCGGGGTTGCCGAACTGCGCCTGGAGTCGGCCGGCGGGGTGCGTCCGGAAGCGGAGATGCGCGTGCTGCGGCTGGACCAGGCGTTGGCCCTGGAACAACTGGTGCGCCAGCGTGGACAGGCGCCCCAGCCGACGCCGGGCGACGCGCCGGCTGCCGATGTCGTGCCATCCGACGACGAGCAGGTATTGCTGCGCCTGTCGAGCTGGGACGTGCTGCGCATGGGCTTGCTGTCCAACCGTGGCTGGGCGCTGGCGATCGCCGCCTTCGGCGTCCTGTTCCAGACCGTACCGCGCCCGGTGATGGACGATGCCATCCAGCGTGGCGGGCGCGAGGCCTTCGGCTACGCCAGCCACCTGCATGCCGGGGTGACCGGCGGGCTGGTGCTGTTGGCGGCCGCGTTGCTGCTGGGCTGGCTGCTGCTGCGGGTGTTGTCGGTGGTGTTGACGCTGCTGCGCTACCACGGCTTCACCCTCAGCGAGCGCGAGCGGCGCCTGACCGTCTCCACCGGCCTGCTCAGCCGCACCCGCAGCAGCGTCGCGCGCCGCCGCATCCAGGCATGGACGCTGGGCGAGAGCACCCTGCAACGCTGGTTCGGGCTGCGCCAGCTGCGTATCGACAGCGCTGCCGGTGGCCCCTCGCGCGACGACGACCGCGCGCTGCGCGAACTGGCACCGCTGGCTGGTGCAAGCGCCTGCGATGGGCTGGTGCGCCACCTGCTGCCGCAGCTGCAATGGCCGCCGCAGCAGTGGCAACCGATACCGCAACGCGGATGGTGGCGATTGTCGCTGTCCACCTTGCTGGTGGTGCCGTTGCTGACCGCCGCGCTGTACTGGCGCTGGGGCCTGCCGGCCCTGGCACTGCTGGCCTGGCTGCCGGTCAGCCTGTTGATCGCGCACCGGCAGATGGCGCGGATGGGCTGGCACCTGGATGGCCAGTTCGTGGCGGTGCGCGGCGGCTGGTGGAAGCGCTGGTGGCGCTGGGCCGAGCTGGACAAGGTGCAGGGCCTGCGCCTGCAGCGTTCGCCGCTGGACAAGCTGCTGGGTACGGCCAGCCTGCAGCTGGACACCGCCGGTGCGCATGGCGATGTGGCACTGGCACTGCGCTACCTGCCGCAGGCGCGTGCACAGGCGTTGATGGAAGAACTGGCCACGGCGCTGGCACGGCGCAAGCTGCGCTGGTAGCGCGGCCGATCGTTGAATCGCCATCCACGCATGGCGTGGATCTACTGCACCACCCACGCATGGCGTGGATCTACTGCACCACCCACGCATGGCGTGGATCTACTGCCCCCCACGCATGGCGTGGATCAACGGTAGTGCCGGCCGCTGGCCGGCAAACGCAGGCATTCCGGTGGATGCCGGCCAGCGGCCGGCACTACCCACATCCGCAGGCATTCCGGTGGTTGCCGGCCAGCGGCCGGCACTACCCACATCAACGCTGCGACGGACCCCAGTAGCCCAGGTCCTTGCGGATCTGCAGGTCGCGCACCCAGCTGCCAAACGGCTTGCGACGCAGCACGCCCATTTCGCCGGACAGGAAATCCTCGGTGGCGGCGATCACCCGCTCGCTGGACAGGCCATCGCGATAGGGGTGAATGGCATCGGCGTAACGCACGATCTCCGCCTGCAACGCCGCGTCGGGATGCAGCGCGCGCGCCAGCATTGCCGGCAACTGCTGCGGATCGTCGAAATCGATCATGTGCGGCTTCGGCACGCGGTTGCGGAAGGTCACCACCGGCTTGTGCTGGACGATGAACTCCGAAACGATCGATGAGGTGTCCGACACCAGCACGTCGGCGGCGCGCTGGGCGGCCATCACCTGCTCCGGTTCGATGAAACGCGCATTGGCGCCGGCCAGCGCGCGGTAGCGTTCGAACAGTTCCGGCGGGCACTTCGGGTGCAGGGTCAGCAGCCAGTAGTGCTGCCCGGCGGCGATGTCGGCCGCGATCTGCGCATGCAGGTGCGGGGCGGCGCTCAAGCGCTCGGTGAAGGTAGATCCGAACAGGATCACCGGGCGGCCGCCGGCTGCACTGCGCAGCGCGGCACTGTCGCCACCGTCGTCGCGGAACAGCGGGTCCAGCTTCGGCCAGCCGGTTTCCGCCACGGCGAAATGGCCCTGCACTGCCGCGATCCCGCGGAACGGCGCGGTGGTGGCAGGGCCCTGCGTGCAGTACAGGTCGAACATGCCGCGCACCCGGAAGTGGCCACGCGCACTGTCGCGCTTTTCCACGTTGAAGCCATGGAACAGCTGCACCTTGGCCCCCGACAGGAAGGTCGGCACCCAGTTGGCCGCGCTGAACACCGCCCGCGGCCGCATCGCCAGGGCCTGCTTCAGGCCGATGTTCGGCACGCCGGGCAGCTGGCTGCCAGCCGCACCATCTTCGAACCAGGCCGCCACTTCCTGGCCGGAAGCGTGCAAGGCCTGCACCAACGGGGCGAGAATAGGCAGCGCATAGCGCTCCGTCGCAAACAACAGGTACCCGGCCATCATGTCCTCCACGACCGCTCCCATCGAACGGCCTCGCATCTCGGCCTGCATTATCGCGTTCAACGAGGCCGGGCGCATCGGCGACTGCCTGGCCTCGCTGGCCTTCTGCGATGAGATCGTGGTGGTGGACTCGCAGTCCACCGACGCCACGGTGGCCATCGCCGAGGCGGCCGGCGCCCGCGTGCTGCAGCGTCCGTTCGATGGCTTCCGCAGCCAGAAGGCGTTCTGCGTCGAGCAGGCCACCCACCACTGGGTGCTGTGCCTGGACGCCGACGAGCGCATCAGCCCGGAACTGCGCACGGCCATCGAGCAGGCCCGCGACGGCGGCTTTGCAGGTCATGCGGGTTACCGCTTCGCCCGCCTGTCGGAGTACTTCGGCAGGTTCCTGCGCCACGGCAATGCCTATCCGGATCGGGTGCTGCGCCTGTTCGACCGCCGCCACGGCGGCTGGCGCGGCAAGCGCGAGATCCATGAGGCGGCCAGTGTCGATGGCACGGTCGGCACCCTGCGCGGGGACCTCATCCACTTCCCCTACCGCTCGCTGCAGCAGCAGCTGGCCAAGACCGAGAAGTACGCACGGATGATGGCCGAGCACGAGTTCGCGCGTGGCAAGCGGGCCACCCTCGGCAAGCTGGTGCTGGCCCCGGCCTGGCGGTTCTGGCGCGGCTTCCTGTTCCGTGGCGGCTTCCGCGACGGCTGGCATGGCCTGGTATATGCCTACGTGCGCGCCAACTACGTGCGCCAGAAGACCATCATGCTGTGGATGCTGGGCAACGGTCAGGCCGTGTCCGATCCGCCCAACCCCTGAGTGCGGAATCGAGGGTGGCTGGACGCTACCGGGCGTTCTTCGCCCGGTGCCGCGCCCCTTCCACGATCGACAGGCCGGCCAGCAGGCCGACGATGGTGACGTAGAAGCTTGCGGTCATCTGGTGCGCGAACATCGACTGGGTCAGGCCGCACAGGATGTAGGACGCCACCACCATCACACCGGCGGCGGCAGGGCCACGGAAGGTAGCGTGTCCACTGCGCCGGTGCAGGCGCAGGAACACCCACAGTGGCACCCCGTATACCGCCAGCAGCAGCAACATGCCCGGCAGGCCCTGGGTGGCCGACCACTCGGCCAGATCGTTGTGCGCATGGCGCAGGTGGCAGCGGATTTCCTGCGGATTCTCGCGGCAGGCCGGCACCCGCTTCATGGCCCTGTCGAAGTGGCCGATGCCCACCCCGGTCAGTGGATGGTCGAGGAAGGTCTCCCACGCCACCTGCAGGCGCTCGACGCGCGCGCCGGCCGAAGAGTCGCTGTCACCCTGCTCCATGCGCTGCACATCACTGTGCAGTTCAGACAACCGCACCTGGTGGCGCAGTTCGGGCACCGACAGCAGCAGGGTCGCGCCGATGGCCAGCATGCCGGCAAGCACTGAAAGACGCGCCGCGCCGGTGCGCCAGCGCAGGCTCAGTGCCAGCACCACCAGCAGCGCCAGCAGGGCCGCGAACACGCCCCGGCTTCCGGTCAGGATGATGGTTCCGCAGCCGGCGGCCATGCCGACGATCACCAACGACCAGCGCCGCGACGGCCGGCAGAACACCAGCAGCACCATCAGCATCATCACGATGTCGGCGAGCACGATCGCGTTGGTGAACAGTTCGGCGCGTGGCGCACCCTGGAACACCTGCAGCGCCGAAAGCACGAAGGTGCCCACCAGTCCGGCCAACGCACCGCGCCACAGCCAGCGCATGTCCGGGCGCAGCGCACACACCCACAGTGCGATCCACGGGATGACCAGGAAGCGGGATCGATTGTCGACATCGCGCAGGCCCTGTTCGAACAGCGCGACCGACACGATGGCCATCACCAGCACCGCCAGCATCAGCCAGCTGAGAACCTTGATCGGCTGCATGTCCATACGCCGGGCCTGCCACAGCAGGCCTGGCACCATCGCCGTGCTGACCAGCAGCAGCAGCGCGTAGGGCAACAGGTTGATCGGGATCGTCAGCACCAGTGCCGGCATGCAGAACAGGCCGATCTGCGCCAGCCAGTGCGCCGCGCGCGGGCGCCTGCCTGCGGGGACGCCCAGCGGATCGCCGATCGTGGATTCCAGGTTGTGCTGTGAAGCTGCCACGTCGAAAAAGTTCGCTGCAATCCGGCGGAATGAACGGGATCACTGGCACGGCCGATCCCACGCTGACGTTTTACTGCCTTTGCTGTCGCTTGGGCAGTCTGGACAAGCACGGGCCAGGATGGTTATTCCTCACGTTGCAGCCGCCGTTCACGTTCGCGTTCCTCCGCGCTGGCCACGCAGCGGCCCTGCACGGCAGCAGCCGGTACCAGCCACCAACGGCGGCGGTTGGCGATCCCGGCCAGCTCGGCACGGTCGCGGTCGATGCAGGGCAGCAGCGCGTCTTCGTGGACCAGCAACCAGCGGCGCCGGGGCGCCAGCTGTTGCCATTCCACCGCCGCAGCCAGCTGCTCATCCCAGGGCTCGTTGAAACCGAAGGTGGCTGCCGGGCGGTCGGCCATCAGCAGATTCTGCTCTTTCCAGGCCACCAGTCCCAGCTCGGCATCGGCGCCGATACGCTGGCCGGTGTGCCGCATCAGGCCGCGGGCGGAACTTGAATCATTCAGCAGCGGATAGCCGATCAGGCTGTACAGCACCCACACCGCAGTGAGAGTCGAAACCAGCGCCAGTTGACGGCGGCCGCGCCCGAACAGCAGCAGGCTGGCCACACCCCAGCCGCCCATCGCCATCGCCGCCCAGGCCAGGGCGTTCATTTCGCCATTGCCGATGCCCCGCGTCTGCATCAGCCGCACTTCGAAGCCGGGCTTGCCCAGCAGGGCAGACAACCCCGCGGCCAACGTCCCCAGCGACAGCAGTAGGGTGAACGCGCCCAGCAGCCATTGCACATCGCGCCGGCGCAGCAGCCCCGGCAGCAACGGCGCCAGTGCCAGGCAGAACATCGGCAACGCCGGCAGGATGTAGACGTCGCGCTTGCCATTGGGGATCGAGAAGAACAGCACGATCAGCGCCCACCAGCCCAGCAGCAACAGATAGCGTGCGTCCCGGCGCTGCAGCCGGCGCCGCCAGGCGGGGATCGCCCACGGCACCGCCAGGAAGGCCGGAATCCACATCGACGGCATGGTGCCCAGGAAGTACCACCATGGCTGGTGGTGGTCCCACGATTGCGCATAGCGCTTGGCGGTCTGCCGGAACAGGATGTCGTCCATGTAGGCCAGGTATTCGCCGGAACGGGTGGCCAGCGCGGTCATCACCATGGGCACCAGCCACAGCGCGATGGCCAACACGAATGCCAGCGGTGCCAGCCAGAAGCGCAGGTCGCACGCATGCAGCCGCACCCGTGGCCAGTGCAGGGCCGAGCCGATCACCGCTGGCACGATCATCAGCAGCGCGATCACGCCCACGCCCTTGGTGATCACCCCGATGCCGGCAAAGAACCAGCCCAGCCACCACCAGCGCCAGGCAGGGCCCAGCAGCAGGTGGCGCAGCAGACCATAGTTGGCCAGGGTGATGAACAACACCACCAGCGGGTCGATCTGCGCTTTCTTCGACTGGAAGGTGAACTGCAGGGCGAACAGCAGCGCCCAGCCAGCGTACAGGCCGACCTGGCGTGTCCACAGGCGCCGGCCGAGGTCGACCACGCACCACAGCGTGCCGAGAGCAGCGATCAGCGAAGGCAGCAGGAACGCCACCCGCCAGTTGCCGATCACGCTGTACAGCGTGGCCTGCCACCACATCAGCATCGGCGGCTTGTCCGAGTACAGTTCCAGCCCACGGTGCGGGAACAGCCAGTCGCCGCTGTCCACCATCTGCTTGGCGACCAGGGCGAAGCGCGGTTCGTCCGAGGGCCAGGGATCGCGTAGTCCCAGCCCGGCACCCAACACCAACAGGGCCATCACAACGAACAGCCATGTCTGGCGTGACGCGCGGGTTTTCAGCATGGGGGCTCGGACAGCGGTTGGGTCAGCCCTTTTTTAGCAGACGCGCGTAGAAAAATCCGTCAGCATCGTTTTCACCGGGCAGGCGCTGGCGAGCAATACCGTCACAATCCAGACCAAATGCGTCATCCAGCGCGACCGCTTCCGCATCCGCGTGCCATTTCAGGAAGCCCTTTACCTGATCGACGTTTTCCGCGCGCAGGATCGAGCAGGTGGCATACAGCAACACACCACCGGGGCGCAGCATCGACCAGCAGGCTTCCAGCAGGCGGGCCTGGATGCCGACCAGCGCATCGATGTCTTCCGCACGGCGATGGAACATCACGTCCGGTTGCCGGCGGATGACGCCAGTGGCCGAGCACGGCGCGTCCAGCAGGATCGCGTCGAACGGAACGCCGTCCCACCATGCCCCCGGATCGCTGGCATCGGCCACCTGCACCTGCGCGCCTTCGCCCACACCGGTGCGGGCGAACGTATCCCTGGCGCGCGCCAGACGACGGGCATCGATATCCAGCGCCAGCAATCGCAGGCCGGGGTCTCGCTCGAGCAGGTGCGCCGACTTGCCGCCCGGGGCGGCACAGGCGTCAAGCACGCGGCTGCCGGCCGGCGGCGCCAGCGCGTCGGCTGCACACTGCGCCGACAGATCCTGCACCGACAGCAGGCCTTCGCCGAAACCGGGCAGCTGGTTCACCGGAACCGGCACGGCCAGTCGCAGCGCATCGGCGCTCAGCGCGCTGGCTTCGGCGGCAATGCCCACCTCGGCCAGGGCCGCCATCATCTTGTCGCGCCCGCCCTGCTGGCGGTTGGCACGCAGCCACAGCGGCGCTGGCTGCAGGCTGGCGGCGAAGATCGCCTCGGCCTGTGCCGGCCAGTCGTGCTCGACGGCCTCGGCCAGCCATGCCGGAAATGCGTCGCGCGCCGGTTGTTCGGGGAAGCCTTCGCGCTGGGCCCGTCGCAGGATCGCATTGACCAGGCCAGCCTGGCGTTCGCGGCCAAGTGCGCGTGCAGCATCGACCGTCGCCGACAGGGCCGCATGGGCAGGCAGTTCCAGCACATCCAGCTGGGCGAAGCCCACCATCAGCAACGTGCGCAGGTCGGCATCGCGTGCGGACAGCGGCTTCTGCATCCATCCCTGCAGGGCGGCGTCATAGGTGCTGCGACGACGCAGCACCGCAAAGCACAACGCTTCAAGCAGCGCGCGGTCGCGGGTGTCGGACAGCTTCGGCAGCGCCCAGGCCAGTTCCGCCTTGAGCGAACGACCGCGGGTGAACACCTGCGCCAGCACGCGCGCAGCCAGCATGCGGGTGGCCGCGCCCGGCGCCGCCTTGGCGATGGAAAAATCGTTTGCCTTGCTCACCCGTCAAACCCCCACGCGCAGATCACGGCGCGCATTGAGGTAGTCGGCAGCGGTAATTGCCTTGCCGCCTTCGCGCTGCAGCACGCGCAGGCGCAACGCGCCCTGCCCGCAGGCGATGTCGATGCCCTCGCGGCCCGCGGCCAGCACCGTGCCCGGCGCCTGGCCATGCGCCACATCCAGCGCCACCGCGCCGTGGATGCGCACGCGCTCACCGGCCAGCAGTGCCTCGGCAATCGGCCACGGATTGAATGCACGCACCGTGCGCGCCAACGCTTCTGCGTCCTGCGCCCAGTCAAGTTTTGCCTCGGCCTTGTCCAGCTTGTGCGCGTATGTCACGCCCTGCTCCGGCTGCGGCCGTGCGATCGGCTTGATGCCGGCGCGCAGCAGGCCCAGCCCATCGGACAGCACCTGCGCGCCGAGCTCGGCCAGCTTGTCGTGCAGCTGGCCACCGGTATCGGTGGCGGCGATCGGCAGCTCCTGGTGCAGCAGCACCGGGCCCGTATCCAGACCGGCTTCCATCTGCATCAGGCAGATGCCGGTCTTGCTGTCACCGGCCTGGATGGCGCGCTGGATCGGTGCGGCGCCACGCCAGCGCGGCAGCAGCGAACCGTGCACGTTCCAGCAACCGTGGGTCGGAATGGTCAGCACCGCCTTGGGCAGGATCAGGCCATAGGCCACCACCACCATCAGGTCCGGCTGCAGGTCACGCAGCTGCTGCTGGGCCGCTTCGTCCTTCAGCGTTTCCGGCTGGTACACGGGGATGCCACGGGCGACCGCTTCCAGCTTGACCGGCGAAGGCGCCAGACCACGGCCGCGACCGGCAGGGCGATCGGGCTGGGTATAAACAGCCACCACCTCGTGATGACGCGCGGCCGCGCGCAGCGACGACACCGCAAATTCCGGCGTACCGGCAAAGACAATCCTCATGGCAACCCCACTTGCAGGATGAAATCGTGCAGGAAAAAAAACGGCGCCGTCGGCCGGCGCCATGCAGCCCGCGCGTCACGCGCAGGCGCGGGCCACCCCGAAGGGCGGCCCGGAGCAGCGATCACGCCACGTGCTTGCGCTGCTTGGCCAGCTTCTTGCGGACCATCTCGCGCTTCAGCGGCGACAGGTAATCGATGAACAGCTTGCCGTCCAGATGGTCCATCTCGTGCTGCACGCAGACCGCCAGCAGGCCGTCGGTGGTCAACTCCTGCGGCTGCCCCTGGCGATCCAGGAACTTGACGGTGATGGTGTCGGCACGGGTCACGTCGGCGAAGATGCCGGGCACCGACAGGCAGCCTTCCTGGTACACCTGGCCCCCGTCCTTGGCGACGATTTCCGGGTTGATGAAGACGCGCGGCTCGTTCTTTTCTTCGCTCACGTCGATGACCATGAAGCGCTGGTGCACGTCCACCTGGCTGGCAGCCAGGCCGATGCCCGGGGCGTCGTACATGGTCTCGAACATGTTGTCGAGCAGCTCCTGGAACGCCGGAGTGGTCACTTCGGCGGCATCGATCAACGCAGCCTTGGTACGCAGGCGCGGATCGGGGAACTCAAGGATGGGGAGTAAAGCCATGGCAGTTTCCGGGGTTGGGGCCGGGGTACGCCGGCATACGTCGCAGATTCTAGCTCCAACGCTTGCCTTGCGCCCCGGTTTCTGGACTATAGTGCGCGAACCTGTTGGGGAATCAGGGCTTCACACCTATGTTGCTTCGTTTTCGTACGGTCGTCGCCGCGGCGATGCTGACCGTGGCTGCCTATGCTACCGCCGTGGAAGTGAATGGCGGGCACCCGGACACCTATGTGGTCCGCAAAGGGGACACCCTGTGGGACATCGCAGGACGATTCCTGCAGAAACCATGGCTGTGGCCGGAGATATGGCAGGCCAATCCGCAGGTCGCCAATCCACACCTGATCTATCCCGGTGACGTCCTCAGCCTGGCCTACCTGGACCGCGTGACGGCCCAGCCCGGCCCGCGCCAGGAAGCCCCGGTAACCGGCGTGCCGCTGGCCCAGGTCGAGCCGTTCCTGAAGCAGCTCAGCGTGGTCGACAGCATCGAACAGCTGCCCTATGTGGTCGGCCTGGAAGACAACCGCCTGCGCGCCACCGGTGGGCAGACCGCCTATGTGCGCCTGGCCGACGCCCAGGTCGGGCAGCGCTGGGCCGTGGTCCGCCCGACCGTGCGCTACGCCCAGCCCAAGCCCACCGAGGACCTGACCGCCAACGGCGACGTCACCCCGGGCAGCGGCAATCTCTGGAAGGCCTTCAGCGCGCCCAACCACCGCCGCGGCGTGCTGGGTTATGAGCTGGCACAGGTCGGCACCGGCACCATCACCCAGGTGGCCGGCGGCAAGACCGAAGCGTCGACCCTGGCGCTGGACAACGCCAGCGGCGGCCGTGAAGTACGTGCAGGCGACCGCCTGGTGCCGGTCGAGGCCACCCCGTACGACCTGCAGTTCTTCCCGCATGTGCCCGCAGCCGGCGTGGAAGGCGTGGATGTACGCGTGCTGGCAGTCACCGATATGTTCACTACCGGCGGCCCGCGCGATGTGATCGCGATTTCCGCTGGCCGCGCCCAGGGCGTGGACAACGGCACCGTGTTCTCGCTGTGGCGCCATGGCAGCCACGTGGCGCACCGGATGAAGTTCCCGGGGTCCTCGCGCATGGACGACTCGATCAGCACCGGCGCCGGCCGGGTCAGCCTGCCTGATGAGTACGCCGCGCATGCCATGGTCTTCCGCACCTTCGACAACGTCAGCTATGCGTTGGTGATGCAGGGTGTGAAGCCGGTGCGTGTGGGCTACAGCGCGCTGCATCCGGACGCAAAATGATCCGGCGCCGGGCCCCGCCCGGCCTCGGCAGGGAGTGCCGACCGCATCGGCCGGCAACCTCCGGGATACCCTGACAGCAATACGCGAAGGCGCCCTAGGGCGCCTTTGTTGCGTGAGGCCGATAGTCGGGGGATGACTGAGCATGGACATGAGGCGCTGCTGCGCCTGTTGATCGCGGCTGGTTCCCTGGCACCCAGGCGCGCGCTGCTGCAGACCACCGGCAATGCGGATGCAGCGTTGGCGCTCGGTGTTGCAGGCTGGCGGGCCCACGGCTGCACGACGGAACAATGCGCTGCGCTGGAGCGTCCCGACACCCGCGCCCTCGCGCTTGCGCAGCGCTGGCTGCAGCAGCCTGATCATCATCTGCTGGCCTGCAACGATCCAGCCTTCCCGCCCCTCCTGCTTGATGCACCCAATCCGCCCCTGGCGCTGTTCGTTGCCGGCGATCCGGCCATCGCCTGGCGTCCTGCGGTGGCCCTGGTCGGCAGCCGTTCACCCACCCCCGCCGGTCGTGCCCTGGCCGCCCGGTTTGCCACCTGCTTCGTCGAGGCCGGGCTGGCGGTGACCAGTGGATTGGCGGCAGGCATCGATGCGGCCGCCCACCAGGCGGCGCTGGAGGCAGGCGGCTGCACCCTCGCGGTGATAGGCACTGGCCCGGACCGCGCCTATCCCACCAGCCATGCCCGCCTGCAGGCAAGAATCGCCACCGACGGCGCGGTGCTCAGCGAGTACCTGCCAGGTACGCCCGCACGGCCGGGTCACTTCCCCGCGCGCAACCGGCTGGTGGCCGGGTTGGCCCTGGCCACGGTGGTGGTCGAGGCAGCACAACGCTCGGGCGCCCTGATCACCGCCCGGCTGGCAGCCGAAGCCGGCCGCGAGGTCTGCGCGATACCCGGTTCGGTGCTCAATCCGCGTGCCGCTGGCTGCCACCGGCTCATCCGTGAAGGGGTTGCCCTGGTCGAACGGCCCGAAGAAGTGCTGGAACTGCTGGCCCCGGCACTGCGTCACCAGCTTCCAGGCTTGCAAACCCGGCTTGCCACCCCCACTGAACAGGCAGCGCCGGCGGACCTGCCGGCATGCTGGGCGAACGACGCTGACTACCAGCGCTTGTGGCGGGTGCTGGAGCACGACCCAATCAGTATGGATTCACTGATCACGCAGTGTGGATTGACGGCGTCGGAGGTGTCCTCCATGCTGCTGGCCATGGAACTTGCGGGGATCGTGGTGTGCGTACACGGCCGCTACTGTCGACGTCCCTAGTTTCTTCACCTCCACAGCGTCGCGCGACGCAGGCCGAGGGGCAATGAAAGAGAGCATCCTGGATGTACTGTTGTACCTGTTTGAACACTATTTCAGCGAAGATGCGGACCTGATCCGTGACCGCGACTCCCTGCAGAATGGCCTGATCCAGGCCGGTTTCAGCCCCACTGAGATCAACAAGGCATTCGAATGGCTCGATGCCCTGGCAGCGCAGCGCCCAAGCGCGGCCCAGGCCCGGGTCGATGGCCCGGTGCGCATCTATCACGGCCCGGAGCTGGACAAGCTTGACGTGGAGTGCCGTGGTTTCCTGCTGTACCTGGAACAGCACGGCATCCTCGATGCCGGCCAGCGCGAGCTGGTGCTGGACCGGGCGATGGCCCTGGACCAGGACGAACTGGACCTGGACGACCTGAAATGGGTCGTGCTGATGGTGCTGTTCAACCAGCCCGGCGCCGAGGCGGCCTACGCCTGGATGGAAACGCAGATGTTCGTGGACGAGCCAGAACCCCTGCACTGACCGTACACTTGGGGACCGTGCGCATTCAGGAGCGTCCCCGTGAGTGAGTGGTTCCATGCCGAAGGCAACCGCCAGCAAGGCCCGTTGCCCTCGGAACAGTTGATCGAGCTGTTCCGCAGCAACCAGATCACCTTGGACACCCTGGTATGGCGCGACGGCTTGCCGCAATGGCAGCCGTTGCGCAACGTGGTCGACGAACTGGGCCTGATCGTGCCCGCCGTTGATGCAGCCGCCACGGCACCACCGCCGCCGCCTGCCGCCCCTCTGCCGCCAACCCTTCCGCCCGCCTCTCCGTACGCGACCACGCCGATGGACGCTGCCCCGGTCGCGAAGAAGGGCCTGTCCGGCTGCGCGTTGACCGCCATCATCGGCGGCGTCGCACTGCTGGTGGTGGTGCCGATCCTGGCCATCCTGGCCGCGATCGCCCTGCCGGCCTACAACGACTACACCATCAAGGCCAAGGTCGCCGGCGCGGTCACCGTGCTGCAGCCGCTGAAGGACAAGGTCCAGCACTTCGCCGATGACCAGGGCCGCTGCCCGGGCGCCAACGACGCCGGCTTCCCGGCGGCGGACGAATTCGCAGGCCAGGGCCTGTCGGCCGTGCATATCGGCCGCTTCAACAATGGCCACTGCGGCATCGAAGCGACGCTGGCGGTTCCCGGCAAGAGCCAGGATGGCGACCTGCTCTGGCTCGAATACGACCGCGACAGCGGGCGCTGGGAATGCAGCGGCGAAAGCGACGACAAGTATCTGCCCACGCAATGCCGCGGCTGAGCCGCGCACCGGGCAACCCACCAAGGACGACCCAACAGGGGACATGCAATGACTGAGTGGTACTACGCCGAAGGACAGCAACGCCAGGGACCGCTGGAGGTCACCGAGATCCGCCAGCGCTTCCAGCGTGGCCAGTTGAACCTGGACACCCTGGTCTGGCGCGAAGGCATGGGGCAGTGGGCGCCGCTGCGGCAGATGGTGGAAGAGCTGGGCCTGCAGACCCTGGCCGATGCCAGCACGTCCACCGCCACCGGTGGCTTCGACCTGCGCAACGACTACGCCGCGATCGACAACGGCACCGCGCCCCTGCCGGGCACCGGCGCCCTCAGCAGCTCGCCGTACACCGCGCCCGGCGCAGGCGGCAGTGACTATTCGCAGCCGGTGCAGGGCGGCGAGGTGGTCTACGCCGGCTTCTGGAAGCGCTTTGCCGCCTACCTGATCGACTACTTCGTCCTGCTGATTCCCAGCGGCGTGGTCGGTGGCGTACTGGGCTTCGTGCTCGGCGCGGGCATGGGCGCTGCCGGCAGCGGCGAAACAGCGGTTGAAGTGGTCACCCAGCTGATCAGTGGCCTGGCCGGCCTGTTCATCGCCGCCGCTTACTACGGCTGGTTCCATGCCTCCCGCGGCGGTGCCACCCTCGGCAAGATGGCCATCGGCATCAAGGTCGTGCGCGGCAATGGCGATCGCCTGACCCTGGGCCGCAGCATCGGCCGCTATTTCGCCACCATCCTCAGTGGCCTGACACTGTGCATCGGCTACCTGATGGCCGCCTTCACCGAGCGCAAGCAGGGCCTGCATGACCTGATCTGCGACACGGTGGTGGTCGACCGCTGGGCCTATACCGACCAGCCGCAGCTGCAGCGCCGCGAGATGGGCACGGTGACCATCGTGATCCTGGTGCTGGGCGGCCTGCTGATGCTGGCCGGTTTCGCCGCGATCATCTTCGCCGTCGGCGTCATCGCCAACATGGCGTCGTGATCGCGGATCGAGGGCCAATGCGCCGTCGCGGACGGCCATCCTCACGCCCCCCTGCTTGACAATGGCAGGCCGGGCGTGATTCCTCTAATAAGGTGAAACCTGAACGCCCGGCACAGTCCCGGGCGTTCAGTTTATTGATTTGCCCGTGGCCGCTTCACTAATGCGGCCGTTTGCTCCACCCTAGCGGCCCTTCCCCGCGGCTTACCCACAGACCCTGCTGCCATGCCCAAGCACCTGCTCATCGTTGAATCGCCGGCCAAAGCCAAGACGATCAACAAATACCTCGGCAAGGACTACACGGTCCTGGCCTCGTATGGGCACGTGCGTGACCTGATCCCGAAGGAAGGCGCGGTTGACCCGGACAACGGGTTCGCCATGCATTACGACGTGATCGAGAAGAACGAAAAGCATGTCGATGCGATCGCCAAGGCCGCAAAGGGCGCCGACGACATCCTGCTGGCGACCGACCCGGATCGCGAGGGTGAAGCGATCAGCTGGCATATCGCCGAGATCCTGAAGGAGCGCGGGCTGGTCAAGGACAAGCCGATGCAGCGCGTGGTGTTCACCGAGATCACCCCGCGCGCGATCAAGGAAGCGATCAGCCAGCCGCGCGAGATCGCCAGCGATCTGGTCGATGCCCAGCAGGCGCGCCGCGCGCTGGACTACCTGGTCGGTTTCAACCTGTCGCCGGTGCTGTGGCGCAAGGTCCAGCGCGGCCTGTCGGCAGGCCGCGTGCAGAGCCCGGCGCTGCGCATGATCGTTGAGCGCGAGGAAGAGATCGAAGCCTTCATCGCCCGCGAGTACTGGTCGATCGCCGCCGAGTGCGCGCACCCCTCGCAGCATTTCAACGCCAAGCTGGTCAAGCTGGACGGGCAGAAGTTCGAGCAGTTCACCGTCACCGACGGCGACACCGCCGAGGCCGCCCGCCTGCGCATCCAGCAGGCCGCACAGGGCGCCCTGCATGTCACCGACGTGGCCAGCAAGGAGCGCAAGCGCCGCCCCGCGCCGCCGTTCACCACCTCCACGCTGCAGCAGGAAGCCTCGCGCAAGCTCGGTTTCACCACGCGCAAGACCATGCAGGTCGCGCAGAAGCTGTACGAAGGCGTGGACATCGGCGGCGACGAAGGCACGGTCGGCCTGATCTCGTACATGCGTACCGACTCGGTGAACCTGTCGCAGGACGCGCTGGCCGAAATCCGCGACGTGATTGCCCGTGATTACGGCATTGCCTCGCTGCCCGACCAGCCCAACACCTACCAGACCAAGTCCAAGAACGCCCAGGAAGCGCACGAAGCGGTGCGCCCGACCTCGGCACTGCGCACCCCGTCCCAGGTCGCGCGGTTCCTGACCGACGACGAGCGCAAGCTGTACGAGCTGATCTGGAAGCGTGCAGTGGCCTGCCAGATGATCCCGGCAACGCTCAACACCGTCAGCGTGGACCTGTCGGCCGGCAGCGAACATGTGTTCCGCGCCAGCGGCACCACGGTGGTGGTGCCCGGCTTCCTGGCCGTGTACGAGGAAGGCAAGGACAGCAAGAGCGCCGAGGATGACGATGAAGGCCGCAAGCTGCCGGCGATGAAGCCGGGCGACCGCGTGCCGCTGGAGCGCATCGTGGCCGACCAGCACTTCACCCAGCCGCCGCCGCGCTTCACTGAAGCGGCGCTGGTGAAGGCGCTGGAAGAGTACGGCATCGGTCGTCCTTCGACCTACGCCTCGATCATCCAGACCCTGCTGTTCCGCAAGTACGTGGAAATGGAAGGCCGCAGCTTCCGCCCGTCCGATGTCGGCCGTGCGGTGTCCAAGTTCCTGTCCAGCCACTTCACCCAGTACGTCGACTACGACTTCACCGCCAAGCTGGAGGACGAGCTCGATGCCGTCTCGCGTGGCGAGGAAGAGTGGATTCCGCTGATGTCGCGCTTCTGGGGACCGTTCAAGGAACTGGTCGAAGACAAGAAGGAATCGGTCGACCGTGCCGAGGCCAGTGGTGCGCGCGAACTGGGTACCGACCCGAAGACCGGCAAGCCGGTCAGCGTGCGCCTGGGCCGGTTCGGGCCGTACGCGGCCATCGGCAGCACCGCCGAGGATGCCGAGGACAAGCCCAAGTTCGCTTCGCTGCGGCCGGGCCAGTCGATGCACACCATTTCCCTGGAAGACGCGCTGGAACTGTTCCTGATGCCGCGCGCGCTGGGTGAGGACAAGGGCGAGGACGTCAGCGTCGGCATCGGCCGCTTCGGCCCGTTCGCCAAGCGCGGCAGCACCTACGCCTCGCTGAAGAAGGAAGACGACCCGTACACCATCGACCTGGCCCGCGCCGTGTTCCTGATCGAAGAGAAGGAAGAAATCGCGCGCAACCGGATCATCAAGGAGTTCGAGGGCAGCGACATCCAGGTGCTGAACGGTCGTTTCGGCCCGTACATCAGCGACGGCAAGATGAACGGCAAGATCCCCAAGGATCGTGAACCGGCATCGCTGACCCTGGCCGAGGTGCAGCAGTTGATGGAAGAAACCGGCAAGCCGGTGCGCAAGGGCTTTGGCGCCAAGAAGGTCGCCGCCAAGAAGGTCGCCGCCAAGAAGGCCCCGGCAAAGAAGGCGGCAGTGAAGAAGGAAGCCGCGCCGAAGAAGGCTGCTGCCAAGAAGGCGCCGGCCAAGAAGGCGGCTGCGAAGAAGGCCGTGGCCAAGAAGGCACCGGCAAAGAAGGCCGTCAAGAAGGCGGCCAAGTAGATCCACGCCACGCGTGGATGATCTGCCAAGGTGAGCGGACCCACGGTCCGCCCCCACCGCTCCACCCGCTCTGCACGCAGCGGGGGGATAATGA
The DNA here is from genome assembly GCF_040548715.1 of Stenotrophomonas sp. 2694. Classification (NCBI taxonomy): domain Bacteria; kingdom Pseudomonadati; phylum Pseudomonadota; class Gammaproteobacteria; order Lysobacterales; family Lysobacteraceae; genus Stenotrophomonas; species Stenotrophomonas sp. 2694. Next base: position 146,689 of record NZ_JBEPSG010000008.1, read on the forward strand.
AGGCCCACGCCGGGCCCGGTCGCCGCCATGAAAGAACTCACACTGGACACCGCAGTCGCCACGCTCCGCAGTGGCGGGGTGATTGCCTACCCGACCGAAGCGGTCTGGGGCCTGGGTTGCGATCCTGCGCACGAGGCAGCGGTGCACACGCTGCTGCGACTGAAGCAGCGCCCGATCGAGAAAGGCATGATCCTGGTGGCCGCTGACCTGTCGCAGCTGCAGGGCTGGGTGCGCCTGCAGGCGCTGCCCGATGCACGCCAGCGCGCAGTGCTCGCCAGCTGGCCCGGCGCCAACACCTGGATCCTGCCCGCCGGTACCCGCGCGCCCGGCTGGATCACCGGCGAACACAGCGGCATCGCGGTACGCATCAGCGCCCACCCGCTGGTCGCAGCGCTGTGCCAGGCCTGGGGTGGCCCCCTGGTATCAACCAGCGCCAACCTTGCCGGCGAGCCCCCCGCGCGCAGCCGCGAAGAACTGGACCCACGCCTGCTGCGCCTGCTCGACGGCATCCTCGATGGGCAGACCGGCGGCCTGGCCCAACCCACGCCGATCCGCGACGCGCTCAGTGGCAACGTACTGCGCTCCTGACAGGTCCATTGCGTCGGTGTTGCCGATCGCGCACGCTGCGCCCATGACCCTGCTGCGCCCTGTCCTGTCTCTGGCCCTGCTGCTGTCGTTGCCGGCCCTTGCCGCCGACGACGTGCGGGTCTATCGCTGCGTCGGCAGCAATGGTGCCGTCGCGCTGCAGGACAAGCCCTGCACGGCCGGCCGCCAGCAAGTGCGCGACCTGCAACGGCCGCGCGACCCGCCGCCACGGGTGGTCAGCACCGAGGCCGCGCCGCCCGCACCGGTGCAGACGCCAGCGATGCGCGAGCGCGAGGTGCGCCATGTCTACATCCAGCCGCCACAGCCGATGTACGAATGCGTGAGTGAAGACGGCGACCGCTACACCAGTGACAACAACGAAGGGAATCCGCGCTGGGTGCCGCTGTGGACCACGGTCTGGTACCCGCATGGTCATCCTGGCGGTGCGTACCCCGGACCGCATCCGGGGCCGCGTCCGGCCGGCAGCGGCAACACCATCGGTACCCCCATCGGCGGCGGGCCTGCGGTGTATCGCCCGCCGTCAGTGGGCGTCGGTGTCAACGTGCCTGCCGGCAACATCCTGGTGCGCGATACCTGCCACGCCCTGCCCCCGCAGGAAGTGTGCGCACGCCTGCGTGATCGTCGCTGGGAACTGGACCGGCGTTACAACAGCGCGCTGCAGAGCGAGCGCACCGCGATCAGCAGGGAGCAGCGTGGCATCGACGCGCGGCTGGCGCAGGACTGCGGCGGCTGAGCCCCACGCTGAGGACGGTACCCCGCTTTGGTAGATGCCCACCTTGGTAGGCACTGGCAAACAGCGGTGCCAACCAAGGTTGGCAATTACCGGGGCACCTGAGCCCTGCGCTGGGGGCCATGCCCCCGCTTTGGTAGACGCCCACCTTGGTGGGCACTGGCAAACAGCGGTGCCAACCAAGGTTGGCAACTACCGGGGCACCTGAGCCCTGCGCTGGGGGCCATGCCCCCGCTTTGGTAGATGCCCACCTTGGTGGGCACTGGCAAACAGCGGTGCCAACCAAGGTTGGCAACTACCCGGGGCATCTGAGCCCTGCGCTGGCGCTGTGCCCCCGCTTTGGTAGATGCCCACCTTGGTGGGCGCTGGCAAACAACGGTGCCAACCAAGGTTGGCAACTACCGGGGCACCTGAGCCCTGCGCTGGGGGCCATGCCCCCTCTTTGGTAGAGGCCCACCTTGGTGGGCGCTGGCAAACAGCGGTGCCAACCAAGGTTGGCAACTACCGGGGCATCTGAGCCCTGCGCTGGGGGCCATGCCCCCGCTTTGGTAGATGCCCACCTTGGTGGGCACTGGCAAACAGCGGTGCCAACCAAGGTTGGCAACTACCACGGCATGGGCACTACGGGTGCCAACCAAGGTTGGCAACTACCCGGGCATGGACCACCGCTGTAGGCTGCTCGCATGAGAAGACTGATCTGGCTGGCCATCGCCCTGTTGCCCGGCAACGCGTTGGCCGATGACATGGTGATCTACCGCTGCATGGGCAGCAGCGATGTTCCTACGTTGCAGCGCACCCCCTGCCCCGCCGGCACCCGGCAGGAAATCCAGCGTGTCCCGGCGCCTTCGCCGACGGCGCCGATCGTACCGGTGCAGAACAGCCCCGCTCCGCCGCCTGCAGCGATGCCGTCCATGGACGTCGCCGCCTCGCCTGCCGCGACGCAGCCACGTGAGGGCCGAACGATCATGGAAGCACGCATGGTCGAGCACGAAGGCGGCGACGCCATACTCGACAGCGCGGTGCTGCCACGTTCGAGCGACGCCACGTCGGGGGATGGCAACACTCCGTCAAAGCCACCGCTGCCGGCGATCTATCAATGCCTCAGCAGCGAGGGAAGCTCGTACCTGCATGAGTACGAGGCTGCACCAGGCCGCTGCGAACTGTTGAACGTGCAGGGCTTGGGCGGAGCGACACCGGTGAACGCCGCCAGCTGCGAGGTGGTCCGGGACCGCTGCACTGAAGTGGCCGAAGCGCAGCGCTGCGGCAGCTGGCAGCAGCGCTTCCGCGATGCACGCGGTCGCGAGCGCTTTGCTGCGCCCGAGAACCAACCGGCAGCGCGCGGCGAACGCGAACGCCTGCAGGCCGTGCTGGAAGCCAGCGACTGCCCCGTACCGAAGTAGAGCATCCACGCCCGCCGTGGATGCCTCCATCCGCAGCGGGCGGTCCCGTCAGAACCCGTATCGCAGGAAGCCGCCATCCACCGCGATGCATTCGCCGGTGACATAGCTCGATGCCGGCAGGCACAGGAAGCCCACGGCCGAGGCCACTTCCTCCGGCTCACCGATGCGCCGCATCGGCGTGCGTCCGATCACTTCCTCGTAGTAGTCGGTATCGGACAGCGGGCCCGAAGTGCGACGGGTCCGGATGTACCACGGCGCCACTGCATTGACCCGGATGCCATCCTCGGCCCACTCCACCGCGAGGTTGCGGGTCATCTGGTGCATCGCCGCCTTGGTCATGCCATAGACCACGCCGCTGCGCACATGGGTCAGGCCGGACACGCTGCCGACGTTGACGATGGCCGATGAAGCGTGTCGCGCGAGCAACGGATGCGCATAGCGCGACAGCTCGAACGCCGAGAACAGATTGGTCTCGAAAATGCCGCGCCACTCGTCTTCGGAATACTCCGTGGCGGGCTTGGTGATGTTGCCACCGGCATTGTTGACCAGGATGTGCAGGCCGTCGGCGTGGTCCTCGACCCAGTCCAGGATCTGCCGGCGGTCTTCGTCGTCGGACACATCGGCGGCCAAGGCATGCACCTGGTGCTGCGGATACACATCCAGCAGTTCGTCGCGGGCACTCTCCAGCATGTCCAGGTCGCGGCCGACGATCATCAGATCGGCGCCGAGACCCGCCAGTTCATGCGCGATCGCCAGGCCGATACCGGCGCTGGCACCGGTGATCAGGGCCGTCTGCCCATCCAGGCGCCACCGTTGCTGGGTCATATGTCCTCCGGGGCCGCGCCCACTGTGTTTCGATGCGGCAAGGATACGCGCTCACGACCGTCCGCCGCCCGGGATGCGACACTGGCTGCACGTCCCTCGTGGAGAGCTGCCATGCGCGTCCTGATTCCCGTCCTGCTGTCGGCCGTCGCGCTGGCCGGGTGCCAGCGCCCTGCACCGCCCAATCCCGAACGACCACCGCAACCGCAGGCGATGGCCAAGGCGATCAATCAACCGCTGGAGCGCGCAAAGGCCGTGCAGAAGACCCTGGACGAGGCGGCCGAACGCGAGCGCAAGGCAGAGGCCGACGCGCAGTAGAACCCCGCATGCAACAACGCCCGGCCAAGGCCGGGCGTTGTGCGTTCAGTAGATCCACGCCATGCGTGGATGGGCCATCAGAACCCGCAGAAGCAATACGCCAGCGACTTCACTGGTGCACCGTTGCCCTTCTCGCGGGCCGCGTTCTCAACGAAGCGCAGCTGCGTATCGATTTCCGGCATCGTGCGCGCCAGCATCATCCGGCCCACGCCGGAATCGGCCAGCATCCAGGCGCCGGCGTGGCTGCCAGCGAAGCCGCTGACGAACTGCGCGAACGGCGTCGCCGCCTTCTCGATGTAACGCACGCGGTACTTGTCGGTCGCGCCCAGCTTGGCCCGGCCAGCAGCGTCAGCCACGGCGTCCTTCAGGCCACCGAAGGCATCGACCAGACCGCGCTCCTTGGCCTGCGCACCGCTCCAGACGCGCCCACGGGCCACTTCGTCAATCGCCTCGACCGGCTTCTTGCGGGCCTCGGCAACACGGCCGGTGAAATCGGCATAGCCCTTGTTGATCACCGACTGGATGACCTGGCCCACCGCCGGGTCCATCGGCCGGGTGACGTCGAAGGCACCGGCGAAACGGGTAGTGCCGACGCCATCGGTGTGCACGCCGAACTTGTCCAGCGCACGGCTGAAGTTGGGGATCATGCCGAAGATGCCGATCGAACCGGTGATGGTCGACGGATCGGCATAGATGCGATCGGCGTTCATGCTGATCCAGTAACCACCCGATGCAGCGAGGTCACCCATGGACACCACCACCGGCTTGCCCGCAGCCTGCAGGGCCACCACTTCGCGACGGATCTGCTCGGAGGCGTAGACCTCGCCACCCGGCGAATCCACACGCAGTACCACAGCCTTGACGTCGTCATCGTCGCGCGCCGCGCGCAGCAGCGCCGAGGTCGATTCACCACCGATACGGCCGGCCGGCAGATCGCCGCCGCTGATTTCACCGGAGGCCACCACCACGGCGACCTGCGGACGCGAATCAACCGGGTTGCGACGCGCATCGAGCTGGGCCATGTAGGTGCCGAAATCGATGTTGCGGAAGCCGCCGTCAGCGTCTTCGTCGGCCACGCCGCGCTCGATCATCAGATCCTCGAATTCCTCGCGGGTCTTCAGCGCGGTCACCAGCTTCTGCTGCAGGGCGAACTTGGCCAGGTCGCCGCCGGCGGCAGCGACGCCTTCAGGCAGGGTGTCGATACCGGCCGCCAGCTGTGCCGGATCCAGGCGGCGGGCCTTGGCGATATCGCCGAGGTAGCGCTGCCACACATCGTTCATCCAGAACAGATCGGCTTCCTTGGACGCCGGCGACGCCGCGTCGAGCACGTACGGCTCGGCGGCCGACTTGTACTCGCCCACCTTGAACAGGTGCACGTCCACGCCCAGCTTGTCCTGCAGGCCGGTGCGGAAATACTGGCGGTAGCGACCCAGGCCTTCCAGCACCACCGAACCCATGGGGTCCAGGTAGACCTCGTCGGCCTGTGCGGCAAGCAGATACTGCGACTGCCCCATGCTCTCGCTGAAGGCCACCAGCTGCTTGCCCGAAGCGCGCAGTTCCTGCAGCGCGGCGGACACTTCGCGCAGCGAGGCGAAACCGGACGGCTGCAGCTTGTCCAGTTCCAGCACCACCCGCTCGATCTTCTTGTCATCGCGCGCGCTCTCGATCACCCGGATCAGATCGCGCAGCTGCACTTCCTCGGCACCGTTGTCACCGACGGCCTTGGCCAGCGCGCGACTGACCGGATCGGCACTGTACTGCTCGACCAGGCGGCCTTCCGGCGCGATCACCAGGGTGGTGCGGTCCTGCAGCGCCTTGCTGGCACCTGCGCCCATGCCCGCAGCGACGATGAACATCACCAGCACCAGCAGCAACAGGCCGAAGAACACCAGGTTGAGGATCAACCGGCGGGTGAAATTCATCACATCCCACAGCCCGATGAAGAAGCTGGCGACAGGATTGCGGTTCGCCGGGGGCAACGGCGGCACGGGTTGGTTCATGGAGCACTCCGGATGGCTTCTTGCCGTGGTAACAGCATAGCCGGTGCCGCGTGAGGCAGCATCGGACACAAGTCAGGGGATCGCCAGTCACGGTTGCCCGGGACCGGCGTGATGTCAGGCCAGCGTGGACTGGCCAATGCGTTTGCTGCTGCGGCTCAGGCGCCAGCCCATCAGGATGGCGGCGGCGGTCAGGCCGACGATCAGGCCGATCCACATGCCCTGCGGCCCCATGCCCAGGCCCAGGCCGAGCCCGGCACCCAGCGGCATGCCCAGGCCCCAGTAGGCGAACATGGCGATGAACATCGGCACGCGGGTGTCCTTCAGGCCGCGCAGCGCGCCGGCCGACAGCACCTGGATGCCATCGGGGAACTGGAAGGTGGCCGCGTACAGCAGCAGGGTCGAGGCCAGCCCGGCCACGGCCAGGTCGTTGGTGTAGACGCCGACGATGGCGTCGTGGCCGAACAGCAGTGCCGCCGCCGACAGCGTCTGCGTACCCATGATGATCGCGTAGCCGGCCCATGCCGCACGACGCACGCCGAAGCCATCGCCACGGCCAACCGCATGGCCGACCCGCACGGTGGTCGCCTCGGCCACGCCCATCGGAATCATGAAGCACAGCTGCGCCACGTTGATCGCGATCTGGTGCGCGGCCGCTTCATTGGCGCCCAGGCGACCAATCAGCAATGCGGTGACGATGAACAGGCCACCTTCCATCAGTACGGTGATGCCGATCGGCAGGCCGGTGCGCAGCAGGTCCCAGATCGCTTTCCAGCGCGGCCCCTCGAAGTGCGAGAACAGCTGCAGGTGGGCAAAGCGCTTGGTGAACCACAGGTAGGTACCGAAGGCGATCGCCTGCAGCCACATCATCACCGCCGAGGCGATGCCCAGGCCTTCAGCGCCCATTTCCGGGAAGCCCAGCTTGCCGTTGGCCAGCACGTATCCCATCGGCGCCAGCACCAGCAGGCCACCAAAACCGAGCAGCATGGTCGGCAGCGTCCAATGCATGCCTTCACTGAGGTAGCGCATGCAGAAGTACAGCGTCAGCGCCGGGCCACCCCAGCGCACCGCATGCAGGAAGGCCGTTGCGCCGGGCACGATGTCCGGGGCGATGCCGAATGCCGGCAGCAGCGGCGGCACCACGGTGAGGAAGGTGAACATGATCAGGCCCAGGCCCAGCGCCAGCCACAGCGCCTGCCGGAACAGCGGGCCGATCTCGCGCTCACGGCCGGCGCCATGCAGCTGCGACACCGAGGCGGTGAGGGAGATCAGCGTGCCGATCGGGATCAGCATCGGCAGCCACAGCAGCGCAGTGCCGATGGTCACTGCGGCCAGGGTGGATGTCGCATGGTGGCCGGCAATCACGTTGTCGACGAAGGAGATCAGACCGGTGGAGACGTGCCCGAGCACAAGCGGCAGGGCAAGCAGACCGGTAGCGCCGACTTCCTTGCTGAAGCGCGGCGTGGAGGTTGCAGTAGACATAAGGTGCTTGACGCGAACTACGGTTGCGCGCGAAGGGCACAGGCACCGGGTTGCGGCCGGCCATCTTACGCGCGCCGGGCGGTCATTCCCATGACTGCCCCATAAAGGGGACGGAGGGAATTAAGTCGTTTCCGGCACAGTCGCGCCAGAAACGACTTAATTCCCTCCGTCCCCTTTTCGCTTATTGGCCGGCCTGGCGCTTGAGCCAGGTGTCGCGTTCGGCGGCGGGGACCGTCAGGAATGCGCTGCGTACGCTGTCGCGTTCCTGCGGCGGCGTGCGCTGGGCGACCAGGGCCAGCTGCGCCAACTGCGACGGACTCAGCTGGCGCAGCACAGCAAGCACGGCGTCGCGCTGTTGCGGCGGTACGAAGCCGAACAGGCCGTGCAGCTTGGGGAATTCGGCGCCCAGTTGCGGGCCCAGCCGCCAGCCTTCGCGGAAGGCCTGGTCCTGTGCCTGGAACTGCGCGCGCAGGCGTTGCTGCTGGTCGGCCGGCAACGCGGCGAAGCGGGCGGCGGCCTGGCGGATGCGTTCGCGCTCACCCTCCGGCAGGGCCCGCCACGCGGCGTAGTCACTGCGGCGCTGGCGTTGCTGGGCGGGATCGAGTTGCGCGAATGCCGCCGCGGCAGTGGGCGCCGCAGATGGTGTTGCCGACGGTGCGGGCAGCGGCACGTTCACTGATTGCGGAGCGGCCGCCAGCGACAGCGGCAGGGCCAGCAGCAGGCCGGCGAAGAGGAGCTTATTCATCGGCAGCAGAGGTTTCCAGCGCTGCGCCGACCGGTTCCGGCCGGGTCGGCTTGGGTTGTGACTCGTCCACCGGCAACGGGCCACCGGCGGCACTCCAGGCATGCATGTCGGCCTCGGCCAGCAGCGGGTAATCGCGGTCGGCCAGCATCGCGGCATCTTCGCTGGCCAGCGCATCGCTGCCCGCAGCAGGGCGGACATCGCTGGCTGGCAGCGCCTCGACGGTGACCGGCCCGGCCTCACCCACCACGCCTTCGGGCAGGGGGCCATCGGCAGTCAGCGCACGGCCCTGCCAATGGCGCCAGCCCAACGCAGCCAGCAGCAGCACCGCCACGGTGATCAACAGGATCACCGGGCCACGCCAGCGCGGCTTGGCATTGGGGCGGCGACGCTTGCCGCTTGCAGATGCGCGTTCGTCGCGCGGCGGTGCACGCCAGCTGGACGCAGGCGCCTGGTTGTTGGCCGCTGGCGCGGACGGTTGCTGCAGCTGCTGCAGGCGCTTGGCCGGCAGGTCGCGGACACGCAGCTGCACCTGTTCGGCCAGAGCGCGCCATGCAGCGGCGTCGGGCTGGCCATCGGCATCGCGTGGGCAGGCCGTGGCCAACAGGCGCTGATAGCCTTCTTCGTCGACATCCAGAACGCGGGTGGCGATGCCCTCGTCCAAGCTGCCCCCCACCCGCAGCAGCAAGGCCAGCCGCGGCAAGGGGGCCATCTCGCCCAGCGCGGCCAACGACGGTGGCCACTGACCGGTGGCCGGCTCGCGCAGCGCCTGGCGCTGGCCCAGCAGGGTCCAGAAGCGGCTGGGCCACTGCGCCATCGGCAGGTCGCTGGCGACCGCGGCGAAGGCGCGCATCACCGCCACCAGCGTCTGTTCGGCACGGGCGGGGTCACCGCACTGCAGTTCGGCCACGACCAGGGCACGGCGTTCGACGCCACGCAGAAATGCCGACAGCGCGCCGGCCGCGGTCGAGGAAACAGGGGCGGGCACAGCCGTCATCGGTCACTCCAAAGGTCTGCCGGCATGATAGCGGCAGCCCATCACTGCCCGGCAGGACTTGCGATTGCAGACGCTTTCTGCTGCAGGTTGTGCACAGCACCACGCGGGAACCGGGCGATTCCTGCGTGAATGGCTGAATTCACCCTGTTTCAGCAATGTTTCACACTTAAGCTGTTGATTTCAATTGAATTTAAAGTGTGGCTATTTTTTGACCAACCGAAGCGTGAGGCCGTCGCCATCGGCCTCATACGGCGCCATGAGCCGCTAACGCACAGACTTATCCACAGAAGATGTGGATAAGACTGAATCTCCAATAGACACCGATATTTAGGTGACATTTATGATTCGCCGGAGGGCATGCCAGTCGCATCTGCCACTGCCATGCGCCCTCGCATGGGCCGTTACACTGACCCGATGCTCGCCCCTGAATCCGGCCCTGTCCCGACCCTGCAGGTCGCCCTGCCCGTGCCCCTGCCGCGCCTGTTCGACTACCTGTCACCGCAGGGCGAAGGCCCGACGGTAGCGGTCGGCTGCCGGCTGAAGGTGCCGTTCGGCAACCGCGAACTGATCGGCGTGGTGGCAGGGCATGGGCAGGTGGAGGACAGCCAGGGCCTGCGCCAGGCACTGGCCTGGTGTGACACCACACCGCTGCTGCAGGGCGAGTTGTGGCAGAGCCTGCAGTGGCTGGCCCGCTATACCCACGCCCCCTTGGGCGAAGTACTGAGCACCGCCCTGCCCGGCCCGCTGCGGCATGGCGAACCGCTGCCCGACACCCATCACTGGGGCTGGCAGCTGACAGCCGAAGGCCATGCCCAGCGCGACAAGCTGCGCGCCGGCAGCCGACCGCGGCAATTGGCCGAGCTGCTGGCCGAAGCGGTGGTGGACGAAGATGTCCTGTCCGCACGCATGCAGGACTGGCGGGTGGCCGCACGCAGCCTGGGCAAGCGCGACCTGGCCGAGCGCATCGCCCTGAGCGTGGCGCCGCAGCACGCCCAGCCCCTGCCCGGCCCCACCCTCAATGCGGAGCAGGCCGAAGCGGTGGCCGCAATCACCGCCGCCGAAAGCTTCCAGGCATTCCTGCTGGACGGGGTGACCGGCAGCGGCAAGACCGAGGTCTACCTGCAGGCCATCATCCATTGCCTGGCGCAGGGCAGGCAGGCCCTGGTGCTGGTGCCCGAGATCGGCCTGACCCCGCAGACCTTGGCGCGCTTCCGCGGCCGTCTCGGCATCGCCGTGCATGCGTTGCACTCGGGGCTGACCGACAACGAACGCGCGCGGGTCTGGGCTGCGGCCTCGCGCGGCGAAGCACGGGTGATCGTGGGCACGCGCTCGGCGGTGTTCATTCCGCTGCCGCAGCCCGGCCTGCTGATCGTGGACGAAGAGCACGACGGCAGCTACAAGCAGCAGGACGGCATCCGCTACCACGCACGTGATTTCGCTCTGGTGCGGGCCAAGGCGCAGGGCATTCCTGTGCTGCTGGGCAGCGCCACGCCGTCATTGGAAACCCTGCACAACGCCTATGCCGGCCGCTATGCGCACCTGCGCCTGAAACAGCGCGCCGGTGATGCCCGACCGCCGCGCGTGCGCATCCTCGACGTCCGCAAACGCCCGCTTCGCGATGGCCTTTCCGCCGACGTACTGGCCGGCATCGGCGAACACCTGCAGCGTGGCCAGCAGGTACTGGTGTTCAAGAACCGCCGCGGCTATGCGCCGGTGCTGCTGTGCCACGACTGCGGCTGGACCGCACCCTGCAACCGCTGCGATGCACCGATGACCGTGCATGGCGGTGGCCGTCGCCTGCAATGCCATCACTGCGGTGCGCGGCAGCCGGCACCACTGGCCTGCCCCGCCTGCGGCAGCCTGGCCCTGCAGCCACAGGGCATCGGCACCGAGCGGCTGGAAGAACACCTTGTCAGTGCCTTCGCCGATTTCCCGGTGGTGCGCATCGACCGTGGCACCACCGCCCGCCGCGATGCGCTGGAGCAGCAGCTGGCCAAGCTCGGCAACACGCCCGGCATCCTGGTCGGCACGCAGATCCTGGCCAAGGGCCACGACCTGCCCAAGCTGACGCTGGTGGTGGTGGTGGGCATCGACGAAGGCCTGTTCTCGGCCGATTTCCGCGCCAGCGAAAAACTGGCGCAGCAGCTGATCCAGGTAGCCGGCCGCGCCGGTCGCGCGCGCGATCCGGGTGAAGTGTGGCTGCAGACCCATCATCCGGGCCATCCGCTGCTGGAGACGCTGGTCAACGGTGGCTACCACCCGTTCGCCCAGGCCGAACTCAACCAGCGCCAGGCAGCCGGGTTCCCGCCCTTCGCGCACCTGGCATTGATGCGTGCCGAAGCACAGCAGGTCGAGCATGCCAACGCGTTCCTGCTCGCTGCGCGGAAACTGCTGGGTGAACAGGACATGGTGGAGGCCTACGGGCCGATGCCGGCGCCGATGCCACGCCGTGCCGGTTATCAGCGCACGCAGCTGCTGCTGTCGGCGGCACAGCGGCCGCCGCTGCATGGGGTACTGGCACAGCTGGTGCCGCAGTTGTACGCGCTGCCGGAGGCACGCAAGGTGCGCTGGTCGCTGGATGTGGATCCGACGGATCTGTACTGAGGACAATACGCTGGGGTCAGAGCCCACCCGCTGGGTGGGATCCGACCCCGATGGCTTGGGGCGGATCCCTTTCCGCAGAAAAGGGCTCTGACCCCGAACGTCGCGCCTTCGCTTACGTCATCGGTGACATCACGCCGCGCTGGTACGCCGGGCGTTCGCGCAGGCGTGCATACCACTCGGCCAGGTGCGGCAGGTCCGGGCGCTGGATCGGCAGTTCGAACCAGGCGTAGATCAACGAGCCCAGCGCGATGTCACCCATGGCGAACGTGTCGCCCGACAGCCACGGCTGCTTGGCCAGGGTTGCGTTGGGCAGCGCCAGGAAATCACCGGCGCGCACGATCGCCGCATTGATGCGCGCCTCATCGCGGTCGGCCGGTGCGGTGCGCATGATGCCCCAGATCAGTTCGGAGTACAGCGGCGCCATCCGCGAGGTGCTCCAGTCCATCCACTTTTCGGCCTGGGCGCGCTCCATCGGATCTTCGGCATACAGCGTGCCCAGCGAATAGCGCGCACTGAGGTAGCGCACGATGGTGTTCGACTCCCATAGCGGCAGGCCGTGGTCTTCGATCACCGGCACCAGGCCGTTCGGGTTCATCGCCACGTACTCCGGCGACTGCGTGCCACCGTGGCTGCCACCCACTTCGATGGACTCGTACGGCAGGCCGATTTCCTCGGCGCACCACAGCACCTTGCGGACGTTGCTGGAATTGCGGCGGCCCCAGATCTTCAACATGCGGGTTTCCTTGCGTGCAGCAGTGCGCCGCGATGGCGCGGAGCCGCTACGATACGCCCATCCACAGGGAGAGACGACATGACCGCATGGGATGCAGTGAACTACACGCTTCTGGCAGCAGGACTGCTGATGCTGGTGCTCGGGTACCGGCGCTCGAACCGCAACATGCTGCTGTGCGCCGGCGTGCTGCTGCTGGCCTTCAATGGCGTTGAAGACTTCGCCAACGGATTTGCGGAAGGCTATGCCGGCTCCAGCGCACGCACGCTGTAGCCACACCATGTCTTCTGCAGTGCTGCGCGACCGGCAAACGCTGGGCAACGCCCGGCGCTACCGGTTCTTCTTCGGCAGCGCGCGTACGTAGGAGGACTTACCGTCCTTCTTCAGTTCGAACAAACCGATCGCCGCCAGCAGGTCACTGAGTTTGCCGTAACCGTAGTTGCGCGGATCGAACGAGGCCTGGTTGCCGATCTGGCTGCCGACCGGACCCAGGTGCGACCAGCCATCCTCGCCTTCTGCCGAGGACACCGCACGGCGCAGCATCTTCACCAGGCGCGTGTCGCTGCGCATTTCCGCCCCGCTCTTGCGTGGGCGCGCATCATCGCTGGTGGCCTGCTCGCTGGGCGCCTGTCCGTTCGATGATTGTTCGTTCGCTGCCTGCTCCACATCCTGCACGCTGGCGTGGGTCTGGCCCAACGCTTCGAGGTAGGTGAACTTCGAGCACGCGTTGACGAAGGGTTCCGGCGTTTTCTTTTCGCCGAAGCCATACACCTTTACGCCATCGGTCAGCAGGCGCATCACCATCGGAGTGAAGTCGGCATCGCTGGACACGATCGCGAAGCCATCGAGGTTGCGCGCGTACAGCAGATCCATCGCGTCGATCACCATCGCCATGTCCGACGCGTTCTTGCCCTTGCTGTAGGCGAACTGCTGGATCGGGCGGATCGCGTACTCGTGCAGCACCGCCTCCCAGCCCTTCAGTCGTGGGCTCTTCCAGTTGCCGTAGGCACGGCGGACGTTGGCCACACCGTAGCGCGCGACCTCGGCCAGGACTTCGTCGATCTTCGAGGCCGGTGCATTGTCGGCGTCGATCAACAGGGCGATGCGCTTTTCCGGTTCGCTCATGGACTCCTCACGGGCAGTTGCCTGAACCCGAGTATCGCCGATCCCGATGCACGCTGACGTGACAAGGAGCGGCCGTGCGAAGATGCCAGGCACTTCCCCCATGCCCCCCTGGAGTGAGTCGATGAGTCGTGATCGCGTCCCCCACCTGGTCGTTGTCGGCGGCGGTTTCGCCGGCCTGTGGGCCACCCGTGCGCTGGCCCGCGAACGCATACGCATCACCCTGGTCGACCGTCGCAACCACCACCTGTTCCAGCCGCTGCTTTACCAGGTGGCCACCGCTGGGCTGTCCGCTCCGGATATCGCCGCACCGCTGCGCCACATCCTCGGCCACCAGCGCAACGTGGAGGTGCGGCTGGGCGAAGTGGTGGCCATCGACAAGCAGGCCCGCCAGGTGCGCATGGCCGATGGCAGCTCGCTGGACTACGACAGCCTGCTGCTGGCCACCGGCGCCACCCACGCCTACTTCGGCCACGACGAATGGGCGGACGATGCGCCCGGCCTGAAGACCCTGGACGATGCCATCGCCCTGCGCCGCAAACTGCTGCTGGCGTTCGAACGCGCCGAAGCCGAGCCGGACCCGGAAAAGAAGGCGGCATGGCTGAGCTTTGCCGTGGTGGGGGGTGGCCCGACCGGGGTCGAGCTGGCCGGCACCCTCGCGGAAATCGCCCGGCATACGCTGCGCAATGAGTTCCGCCACATCGATCCGGCCAGCGCCAAGGTTCGGCTGGTCGAGGCCGGTCCGCGCGTGTTGTCCACCTTCCCCGAAGTACTTTCGCTGAAGGCACGCCGGCAGCTGGAAAAGCTGGGCGTGGAAGTGATGACTGGGACGCCGGTGAGCCACATCGATGGACAGGGCTTCAAGCTGGGCGACCACTTCGTGCCCGCGCGCACCGTGGTCTGGGCCGCCGGCGTGGCCGCCTCACCGCTGGCGCGCACCCTGGACGTGCCGCTGGACCGCGCCGGTCGCGTGCAGGTGCAGCCCGACCTGACCCTGCCTGGTCATCCGGAACTGTTCGTGGCCGGCGACCTCGCTGCGCTGAACCAGGCCAACGGCAAGCCGGTACCGGGCGTTGCGCCTGCCGCCAAGCAGATGGGCAAGTACGTGGCGGACGTGATTCGCGCGCGCCTGCATGGCAAGGCAGCACCCGGACCGTTCAAGTACGCCGACTTCGGCAACCTGGCCACCATCGGCCGCATGGCCGCGATCGTGCACCTGGGCAAGCTCCAGCTGTCCGGCGTGCTGGCCTGGTGGTTCTGGCTGGCCGCGCACGTGTTCTTCCTGATCGGGTTCCGCAACCGCGTCGTGGTGCTGTTGAACTGGGCGGTGGCGTACTGGAGCTACCAGCGCAGCGCGCGGATCATCTTCGGCGATGACCGCGAAGACCGGCGACCGAAGCGGTAGGTACTGCCGTGGGTGACCTCTCGACCGACACAGTAGAGCCACGCCATGCGTGGATGAATTTCTGTGCAGGCTGCATGGAGCGCAGCCACGCATGGCGTGGCTCTACTGCTTCATCGGGCCTGGATCATGTCCGGCAGAAATCTTCGCGGTAGGTAGCGCGGCGAGCGCCCTCGACCGACACAGTAGATCCACGCCATGCGTGGATGAAGTTCTGCGCAGGCTGCATGGAGCGCAGCCACGCATGGCGTGGCTCTACTGCTTCATCGGGCCTGGATCATGTCCGGCAGAAATCTTCGCGGTAGGTAGCGCGGCGAGCGCCCTCGACCGACACAGTAGATCCACGCCATGCGTGGATGAATTTCTGTGCAGGCCGCAGGGAGCGTAGCCACGCATGCCGTGGATTCACCGTTTCATCGGGCCGCCGGGCACACGCCGTTTCGACCATGCCCGGCAGAAATCTTCCTTCCTCGCGGTATCGGCAATCTGTGCGGCACTCCAATGCCGGGTGATCCAGATCGCCAACGCGGTGCTGCTCAGATGCCAGCGCAGCATGTCGTGCTGCGGCTGCCGCCACAGGTGGCGGCGGGCAATCCAGTAGGCCTCCCGCTCGACATCCGGCACCTTCTTCTTCATCGCATCCTTGTCGAAAAACTGCGCGGTGAAGCTCCAGGGGTTGATCGGTTGGTGCCCCATGCGCGGCTCACCGCTGCATGCGGCCACACCACTGGGCGCGCGATCAGCCGGCTGCGGCCAGCCTTCCACCATCGCCAGCCCCAGCAGGTACAGTAGGCCGGGCAGCAGCGCGATACCGGCTGCCAGCAGGACGACCGAGAGCCACGCTTTACCGGCGGCGCGCATTGCTCATTTCGCCTTCGGCTTCGGGTACCACAGCGCGTTGACGATGACCCAGCGCTGCTCGAAGCGGCCCATGTGGAAGTAGTCGACGAACCACGGGGTTTCCAGCCGCACCGATGCGGCGTTGCCGGTCACGTCCAGCACCGTGCAGCGGCGATCCCATTGATCTTTCGGGGTCTTCAACGCGCCCTGCTTCGTCAGCGCAACCAGCTCTTCCTTCGACATCCGGCGCAGGCCCAGGCGCTCGTCCGGTGTATCACCGAGCACCGCGCGCTTGGCCAGGTCCGGATGCAGGGAACGGGCGACGCGCTGCGGGTCGGCTTCCAGTTGACCGTCGACGTAGTCGTGGCAGGTGGCATCGATGGCTGCGATCGTGGCGGCGTCGGCGGCAGGGCTTGCTGCTGCGGAAAGTGCGAACAACAGGGCAACGGTGGACATCCGGGTCTCCAGCGCTGAGGGCTGGGCGATCATGGCATGGCCGGATGCGCCCCATCCACGCATGGCGTGGATCTACTGCAACAGCCACGCCAGTTTGCGTTCGCGCGGCTGCCGCTTGAGCTCCCATTCGGCACGTGAGGCCGCTGCCCGGTCCGGGTACTCGCGCACCGCCAGGACCCGCAGTGGTGGCCGCGACCGGGTGTAGCGGGCCCCCTTGCCGGCCTGGTGGGCAGCAAAACGGGCCTGCACGTCGGTGCTGATGCCGGCGTAATAGCTGCCGTCGCGGCATTCGAGCAGGTACAGGAACCACGGGCGGGAGGGCGAAACCATTGCCGGATTATGCCGTGCTGCACTGCAGCGGATATACTGGCGACCGAATGCAGGAGAGAGGCGCCGCGCTGGCGCCCGCCGAAGGCGCAGGCTCCCATGATCGCTCAGGCCGGTGGGCTGGAATCCCACCAACCATGCATTCGACTCGCCGAGCTGGAGAGAGGTCACCGGGCACGCCCGGGACGATCCGCCGAAGGGGCACGCGGCTCACGCCGCTGAACTCTCAGGCAAAAGGACAGCGGGAGCGGCACCGGTCATCGTCATCCCGTCATTGCGCAGGCAGTGGCGATAGTGATGCATGGCCGGCCACACCGCGCCCGGAGCCTGTCCCATGCTGCTGTCCATCATCTACCTGATCGCCATTTCCGCCGAAGCCATGACCGGTGCCCTGTCTGCCGGCCGCCGCCGCATGGACCTGTTCGGCGTGGTCATGATCGCCTGTGTCACCGCACTCGGTGGCGGCTCACTGCGCGACATCCTGCTCGGCCATTACCCGCTGGGCTGGGTGAAACATCCGGAGTACCTGGGCTTCACCGTGTGCGCGGCACTGATCGCCACCTGGGTGGCGCGCTGGATGCATCACTTCCGCCGCACCTTCCTGGTGCTCGATGGCCTGGGCCTGATCGCCTTCACCCTGATCGGCTGCTCGATCGCGCGCGAGGCCGGCCATGCACTGCCGATCGTGCTGATCGCCGGCATGCTCACCGGCGCCTTCGGCGGCGTGCTGCGCGACATCCTCTGCAACGAGGTGCCGTTGATCTTCCAGAAAGAGCTGTACGCCATCATCTCGCTGCTGACCGGTGCGGTGTATCTGCTGTTGCTGCACTGGGGCGTGGCCGATGCTACGGCGATCCTGTGCTGCCTGGGCGGTGGTTTCGCCGTGCGTCTGCTGGCCATCCACTACCGCTGGGAAATGCCCAAGTTCGTGTACCACGACGAAGTGCATTGAGCGGCGCGGGCCGGCACCACCGGCGGGGTGGCATGACCAAGGTCACGCGGCGACGGCCTGCGTAAACCGCTACCATTGGCGCCCCGTCGCACGCGCGACGGCATCCAGCCACGCCGCGCCTGCGGCCCCGCCAGACAATCCCCCTCCCCCGCTGCCCGTGGCCCTTCGTGGTGCCGACGGGCCCGCATGACCCTGCGTGCACGCAGGGCGCAGGATGCCCATGTCTGTCGCCGAAAATTCCCGCTCACGTCGTGCCCGCCTGTTGCTGGTAGCTGCCGGTCTTGCCCTTGTCGCTGGCCTGGCGTGGTGGCTGTGGCCCCGGGCCGAGGCGGGCAGTGGCGAAGCCGGCAGCGGCAAGACGGTGCCTGTACGCATCGCCCTTGCCAGCGCCGAGCCGCTGGTGCTGCGGATGAAGGCGGTCGGTACGGTCACTCCGCTGCACAGCGTGGTGGTGCGCAGCCGCGTGGACGGCGAACTGATGCGCCTGCATTTCCAGGAAGGTCAGCAGGTCAACGCCGGCGACCTGCTGGCACAGATCGATCCCCGCCCCTACCAAGTGAAGCTTGCGCACGCACAGGGTACGCAGCAGCAGAACCTGGCCGAGCTGGAGAATGCCGAGCGCCAGCTGCAGCGCTACCGCGAACTGCAGCGACAGAACTACGTGTCGGCACAGGAACTGAGCGACCAGCAGAGCAAGGTGCGGCAGCTGCAGGGGCGTCGCCTCAGCGACCAGGCATCGGTGGACGAAGCGCGACTGCAGTTGCAGTACACGCGCATCATCGCCCCGGTCAGCGGCCGTGTCGGCCTGCGTCGGCTGGACGTAGGCAACCTGGTGCACGCCAGCGATACCGAAGGCCTGGTCACGCTGGCGCAGACGGCGCCGATCAGCGTGCTGTTCACCGTGCCCGAGCCGGAGCTTCCCGCCCTGCTCGATGCGGTGCAGGCGCAGCCGGCGCTGGCGGTGGAAAGCTGGGACCGCGAAGAACAACGGCAGCTCGCCAGCGGCACCCTGTCCAGCGTCGACAACCGCATCGATACCGCCACCGGCACGCTGAAGCTGCGCGCGCAGTTCGACAACGCCGACCAGGCGCTGTTCCCCAACCAGTTCGTCAATGTGCGCCTGCAGCTGGGTGAGCATCCCGCGCTGCTGATTCCCGATGCCGCCGTGCAGTTCGGCAGCCAGGGCAACTACGTGCACATCGTCGACAAGGACAACAAGGCACAACGTCGCTCGGTGGTGCTCGGTCCGGCCGACGCCGGACGCGTGGCGGTGCGTTCCGGCCTGGTGGCTGGTGACAAGGTGGTGATCGAAGGCATCGACGGGCTGGAAGACGGCACCGCGGTGGAGATCATCACCGAGGAGGCATCGACCAGGGCCGGCGCATGAACCTCTCGCGCGCCTTCATCCTGCGCCCGGTCGCCACGACCCTGCTGATGGTGGCGCTGCTGCTGTCCGGGGTACTGGCCTATCGCCTGCTGCCGGTGGCGGCGCTGCCGCAGGTCGACTATCCGATCATCCAGATCACCACGCTGTACCCCGGTGCCAGCCCCGAGCTGACCACGCGCACCATCACCGCGCCGCTGGAGCGCCAGCTCGGGCAGATCCCCGGCCTGAAGCAGCTGTCGTCCACCAGTTCCGGGGGAGCGTCGGTGATCACCCTGCAGTTCGGCCTGGAGGTGTCGCTGGGCGTGGCCGAACAGGACGTGCAGGCGGCGATCAACGCCGCCGGCAGCTTCCTGCCCGGCGACCTGCCGGTGCCGCCGGTGTATCGCAAGGTCAATCCGGCCGACACGCCGATCCTGACCCTGGCGGTGACCTCGCAGGGCCTGTCACTGCCGCAGGTGCATGACCTGGTCGACACCCGCATCGCGCAGCGGCTGGCGCAGTTGCCGGGCGTGGGCCTGGTCAGCCTGGCCGGTGGCCAGCGTCCCGCCGTGCGCATCCAGGTCAATCCGGCCGCGCTGGCCGCCAACAACCTGGGCATGGACCACATCCGCACTGCGATTGCCGCAGCCAACGTCAACCTACCCAAGGGCAGCTTCGATGGCCCGATCCGTGCGGTGATGCTCGATGCAAACGACCAGATGCGCAGCGTTGCCGAATACCGCGCACTGGTGCTGGCCTGGCGTGAGGGCGCACCGCTGCGGCTGGGCGATGTCGCTACCATCACCGACGGCGCCGAGAACCGCCAGCTGGCGGCATGGAGCGGCACCACCCCGGCGGTGCTGGTGAACATCCAGCGCCAACCCGGCGCGAACGTCATCGCCGTGGTCGGACAGGTGCGTGCGTTGCTGCCGCAGCTGCAGGCCACGCTGCCGGCCGGCGTGCAGATGACCGTGCTCAGCGACCGCACCGAATCGATCCGCGCGTCCGTGCGCGGCGTACAGAAGGAACTGGTGCTGGCCATCGCGCTGGTGGTGCTGGTCACCTGGGTATTCCTGCGCAACCTGCCGGCTACGCTGATTCCCAGCGTGGCGGTGCCGCTGTCGCTGATCGGCACATTCGCGGTGATGCTGCTGGCCGGCTATTCGCTCAACAACCTCACGCTGATGGCGTTGACCATTGCCACCGGCTTCGTGGTGGACGATGCCATCGTGATGCTGGAGAACATCGCCCGCCACTTGGAAGACGGCGAAAGCCCGCGCGAGGCAGCGCTGAAAGGTGCCAGCGAGATTGGCTTCACCCTGGTGTCGCTGACGGTCTCGTTGATCGCCGTGCTGATCCCGTTGCTGTTCATGGCCGACCTGGTGGGCGCGCTGTTCCATGAGTTCGCAGTGACGCTGGCGGTGGCCATCGGCATTTCGCTGCTGGTGTCGCTGACCTTGACGCCGATGCTGTGCGCGCGCTTCCTGAAACCACATGCCAAAGGGTCAGCGCCCCACGGGGATCTGACCCCGCCCGGGTCGGATCCGGTCAGGGCTCCAACCCCGAAGCGCGACGTGTTCGATCGCATCATTGCCCTGTACGACCGCCAGCTGCGCTGGGTGCTGCAGCGCCAGCCACTGATGCTGCTGGCGACCGTGGCCACGCTTGCGCTGACGGTGGCGCTGTATTTCGCGGTGCCGAAGGGCTTCTTCCCGGTGCAGGATGCCGGCCTGGTCCAGGGCATCAGCGAAGCCCCGCAGGCAATCTCGTTCCAAGCCATGCGCGAGCGCCAGCTTGCCTTGGCCACGGCCATTGAACAGGACCCGGCCGTGGCCAGCCTGTCTTCCTACATCGGCGTGGACGGCAACAATGCCGCCCTCAACACCGGCCGCCTGCTGATCGAACTGAAGCCACACGGCGAGCGCGAGGGCGCCGACGTGGTGATGGCGCGGCTGCAGCAACGCGTGGCGAGGATTCCCGGCATCACCCTGTACCTGCAACCGGTGCAGGAGCTGGGCATCGAAGACCGCATCAGCCGCAACCAGTACCAGTTCACCTTGACCACGCCGGACCTGCAGACGCTGGAAACCTGGACGCCGAAACTGTTGCAAGCGCTTCGCCAATCGTCGGCGCTGCGTGATGTGGCCAGTGACCTGCAGATGCAGGGCCGGCAGGCCAGGGTGAGCATCGACCGCGATGCTGCCGCGCGTCTGGGCGTGAGTGTGGAAGCGGTGGCCGACGCACTGTACGACGCCTACGGGCAACGGCAGATCTCGACCATCTTCACCCAGGCCAGCCAGTACCGGGTGGTGCTGGAGGCCGATCCGGCGCGGCAACCGGGGCCGGAGGCGATCAGCGGCCTGCGCGTGCGCAGCAGCAACGGCCAGACCGTGCCGCTGGGCGCGGTGGCGCGCGTCGAGCAGGGGCCAACGGCGCTGCTGCGCAACCATGTCGGTCAGTTCCCGGCGGCCACGCTGTCGTTCAACCTTGCGCCCGGCGCATCGCTGGGCGAAGCGGTGGATGCCGTGCATGCCGCGCAGGCACAGGTGGCATTGCCGCAGAGCATCGAGCTGCGCCTGCAGGGCGCGGCGGCGGCCTTCAGCAGTTCGCTGTCGAGCACGCTGTGGCTGATCCTGGCGGCGGTGGTGGTGATGTACATCGTGCTGGGCGTGCTCTACGAGAGCTTCATCCACCCCATCACCATTCTCTCCACCCTGCCCTCAGCGACCGTGGGCGCCCTGGCCGCGTTGTGGGTGAGCGGACGCAGCCTGGACCTGATCGCAGTGATCGGCATCGTGCTGCTGATCGGCCTGGTGAAGAAGAACGCGATCATGATGATCGACTTCGCGCTGGACGCGCAGCGCACGCGCGGCATGAGCCCGCGTGAGGCGATCCACCAGGCGGCGCTGCTGCGCTTCCGGCCGATCCTGATGACCACTCTGGCCGCGCTGTTCGGCGCGGTACCGCTGATGCTGGCCAGTGGCTCGGGCGCAGAGCTGCGGCAGCCGCTGGGGTGGGTGATGGTGGGTGGCCTGATGGTCAGCCAGGTGTTGACCCTGTTCACCACGCCGGTGATCTACCTGGCCTTCGACCGTCTGCAGCGTCGCCGCGCGACAGCACCGGCAACCGCTGGCGAGGCCAGCGCATGACCCCTGTGGCACGCCTGGCACAGGCCTGCGTGCAGCGTCCGGTGGCGACCCTCCTGCTGGCGGTGGCGCTGGGACTGGCCGGCCTGCTGGCGCTGCGCCTGCTGCCGGTGGCGCCGCTACCCCAGGTCGACTACCCCGCCATTGAAGTCAGCGCCAGCCTGCCTGGCGCCTCGCCCGAATCGATGGCGGCCACCGTGGCCACGCCGCTGGAGCGTGCGCTGGGCAGCCTGCCCGGCATCTCGCGCATCGACTCGGCCAGCACCCAGGGGCAGACCGAGATCGAATTGAAGTTCGTGCTCGGCCGCGACATCGACGAGGCCGCGCGCGAAGTGCAGGCCGCGATCAACCTCGCCCGCGGCCAGCTGCCCAGCGGCATGCCGGGCATGCCGCAGTACCGCAAGGTCAATCCGTCGCAGGCGCCGATCCTGGCGCTGGCGCTGACCTCCGATACGCTCTCGCCGGGACAGCTGTACGACCTGGGTTCGACCGTGCTGGCGCAGAAGCTGTCGCAGGTGCCGGGCGTGGGCGAAGTGCAGGTGGGCGGCAGCGCGCTGCCGGCGGTTCGCGTGTCGCTGGACCCCAATGCTCTCAATCACGCAGGCCTGGCACTGGAAGACGTGGCACAGGCAATCAGCCGCGCCAATGCAGTGCGCCCACTGGGTGCGGTCGCAGGCGCGCAGCAGCACTGGCAACTGGAAGCGCCGCTGCAGCTGCGCCAGGCAGCGCAGTATCGCCAGCTGGCGCTGAAGGCCAGCGATGACCGCCTGCTGCGGCTGGGCGATGTCGCTGCCGTCGCCGAGGGCGTCGAGGACCGCTATGCCAGTGGCTTCCACAACGAACGCCCCGCCGTGCTGCTGATCGTCAGCCGCCAGCCCGGCGCCAACATCATCGCCACCGTCGATGCCATCCAGGCGCAGTTGCCGCAGCTGCACGCCCTGCTGCCCAGCACGGTGGACATGCGCCTGGTGATGGACCGCTCGCCGGTGATCCGCGCCACCCTGCACGAAGCAGAAGTGACCCTGCTGCTGGCGATCGCGCTGGTGGTACTGGTGGTGCTCGGCTTCCTCGGCCACTGGCGCGCAGCACTGGTGCCCAGCGTGGCGATTCCGGTGGTGCTGTTCGGCACGCTGGCGTTGATCGCGCTGATGGGCTTCTCGCTCAATACGCTCTCGCTGATGGCCCTGATCGTGGCGGCGGTACTGGTGGTGGACGACGCCATCGTGGTGCTGGAGAACATCGCGCGCCATCGCGAGCTGGGCGCCGACCGCTGGCAGGCGGCGGTGCGTGGTGCATCGGAAGTGGGCACTACGTTGCTGTCGATGAACCTGGCGCTGGCCGTGGTGTTCGTCTCGATCCTGTTCCTGGACGATTTCGTCGAGCGCCTGTTCCGCGAATTCTCGCTGACCCTGGTAGCAGCGATGGCGGTGTCGGTACTGGTGGCGCTCAGCCTGGTGCCGATGCTGTGTGCGCGCCTGTTCGTCGATGACGCGCAACAACCCTCGCGCTGGCAGCGCGGCAGCAATGCGCTGTTCGAGCGCGTGCGTGGCACCTATCTGCGCACCCTGCAGGCCAGCCTGCGTCACCTGCGCTGGCCCTTGCTGGCCTTCGTGGCAGTGATCGCACTCAACGCCTGGCTGTTCCAGCAGGTACCCAAGGGCATCGTTCCGCAGCAGGACACCGCACAGCTGCGCGGCTTCGCGCGTGGCGATGACGGCCTGTCCTTCCAGGCGATGCAGCCGAAGATCGATGCCTACCGCAGACTGCTGCTGTCCGACCCGGCCATCGAGGACATCATCGGGTATATCGGTGGCAGCAACGGGGTCAACAACGCCTTCATCATGATCAAGATGAAGCCGCTGGCCGAGCGCGGTGTCTCCAGCCAGCAGGTGATCGATCGCCTGCGCGCGCGCCTGCCCAAGCTGCCCGGCGGTAATCTGTACCTGTGGGTGGACCAGGACATCCGCCTGGAAGGCGCCGGCAGCAGCGGCAAATACGAATTCCAGCTGCTGTCAGCGGACACCGCACCCTTGCGCCAATGGGCACCGAAGGTCGCTGCTGCGCTGCGTGGCCTGCCGGAACTGGTGGACGTGGAAGCGCAGGGCGAGGCCGGCATGCGCCAGGTGATGCTGGACATCGACCGCGAGGCAGCGGCGCGCCACGGCGTGGACCTGCGCATTGTGGCCAACATGCTCAACAACGCCTTCAGCCAGCGCCAGGTCGCCACGTTGTACGACAGCCTCAACCAGTACCGGGTGGTGATGGAGCTGGACCCGAAGCACACCCAGGACCCGGGCACGCTGGCACGGCTGCAGGTGATCGATGGCAGCGGCCAGCGCATTCCACTATCGAGCATCGCCAGCTGGCGCTATGGCATGGCGCCGGACCGCGTGTATCACAGCGAGCAGTTCGCCTCGATCTGGATCGAGTTCGCGCTGGCGCCGGGCGTGGGCCTGGAACAGGCCACCCGGGCCATTGATGCGGCGATGGCCAAACTGATGCTGCCGCGCTCGGTGCAGGCCAAGCTTTCCGGCGAGGCCGGTGGCCTGGAGCAGCTGCGTTCGCGCCAGTTGTGGCTGGTACTGGGTGCGACGCTGGCGGTGTACCTGGTGCTGGGCATCCTCTACGAGAGTTTCCTGCAGCCCTTGGTGATCCTGTCCACGCTGCCGTCGGCCGGCATCGGGGCGTTGCTGGCGCTGTGGCTGTTCGGCAACGAACTGAACCTGATCGCCCTGCTCGGCCTGTTCCTGCTGGTGGGGGTGGTGATGAAGAACACGATCCTGCTGGTCGACTTCGCGCTGGCCGGCGAACGCCGCGGCCTGAGCGCGCAGGATGCGGTGATGGAAGCTGCACGACTGCGCCTGCGGCCGATCCTGATGACCTCGCTGGCGGCACTGCTGGGCACATTGCCGCTGATGCTGGCCAACGGTGAAGGCTGGGAGCTGCGGCAGCCGCTGGGCATCGCCATCGTCGGCGGGTTGCTGGTCAGCCAGTGGTTGACGCTGTACACCACGCCGGCGATGTATCTGGCGTTGGCGCGAGTACGGGCGGGGCGGTGAGCGAGGCGGCTTCATCCACGCATGGCGTGGGTCTACTGCGGCCATCGCCGGTTCGGGTCTCACGCCACCCCGGCGATGTACCTGGCGCTGTCGCACATACGCAGCGCCAGGCGCATCGCCGGTGCAGACGGGCCGGTCTCCAACTCCGACCGGCCCTGATCGCGGCCGCACCCCCGCAGGCGCTGGCCGCCATCCACACACGTGCCGCACTCAAGCGGCTTCGGACACCTTCACCTCACGGCGGGCGCGCACGGCAGCGGCAAGCCGCTCCAGCACCTGCACGGTGGTGTCCCAATCAATGCAGCCATCGGTGATGCTCTGGCCGTAGACCAGCGGCTGGCCTTCCACCAGTTCCTGGCGACCGCCGACCAGATGGCTTTCGACCATCACACCGACGATGCGCTGCTCGCCATCTTCCAGCTGGATGGCGATGTCTTCGATCACCTTCGGCTGGTTTTCGTGGTTCTTCAGGCTGTTGGCGTGGCTGGCATCGATCATCAGGCGCGTCGGCAGCTTGGCCTTGGCCAGCGCCTGGCAGGCATCGGCCACGCTGGCCGCATCGTAGTTCGGCTGCTTGCCACCACGCAGGATCACGTGGCAGTCGGGGTTTCCGGTGGTGGAGACGATGGCGGTGCCGCCCTGCTTGGTGACCGACAGGAAGTGATGCGGATTGGAGGCCGCGCCCACGGCATCGGCGGCGATCTTGACGTTGCCGTCGGTGCCGTTCTTGAAGCCGACCGGGCACGACAGCCCCGACGCAAGTTCACGATGCACCTGGCTTTCGGTGGTGCGTGCGCCGATCGCGCCCCATGCCACCAGGTCGGCGATGTACTGCGGCGAGATCACGTCGAGGAACTCGACGCCGGCCGGCAGGCCGAGCTTGTTGATGTCGCGCAGCAGGCCACGGGCGATGCGCAGGCCCTTGTCGATCTTGAAGCTGCCGTCCAGGTCCGGATCGTTGATCAGGCCCTTCCAGCCCACCGTGGTGCGCGGCTTCTCGAAGTACACGCGCATGACGATTTCCAGCTCGCCGGCCAGCGCATCGCGCAGCGGCTTCAGGCGCTGTGCGTACTCGATGGCGGCTTTCGGATCGTGGATCGAGCACGGCCCGACCACCACCGCCAGGCGGTCGTCGCGGCCATGCAGGATCTGGTGCAGGGCGGCGCGCGAAGCGCTGACGGTGTCGGAGGCTTCGTCATCACAGGGCAGCATCGCCAGCAGCTGGGCAGGCGGTGTCAGCGGTTCGATGGTGCGGATACGCAGGTCGTCGGTGTGCGGGGGCATGGTGAGGGGTCTCTACGGAACGTTGGGGGTCCGCAGCGTGGCGACATGAAAAAAGCCGCCAGGTTCGCTGGCGGCTTTCGGGAATGCGTCTGAAGCTTTCTTCAGGGTGAGCGCAATCCTTCCTCCGCCGGGGGCTTCGGAAAGTAATACCAATAAAAGCTGGCGTGGGCTGCGTTCATGGGATCTATTGATAACACAGGGTTTTGGCGGGTGCCAACTGTTTCATCCGCAACTGCGGGCGCGGTTCAGCGGACTATCGGCCGCCATGCACTTCCACATCCAGCAGCAGCGTCTCGTGGATGTCGACCCAACGCTCCACCACGCGGTCCAGTTCCTGCCTGGCCTCATCAAGCTGTTCGGGGTTGAGCATGGACCTGGCCGTATACAGATCGGACACCAGCTGCCGCAGGGTGGCTTCCTGGATGGCCACCACCGGCCCTTCCAGGCCGGGCACCTGCAGCGCTGGACTGCTGCCCAGCGCTCCGTACAACGTCACCTGGATCTTGCTCTGCATGCTCGACTTCCCTGCGGGTGGACACGGCCGAGCGCCATCTTTACCCGGAATGGATGACACGCGCATGTGCCACGAGGGTGCCGGAATGCAGTCCGATGAGGCGGTGGCGCATGGGGTCTCCCTTGAAGGTCATGGGGTTGCCGGCCAGCGGCCGGCACTACCGGGAAACGCGGGTGAACGGAACGGCGTTACAGCGAGCGCAGCGCGCGCTTGCGGATGTACGTATTGGCTGCGCTTTCGTGCGTTGACTGCCACCGTGCGCATACATCGCGCACCCATCCGGGCTGGCTCTTGCCTGCGTCGTTCAGCCCGTTGCCAACCGAGTCCTGCACATAGCGCTCGGGATCGTCAGCGAGGGCCTCCAGCAGGGGCAACGCGTACTCGGGTTGCTGCTTGAACAGCGCGATGTGCGTGGCCCATACGCCGCGCGGGCGAAGCGCCTCACAGGCGAAGCGGCGCTGATGCGGCGAGCGCTGCTGCGTCCAGGGTTGCAGCAGGGCAAGCGCTTCCAGCGGCTCGGCGACGATATCGCTGCGCAAGGCCAACCATGCCCATTCGCGCACACCGAAGTGCGCATCATCTGCCAGAGGACGCATGGCCTGCAGCTTGTCGGCCAATGCCGCCTGCGGGTCACTGCCAATCAGATAGCACGCCCATCCCCGCACGGTATCGGATGGATGCGCCTGCCTGCGCTGCACGTCACCCTGCCCTGCCTCGCGCAGTAGCGCTGCGGCCAATGCCATGCGCTGGGTGATCCCCCTGCCTGCGGCGGCCTGCATGCGCTGTATCGAGGCCGGTGGCAAGGTCGGTGCCACCGCCTGCAGCAACGCAGCGAAGTCCACAGCCAGGCACTCGGCCAGGTGCGTGCTGGATACGCTGCCCGCATTGAGTGCCTGCAGGCGTGCAGTGCCGATGGTGCCGCTCATGTGACTGTTTCCTGGCCTGCGTCGGTGTGTCGCCAGACTTTTTCCAGCAGCAGCGACAACTGCACCTGTTGGCGGGAATCAAGACCGTTGAACAGTCCGCCGATCCACTGAGTGTGCTGGTCGAACAGATCGGCAGCCAGGCGCTTGCCGCGCGCGGTCAGCACGATCTGCAGGCGGCGGCCATCCTCGGCATCGTTGCGTCGCTGCAGCAGGCCGTCACGCTGCAGGCCATCGAGCAACCCGCTGATGGTGGCGCGGGTGACGCCAGCGCGCTCGGCCAACGCGTGCGGAGGCAACGTGCCGCCAGCGCCGTGCAGCAGGAACAGCACCACGAAGCGGCCTTCGCTGAGGCCGTGCGGCGCCAGGCGTGAAGCGCAGTCACGGTCGATCGCGTTGGACAGCGAAAGCAGCTGGAAGCACAGGCGCAGCTGGGCCAGGTGGGGATCGCCGCGACGGCCAGCCTCCTGGATGAGAGCCGTGTGTTTTGCTTCAAGCATCCATCATACCCGTTATGATTAGGTGCCTTATTATATTCCCGCTCCCGCAGGGCGCAAGTCCGGACCGGGCTGCCGCAGGGCATGACGCGGCGCCGCCCCGGGGCCTGGATGGGGTCGACAGGCGCCAACAGCCAAAGCTGCGGTAGCATCGCGCCACGTCCCGCCAGGAGTTCCACGCATGTGCCGTGTCGTCCTGTTGTTGCTGACGCTGTTGCCGATGGCCGTAGTCGCTGCGCCACCACCGCTGCCATCGCCAGCCCGCATTGATGCCCAGGCGCACCGGCTGATGCAGGCCGCACACGCACGTGGCATGGCGCTGGCGGTGATCGACGCCGGCAAGGTGGTGCACGTGGCCGCCTATGGCGAGCGCAACGCCGCCGGCGAACCGCTGCGTACCGACACCGTGATGTACGCCGCTTCGCTGACCAAGATGGCCTTCGGCCACCTGGTCGCGCAGCTGGCACAGGACCAGGTGATCGCGCTGGACGCCGGCATTGCCACGTATCTGGACAAGCCATTGCCGGACTACCCCGTCGATACGAAGCACTACGCCGATTACAGCGTATTGGCCGGCGACGAACGCTGGCGCCGGCTCACCCCGCGCCTGCTGCTCAATCATGGCAGCGGCTTTGCCAACTTCGCGTTTCTGGAACCGGATGGCAGGCTGCAATTCCATTTCGATCCGGGCAGCCGCTACGGCTATTCCGGCGAAGGCTTGATCCTGCTGCAGTTCGTGCTCGAACGGGGGCGCCTTGGCCAGGACATCGGCGCGCTGATGCAGCGGCGCGTGTTCGACCGCTTCGGCATGCCCCGCACCAGCATGATGTGGCGCGAGGATTTCGCCACCAACCTGGCCGACGGCTGGACCACCGATGGCACGCCCGAGCCGCATGACGAGCGCAGCCGGGTGCGGGCCGCCGGCTCGATGGATACCACCATCGCCGACATGGCCAACTTCGCAGCGGGCTATGTACGCGGCGAAGGCCTTTCAGCGGCGATACGGCAGGAGCTGGTACGTCCGCAGCTGCCGATCACCACGGCCAGCCAGTTTCCGACCCTGCAGGCGGAACTGCCGGTAGCGGAGCGGCGCAGGGACCTGGCAGCCGGCCTGGGCGTAGTCACCTTCCGCGGGCCGCAGGGGCCAGGGTTCTACAAGGGCGGCCACGATGACGCGGTGGGCAACACCCTGGTGTGCATCGAGCAGGGCCAGCGCTGCGTGGTGATGCTGGGCAACGATGTCCGCGCCGAGGCGGCGTTTCCGGCGCTGGTGGCGTTCGTGCTGGGCGATACCGGAGTGCCGTGGAACTGGGAGTACGGCGCGGAGAAGGTGTTCGTGCGCTGACGCCGTCCACGCATGGCGTGGATCTACTGGCATGGACCGATGGGCATGGATTCATTGGCATGGACACATGGGTATGGACCCATTGGCGTGTGCCCATTGGCGGCAACACGCCACCCACAAAAAAACCCCGCCTTGCGGCGGGGTTTTTCATTGCAGCAGTGCAGCGGGACTTAGAAGTCCATGCCGCCCATGCCACCCATGCCGCCCATGCCACCAGCGCCACCCATGGCCGGCTCGTCCTTCTTCGGAGCGTCGGCAACCATGGCTTCGGTGGTGATCATCAGGCCAGCGATCGAGGCTGCGTTCTGCAGCGCCGAACGGGTCACCTTGGTCGGGTCCAGGATGCCGAACTGCAGCATGTCGCCGAACTCGCCGGTAGCGGCGTTGTAGCCGAAGCTGCCGGTGCCTTCCTTGACCTTGTTGACGATGACCGACGGCTCTTCACCGGCGTTGGCAACGATTTCGCGCAGCGGGGCTTCCATCGCGCGCAGGGCGATCTGGATGCCGTGGTTCTGGTCTTCGTTGGCACCCTTCAGGCCAGCCAGTGCGGAGACCGCACGGACCAGGGCAACGCCGCCGCCCGGGACCACGCCTTCTTCAACGGCTGCACGGGTCGCGTGCAGGGCGTCGTCGACGCGATCCTTCTTTTCCTTCATTTCGATTTCGGTCGACGCGCCGACCTTGATCACTGCAACGCCACCGGCCAGCTTGGCCACGCGCTCCTGCAGCTTCTCGCGGTCGTAGTCCGAGGAGGTGTCTTCGATCTGGGTCTTGATCTGCGCAACGCGCGAATCGACCGCAGCCTTATCACCCACGCCATCGATGATGGTGGTGTTTTCCTTGGAGACCTGCACCTTCTTGGCGCGGCCCAGGTCCTTGATGGTGGCCTTTTCCAGCGACAGGCCGACTTCCTCGGAGATCACGGTGCCGCCGGTCAGCACGGCCATGTCTTCCAGCATCGCCTTGCGACGGTCGCCGAAGCCCGGAGCCTTGACGGCCACGACCTTGACGATGCCGCGGATGGTGTTGACCACCAGGGTCGCCAGCGCTTCGCCTTCGACTTCCTCGGCAACGATCAGCAGCGGCTTGCCAGCCTTGGCGACGCCTTCCAGCACCGGCAGCAGGTCACGGACGTTGGAGATCTTCTTGTCGTGCAGCAGGATGTACGGGTCATCCAGGTCAGCGGTCTGCGACTGCTGGTTGTTGATGAAGTACGGGGACAGGTAGCCGCGGTCGAACTGCATGCCCTTGACCACGTCCAGCTCGTTGTCCAGGCCCGAGCCTTCTTCAACGGTGATTACGCCTTCCTTGCCGACTTCCTTCATCGCGTTGGCGATGATCTGGCCGATCGACTCGTCCGAGTTGGCCGAGATCGTGCCGACCTGGGCAATGGCCTTGTCGTCAGCGGTCGGCTTGGAGATGTTCTTCAGCTCGGCGACGGCAGCCACGACGGCCTTGTCGATACCGCGCTTGAGGTCCATCGGGTTCATGCCGGCAGCAACGGCCTTGGCGCCTTCGCGGATCAGGGCCTGGGCCAGCACGGTGGCGGTGGTGGTGCCGTCGCCGGCGTCGTCGTTGGTACGCGAGGCGACTTCCTTCACCATCTGCGCGCCCATGTTCTCGAACTTGTCAGCCAGTTCGATTTCCTTGGCGACGGACACGCCGTCCTTGGTGATGGTCGGGGCGCCGAAGCTCTTCTCGAGCACGACGTTGCGGCCCTTCGGGCCCAGGGTGGCCTTGACGGCATTGGCGAGAACGTTGACGCCGCGCACCATGCGCGAACGGGCGTCTTCACCGAAACGAATATCCTTGGCAGCCATTGCGTTTACCTCATTGGTAGCGCCGGGCCATGCCCGGCGGCTGGGTGTTGGAATCAGGGGATGAAGCAGGTCGCGCCGACGCTCAGCCGATGACGGCGAGCACGTCGTCTTCGCGCAGGACCTTGTACTCGACGCCTTCGCTCTTGTACGAGCTGCCGGCGTACTGGCCGTAGATGACCTTGTCACCGACCTTCAGCGACGGAGCGCGCACGTTGCCGTTGTCCAGCGGCTTGCCCGGGCCCACGGCCACGACTTCACCCTTGGTGGACTTTTCCTTGGCGGAGTCCGGGATCAGGATGCCACCGGCGGAAACTTCGTCGGCTTCGATCGGCTTGACCACAACGCGGTCGTGCAGCGGCTTGATGCTCATGTGGGACCTCTTAAGTTATTGATTGGTCTGAAAAAGTCCGGCGATGTTAGCACTCGCACCAGGCGACTGCCAGCAACGCGCGTGAAAAAGCCCGACAGGTCGGGAGCACGACAGAGATGGAGACCTCCGGAGGCCTTTCAAGGCCCGCCCCCGAAATTTTTCCCGGCGGCCCGGCGGCACTCCTTCCCTGCGCGGACGCCTTTATAGGGATGCGTCGCGGCAAGCCAAGGGGGAATTGGCCACCATTTGGTGACCGCCGTCGCACTGTCAGATATCTGGCGTTCATTTACGACAAAGTGTCACCGGATCGGCTTTAGGGTGGCCCGGCATTCCCAATCACAAGGAGTAGTCGATGCGATTGCTGTCCCCGCTCGCCGCCGCCTGCCTGCTGGCCCTGGCTGCCGCGCCGGCCCAGGCCGAGGTCTTCATCAACGAACTGCACTACGACGACAGCACCGCTGCCGGTGACGTCGGCGAAGCCATCGAAGTGGTCGCCACCGCCGGCGAAGACCTGTCCGGCTACCGCCTGTACCTCTACAACGGCAGCAACCCGTCGGCCGCCACGGTCTACGCCAACAACGCGGTGCCGGCCGGAACCGCGGCCAGCTGCGGCAGCGCCACCCTGGCGGTGGTCACCTACCCCA
This sequence comes from Stenotrophomonas sp. 2694, assembly GCF_040548715.1. NCBI lineage: Bacteria > Pseudomonadati > Pseudomonadota > Gammaproteobacteria > Lysobacterales > Lysobacteraceae > Stenotrophomonas > Stenotrophomonas sp. 2694. The sequence goes on from NZ_JBEPSG010000008.1 coordinate 179,184, forward strand.
GCAACGGCCTGCAGAACGGTGCCAACGACGGCATCGCCCTGGTCGACGCCAGCGGCAAGGTGGTCCAGTTCCTCAGCTACGAGGGCGCGATCACCGCCTCCGGCGGCCCCGCCGCCGGCATGACCAGCCAGAACATTCCGGTTGCCGAAACCAACAGCACCGTAGCGGGCACCTCGCTGCAGCTGACCGGCAGCGGCAGCCAGTACGCGCACTTCACCTGGGCCGAATCGGCCAGGCAGACCTTCGGCAGCTGCAACAACAACCAGACCTTCAGCGGCGGTAGCACCCCGGGCCCGAACACGCCGCCGTCGGTGTCCACCACCACGCCGGCACAGGGCAGCAGCACCTTCCCTGCCGCCGCCGACCTGGAAGTGGTGTTCAGCGAGACGGTCAACCTCGCCAGCGGTGCCTTCGCACTGACCTGCGGCACTTCGGGCAGCGTGCCGCTGACCTGGCCGGCCAGCGGCAAGAGCGTGAAGCTGTCGACCAACACCGCGCTGGTCGCCGGTGAAGCCTGCCGCTTCGACATCCGTGCCGCACGCATCACCGATGCGCAGGGTGCCCGCCCGGCGACCGACAGCCGCATCGCCTTCACCGTGGCCACCACCACCGGCAATCCGGACCCGGGCAATCCCGGCGGACCGGCCGGTTACTACTCGAAGGTCAACACCAGCAGCCCCAGCCAGCTGCGCTGCTCGCTGCACGCCACCATCAAGGGCCACACCGCGTATCCGTACAGTGGCTCGGGCACCAGCACCTGGACCATCCTGGAAATCGCCGACGAAGATCCGAACAACAGTGGCCGGATCCTCGATGCCTACCGCAACCACAGCTTCGCCAAGGTGACCGACCGTGCAGGCAGTGGCGGTGGACTGAAGTACAACCGCGAGCACACCTGGCCGAACTCGCTGGGCTTTGCCAGCACCACCGGTGACAAGGGCCTGCCGTACGCGCCCTACACCGACACCCACATGCTGTACCTGACCGACGCACAGTGGAATGCCGACCGCGGCAACAAGCCGTTCGGCAAGTGCGATGCCAACTGCGGCGAGCGTGCCACCGAAGCCAACAACGGCCACGGCGGTGGCAGCGGTGGTTACCCGGGCAATTCGAACTGGGTACGTACACCGGATGGCAATGCCGGTACCTTCGAGGTGTGGGGCCATCGCAAGGGCGACATGGCACGCGCGGTGATGTACATGGCCATCCGCTATGAAGGTGGCAAGGATGCGGCCACCGGCCAGTCCGAACCGGACCTGGAACTGACCGACGACCGCAGCAAGATCGTCAAGACCAGCAGCTCGCCGGCCTACATGGGCCTGCTGTCGACCCTGATCGACTGGCACCTGTCCGATCCGCCGGATGCCGCCGAGCAGGCGCGTAATGACGTGATCTACTCGTTCCAGGGCAACCGCAACCCCTTCATCGACCACCCCGAGTGGGCCACCCCGGGCCTGTTCACCTCGGCCAAGCCGGCCACCTGCCAGCTGGCCAACTGACCGCGCAACGCTGCGGTCCACTGCCGTCGCCGGGCCCTGCCCCGGCGACGGCCCTATACTCGACGGTCATGTCGACCGTCGATCCCGTCCTGCTGCTGTTGACCACCTGCCCGGACCGGGCCAGTGCCGAGCGCATCGCGCATGCGCTGGTCGCCGAGCATCTGGCTGCCTGCGTGACCCGCCTGGACGGCGCTCAGTCGACCTACCGCTGGCAGGGTGAGGTCACCACCGACGCCGAGCTGCAGCTGCTGGTGAAGACCACCGCGAGCCGTGTCGATGAAGCCATCGCCCGGATCGTCGAACTGCATCCGTATGAACTCCCGGAGTGCATCGCGGTCGAAACCCGGGCCGGCCTGCCGGCGTATCTGGACTGGATCCGGGCACAGACCCGGGAGGACACTGATTGAAGACTCTGTTTGCGCGTGGCGCCGCCTTGTGCGCTCTGTTGTGGCTTTCATTGCCGGCCTTCGCGCTGGATGAGAAGGATCTGCTGCCGGTGGACCAGGCGTTCGCGCTGACCGCCAGCGCGCCCGAGCGTGGCCAGATCCAACTGCAGTTCAAGATCGCCCCGGGCTACTACCTGTATCGCCACCGCACCACGGTGAAGGCCGATCCGGCGTTCAACGCCGCTGCGCTGCAGATGCCCGCAGGCAAGAAGCACCACGACGATTTCTTCGGTGAGGTGGAGACCTACCGCGAGCGCCTGCAGGCCACCCTGCCCGGCGCGCCCACCGATGCCGCCGGCACCATCAGCCTGGAAGTGCGTTACCAGGGCTGCGCCGATGCTGGTGTGTGCTACCCGCCGCAGAAGCGCGTGGTGCAGGTGACCCTGCCCGGTGCAGGCGGTGCGGCGGCCACGCTGCCGACCGCACGCGCCACCGGCGCCAGTGCATTCAACAACCCGCTGGCCGGCGCCGGCAGTGGCGGTGGCCTGCGACTGCCGGGCACCAGCAACAGCCAGGCACTGCCGCTGCCGTCGGATCAGGCATTCGGTTTCGATGCCATCGCCAGCGATGGCAATACCCTGCTGCTGCGCTTCAGCCCGGCACCGGGCTATTACCTGTATCGCGACCGCACCTCGCTGAAGCTGGAAGGCAGCGCCGGGGTACTGGCCGACAAGCCGCGTTGGCCGGCGGCGCAGTCGCACCGCGACGAGCACTTCGGTGATGTGGCGGTCTATTTCAACCAGGTGGAAGTGCCGGTGCCGCTGCGCCGCAGCCGCGCCGAGGCGGTCGACAGCACGCTGGTGGTGACCTTCCAGGGTTGCCAGACCGATGGCATCTGCTACCCGCCGATGACCCGCCGGGTGAAGTTGTCGATCCCCGCCGGCAAGGCCAACACCACCAGTGATGCACCTGCCGCACGCGACGAAGTGATTCGTTCGCTGCCGGCTTCGGCCACTGCCGGCACCCGCGAGGGCGCCAACGGCACACCGCTGCGCCTGCTTCCGACCGTGCCCAACGACGCGCCGGCCGCCACGGGTGGTGCCGACGCCAGCAACGGCTCGCGCGATGCCTTCGCCGCCGACGCGCAGCAGGACAATGCGCTGCGTACCAAGGCTCCGAGCCGCGTACCGAAAACCGACAGCTCGCTGCTGTGGGTACTGCTGCTGGCACTGGGCGGTGGCCTGGTGCTGAATCTGATGCCCTGCGTGCTGCCGATCCTGTCGCTGAAAGTGCTGAGCCTGGCGCAGAGCGGTGAAAGCGCCGAGCGCGCCCGCAGCCATGCCATGTGGTACACGCTGGGCGTGCTGGTCGCCTTCGCGGTGATCGGCGCGCTGATGGTCGGCCTGCGCATGCTCGGCAATGCGGTCGGCATCGGTTTCCAGCTGCAGCATCCCGGCGTGGTCGCGGCGTTGGCCTACATCATGTTCGCGGTGGGCCTGAGCCTGTCCGGCGTGTTCACCATGGGCGGCGGCATCGGCAACTTCGGCCAGTCGCTGGCGCGACGCAGTGGCCCGGCCGGCGACTTCTTCACCGGCGTGCTGGCCTGCGTGGTCGGCAGTGCCTGCGTGGGACCGTTCTTCGGCCCGGCGGTGGCCTATGCCTTCGTTGCACCGCCGGTGGCGGCGATGCTGGTGTTCCTGTTCCTCGGCCTGGGCCTGGCCCTGCCGTTCCTGCTGATCGGCTTCGTGCCGGCGCTGGCCCGTCGCCTGCCCAAGCCGGGCCAGTGGATGGAAACCCTCAAGCACGTGCTGGCCTTCCCGATGTACGCCGCCGCGTTGTGGCTGCTGTGGGTGCTGGGCAAGCAGCGCGGCGTGGATGGCATGGCGCTGGCACTGGGTGGCCTGCTGCTGCTTACCGGTGGCCTGTGGCTGTTCGAGCGCAGCCGCTGGCGCAGCCAGCGCGCGGCCGGGCTGCTGGGCGTGCTGCTGGTGATCGCCGCGCTGGTGCCGGTGTGGGGTGTGACCCAGCTGGCACCGCCGGCGCGTGCCGCGCAGGCGAGCAGCGAGAACGTGGTGGATTATTCGCCGCAGATGCTGGACCGCCTGCGCGCCGACAACCGCGTCGTGTTCGTCAACATGACCGCCGACTGGTGCGTGAGCTGCAAGGCCAACGAGCGCGCGGTGCTGTCGCGCCCGGAGTTCAAGGAACTGCTCAAGCGCACCAACGCGGTGTACATGCGTGGCGACTACACCAATGTCGACCCGCAGATCACCGCGTTCCTGGATGAGCACAAGGCCGTGGGCGTGCCGCTGTACGTGGTGTACGGCCCCGGCGCCCCGCCGACGGTGCTGCCGACCCTGCTGACGCAGGCGCTGGTGGAAGAAGCACTGCTGCGCACCGCGCGATGAAGTGGCAACGGCCAGCGCTGCTGTGGACAGCAGTGCTGGCTGCCGGTCTTGGCCTGTGGGCCGGCAACCGGCTGGCGCCGGAGCCGGCGACGGAAGCTGCAGCGCCTGTTGCGGTATCGCCGCCGGCGCTGCCGATGCTGCGGCCCGGTGATCCGCTGCCGGCGCTGGTGCTTGCCGATGCTGAAGGTCACGCGCTGGATATCCGCGAACGCTTCAAGGGCCACCCATTGCTGGTCAATGTGTGGGCCAGCTGGTGCGGCCCCTGCGTGGAAGAGATGCCCGAACTGGCCCGCTTTGCCGAGGGCCAAGGCGCGCACGGCGTGCAGGTGTTGGGCCTGGCACTGGATACGCCGGACGGCGTGCATGATTTCCTGCAGCGGGTGCCGGTGGACTATCCCATCGTGCTCGATACCCCCGGCCCACGCGATGCCAGCGTGCAGTTGGGCAACGCGCAGGGTCTGCTGCCCTACAGCGTGTTGTTCGACGCACAGGGACGGATGGTGAAGGCCAAGCTCGGACCGTTCGCGCACGGCGAAATCGAAGGCTGGGCGGAGTAGGTCGGCAGGGCTGCGCCCTGCACCTGCAGATGCTTTCAAGCAACAGCAACAGCAACCGCTACAGCTACAGCGGGCTTCCGTGGGATGGCGGGGCGGTGTCGGACTGCGGGGACGCCGCAAGTACGTCCTTGTAGGCTTGGCCGCCGCTTGCTCGTGTGCGCTGTCCTGCGCACACGGCAAGACCGGGGTTGGGCGTCCTGCCCAACCCGCCCGAGGCATGCCTCGGGCCCATGCCGCGGACACCCCGCACTCCGACACCGCCCCACCTCTGACGGTTTCCCGCGATCTGGTAGGTCCACGCCATGCGTGGATGACTCCATCGAATTCGAATATTTCGACAATTGATCGAAAAGCATCCACGCGTGGCGTGGATCTACATCTACCTGTCGACCAAGGTCGACACCCACCAAGAGCAGGCCATGCCTTCCCGACAGATCGCGGAAATCTGTCGAAGGCGGGGTGGGGGGGGGGGGGGGGGGGGGGGGGGGGCGGGGGGGGGGCGGGCCCGGGGGGGGGGGGGGGGGGGGGGGGGGGGCGGCCCGGCGCCCGCCACTACCGGTCAATGACGCGGCGTGGATTGTCGGTTGGGGTAGTGCCGGTCGTTGGCCGGCAGCCTGGCGGGGTTGGGTGATTGCAGCTGCCGGCCAGCGGCCGGCACTACCGGGATGCCGCGGGCGATTGGCGGCGTCTCAGTTTTCCGCGTCCTGTAGTGCTGCATGCAGTTTGTCGGTGATCTGCTGCAGCGCGGCCAGGTCATCGGCTGAGAGATGATCGAGGAAATTCCGGCGCACGCTGGCGACGTGTACCGGCCGCGCTGCGCCTAGCTGGGTGCGGCCTTCTGCGGTCATGCGGATCACCACCACGTTGTCACTGTCGGTGTCGCGCTCGATCAGGCCACGGCCGGCCATGCGGGTGAGCTGGTGCGAGAGCCGGGTCTTGTCCCATTCCAGGTAGTCCTGCAGGTCGCGCTGGCGGCGGCAGCGGTCCTTGGCCTTGCTCAGTTCCATCAGCACGACGAAGTCGGCACTGGAAAGCCCGGTGCTGCGGGTGATGTCGTGGACGATGCGGCCGGAGGTGATCTCGGCCATGCGCCGGAAGCCGCGCCAAGCGGCCCACTCGTCAGGGGTGATGGTGGGTGAGGTCATGCGCTCACGTTGCCTGCGGTTGGTTGACGTGTCAACTCGAACGTTCTACGGTTGATGTATCAACCGACCAGCAGGCCACCTCATGCCGCACCCTCCACGTATCGCCATCATCGGCGCGGGCCCCGCCGGCCTGACGGCCGCGCTCATCCTGCATCGCGGCGGCCATCGGGTGAGCGTGTACGAGGGCGAGTCGTCCGGGCAGCAGCGCACCCAGGGCGGCACGCTGGACCTGCACGAGGACTCCGGCCAGGTAGCGCTGCAGCGGGCTGGTCTGCTGGAGGCGTTCCGGGCGGTGGCGCGCCATGAAGGCCAGGAGGCGCGGGTGGGTGATCCGTGGTCCGGGGCGATTACCGCAGGTGGGTTCGGGCCGGAGGGAAGCATGGACAAGCCGGAGATCGACCGCGGTGACCTGCGCCAGTTGCTGCTGGACGCGTTGCCGGCCGACACGGTGCAGTGGGGCCATTGCCTGAGCGGGATGGAACCTGCAGATGCCGGCTGCCAGAGCCTGCGCTTCGCCAATGGTGTGCAGGCCGAGGCGGACATCGTGATTGGTGCCGATGGTGCGTGGTCGAAAGTGCGCGCTGCCTTGAGTGCCTGCCAGCCGCTGTCGACCGGCATTACTTTCTTTGAAGGATGGATAGCGCAGCCTGCGGCAGATATCGCGGGCATGGTGGGGCAGGGCAGCCTGTTCTGCTTTGGCGGCGAGGAAGCGCTGTTCGTTCAGCGCAACAGCGGCGATCGATTCTGCGTGTACGCGGCGCTGAAGCGGCCCTCTGATTGGCTTGATGCGCAGATCGCGCAACAAGGCATGCGCGCGCTGGTGACAGGCAGCTACACCGGCTGGGCACCGAACCTGCGGCGGCTGCTGGAGGCGTGCACCGACTTCGTGCGGCGGCCGATCTACAGCCTGCCGGCGGATTTCCGTTGGACACCGCGCAATGGCGTGACGCTGATCGGCGATGCTGCCCATCTGATGCCGCCGGTGGGCGTGGGCGTGAACCTCGCGATGCTGGACGCGTCGGATGTGGCGATGGCGTTGTGTGCGCAGCCGGATGCAGTGAGTGCCATTCGCCACGCCGAGTCTATTGTGCGTGAGCGCGCCAGCGCGCTGATGCCTGACGCCATCCAGGGGTTCCAGCGCTGGTTCACTACCGAGGCGACGGCTGACCGCGGATGAGGCCGCTTGCAACGCTGGGACGGGAAGCACCTGCGTCACTGCGTCGCAGTCTCTCTGCAGGATGCGGTACATCGGTTCGGCGCTAGAGTGGGGGCTACCCCATCCAGGAAGGAGACACGCATGTACTACAGCAGTGGCAACTACGAGGCCTTCGCGCGCCCGCGCAAGCCGCAGGGCGTGGACAACAAGACGGCCTGGTTCGTGGGTTCGGGCCTGGCCTCGCTGGCCGGTGCGGCGTTCCTGGTGCGCGATGGGCGCATGCCCGGTGAGCGCATCACCATCCTGGAACAGCAGCAGATTGCCGGTGGCGCGCTGGATGGCCTGAAGGTGCCGGAGAAGGGTTTCGTGATCCGTGGTGGCCGCGAGATGGAAGACCACTTCGAGTGCCTGTGGGATCTGTTCCGCTCGATTCCGTCGTTGGAAATCGACGATGCCAGTGTGCTGGACGAGTTCTACTGGTTGAACAAGGACGACCCGAACTATTCGCTGCAGCGTGCCACGATCAATCGCGGCGAAGATGCGCATACCGATGGCTTGTTCACCCTGAGCGAGCAGGCGCAGAAGGACGTCATCGCGCTGTTCCTGGCCACCCGGCAGGAGATGGAGAACAAGCGCATCAACGAAGTGCTTGGCCGCGATTTCCTCGACAGCAATTTCTGGCTGTACTGGCGCACGATGTTCGCGTTCGAGGAGTGGCACTCGGCGCTGGAGATGAAGCTGTACCTGCATCGTTTCATCCACCATATCGGCGGGCTGCCGGATTTCTCGGCGCTGAAGTTCACCAAGTACAACCAGTACGAATCGCTGGTGCTGCCGCTGGTGAAGTGGCTGCAGGAGCGCGGCGTGCGGTTCCAGTACGGCACTGAAGTGACCGATGTTGACTTCGACCTGCAGGCGGGCCGCAAGCAGGCCACGCGCATCCACTGGATGCAGGATGGACAGGCCGGTGGCGTGGACCTGGGCGCGGACGATCTGGTGTTCATGACGATCGGCTCGCTGACCGAGAATTCCGACAACGGCGACCATCACACCGCCGCACGCTTGAATGAAGGCCCTGCACCGGCGTGGGACCTGTGGCGACGCATCGCGGCCAAGGATGCGGCGTTCGGGCGCCCGGATGTATTCGGTGCGCATATACCGGAAACCAAGTGGGAATCGGCGACGGTGACCACGCTGGACGCGCGCATTCCGGCGTACATCGAGAAGATTGCCAAGCGCGATCCGTTCAGCGGCAGGGTGGTGACCGGCGGCATCGTGAGCGTGCGCGATTCGCGCTGGTTGATGAGCTGGACGGTGAACCGCCAGCCGCACTTCAAGAACCAGCCGAAGGACCAGATCGTGGTGTGGGTGTATTCGCTGTTCGTGGATACGCCGGGCGATTACGTGAACAAGCCGATGCAGGACTGCACGGGCGAGGAGATCACCCGCGAATGGCTGTACCACCTGGGTGTGCCGGTGGAGGAGATCGACGAGCTGGCGGCGACCGGGGCGAAGACAGTGCCGGTGATGATGCCGTACATCACTGCGTTCTTCATGCCGCGCCAGGCCGGTGACCGCCCGGACGTGGTGCCGGAGGGCGCGGTGAACTTTGCCTTCATCGGCCAGTTCGCCGAATCGAAGCAGTGCGACTGCATCTTCACCACCGAGTATTCGGTGCGCACGCCGATGGAAGCGGTGTACACGCTGCTGGGTATCGAGCGCGGCGTGCCGGAGGTGTTCAATTCGACCTACGACGTGCGCACGCTGCTGGCAGCGACCGGGCGTCTTCGCGATGGCAAGGAGCTGGACATTCCGGGGCCGGCGTTCCTGCGCAACCTGCTGATGAACAAGCTGGACAAGACCCAGATTGGTGGGCTGCTGCGCGAGTTCGGGCTGGTGCAGGACGACTGAGCGAGCGGGGAGGTAGCGCGGGGCCATGCCCGGCGGCTTCTTTTGGCGCCGCTTCGCTCGCCGGGCATAGCCCGGCGCTACCGCAACGCCGCGTTGTCGGTGGAGCGGCTGAGGTTCTCCCAGGCATCGATGCGTTCTGTCATGGCGGCCAGCTTGCCGCGTACCAGTTGCAGCGCGTCGCTGCCCAACAGCAGATGCGTGGGTGGGTTGGGGGTGTCGATCACCTGCAGCATGGCTTGCGCGGCCTTGATCGGGTCGCCCAGCTGATGGCCGCTCTTTTCCTCGCGTGCGCTGCGGATCGGATCGAACAGCGCGTCGTAGTCGCCGATGCTGCGCGAGGCCCGCACCATCGAACGGCCAGCCCAATCGGTGCGGAACGAGCCCGGCGCGATCGCGGTCACGTGGATGCCGAACTGCGCCACTTCCTTGCCCAGCACCTCGCTGATGCCTTCCAGCGCAAACTTGCTGCCGCAGTACCAGGCGATGCCCGGCAAGGTGATGAAGCCGCCCATGGAGGTGATGTTGAGGATGTGGCCGCGGCGGCGCGCGCGCATGTGCGGCAGCACGGCTTTGATCAGCGCGGCAGGACCGAACACGTTCACTTCGAACTGATGGCGCAGTTCGTCCAGCGTGGATTCTTCGAGGATGCCTTCGTGGCCGTAGCCGGCATTGTTGACCAGCACGTCGATGGCGCCGATGTCGGCTTCGACGGTGGCCACCAGTGCATCGATGGCCGCGGCGTCGGTGACATCCAGCAGGCGACCGAAGGTGCGACCGGGGGCGAGCGCCGCAAATTGCTGGCGGGCAGATTCGCTGCGCACGGTGCCGACCACGCGATGGCCGGCCAGCAGGGCCTGCTGGGCCAGGGCGCGGCCGAAGCCGCTGCTGACGCCGGTGATGAGGAGGAGGCGGGATACGGTCATGGCTGAGGGCTCGTGGCTGGGGAGTTGCACGTTAGTGATTGAGTGCGCGGCCGCCCAGGCCTAAGCTTCGGGCTTTCTTGCCTATTCCTCTGGAGTACCTGATGGGGCCGGCTGACGATCCGCTGCAACATCCCGCACAGGCGCGCATGGTCGGCCTGCTGCAGGCGCTGGCCGTGGACGAGGGCTACACGCTGACGGCAGTGCCCGGGGTGCGGCTGCTGCGCTCGAACCGGCCACTGGCGCGCACGCCGGTGCTGTACGACCCGGGCATCGTGATCGTCTGTCAGGGCGTCAAGCGCGGCTATCTGGGCGGGCAGGTCTACCAGTACGACGCGCAGCACTACCTGGCGGTGTCGGTGCCAGTGCCCTTCACCATGGAAACCGAGGCCACGGCCGAGGCACCGCTGCTGGCGATCTACCTGCATCTGGATCTGCAGCTGGCCGCAGATCTGCTGATAGAACTGGGCGAGCGCACTACCAGCGCCGAAGCGCCGGCAAGAAGCATGATGTCCAGCCCGATGCAGCCTGCGATGCAGGCCACGGTGCTGCGATTGCTGGAAGCGCTGGCCGATCCATTGGAGGCCGACGTGCTGGGGCCCTCGCTGGTGCGCGAGCTGTATTTCCGGGTGCTGACCGGCGCACAGGGTGGGGCGCTGCGCGAGGCGTTGGCGATGCGCGGGCGCTTCGGCCGCATCGGCAAGGTGCTGCGGCATATTCATGCGGCCTACTCGACGGCGCTGGATGTGGATGCGCTGGCAGCGCAGGCGGAGATGAGCGTGGCCACGTTCCATGATCACTTCCGCAGCATTACCGGTACCTCGCCCATGCAGTACGTGAAGTCGACGCGGCTGCACCAGGCGCGGGTACTGATGCTGCGGCAGGGCATGACGGCCGAGGCGGCATCGTTGGCGGTGGGGTACGCCAGCCCGTCGCAGTTCAATCGGGAGTTCAAGCGCTTGTTCGGGTTGCCGCCGGCGGCCGAGGTGGCGCGCATGCGGCGAAGTTTTGCGCTGCGGCCGGCGCCAGCCGATGCGCTGTATGTGTCTTCGCACTGACCGCTGCGCTCGCCGGGCATGGCCCGGCGCTACCAGGGAAGCCCGTGTCAGGTAGCGCCGGGCCATGCCCGGAGAACGAGTCGGTTGACAGGGGGCCTACCTACTAGTAGGTTTGCACCCATGAAAGAGTCACTGTCCCCCAAGGCCCACGAGATCCTGGCCCACGCCCGTTCGCTGCTGGAAGCCGGTGGCTACAACGGTTTCAGCTATGCCGACGTGTCCGCGCGGGTGAACATCAGCAAGGCCAGCATCCACCACCATTTCCCCAGCAAGGCGGATCTGGTGCGGACGGTGGTGGAGCTGTACCGGGCAGAGGCACGGGAAGGCCTGGCGCTGCTGGACCGGCAGCTGGGCGATCCTTTGTTGGCGCTCAACGCCTACGTGGACTACTGGTCCAGCTGCATTGCCGGTGGCACCTCGTCGTTCTGCATCTGCGCGATGCTGGCGGCCGAAGCGCCGATGATCCCCGACGAGATTGCCGATGAAGTGCGCGGGCATTTCGAGGATCTGAGCGGCTGGCTGACGATCACGCTGGAAAAGGGGGCGGCGCAGGGGCAGCTGAGGCTGCAGGGCACGCCTGCCGATGAGGCCAAGGCGTTCATGGCCTCGGTGCACGGCGCGATGCTGGCCGCGCGTGGATTTGGTGATGCGGCGACGTTCGCGGCGCTCGCACGGTTGTCGATTGCCCGGCTGGTGCCGGCGGTCTGAATGTTTCGACGAAGGCCTGCGTGGAGCGGGCCTTCTTTTTGTCCACTGAGCCTACCTACTAGTAGGTTAAAAACTCCAACAGAGGTCGCCATGAGTCATCCGCTTTCTTCCTTGGGCATTGTGCACACCGCGATCAGCCTGGTTCCCATCGCCGCCGGCCTGTACGGTTTCATCCGCCATCGCGGCATCGATCCGGCTACGCGCGCCGGCAAGCTCTATCTGCTGGGGTTGGTGCTGTCGGTGGTGACCTCGTTCACCGTCTCCAGCACCGGGGGCCTCAATCCTGGCCACGCGTTTGGTGTGGTGATTCTGCTGATTGCGTTCGGTGGGGTGTTGGCGGCCCGGTTGCGGTTCCTTGGGCGATTGGCACCCTATCTGTCCACGTTCGCGCTGTCTTTCAGCTTCCTGCTGTCTCTGGTGCCAGGCGTGAATGAAACGCTGACACGCTTGCCGGTGGCGCACCCGATCGCGGCTGCGCCGTTGGCGCCGGAGATCCTGCAGACGTTGCTGGGGTGCGCGGTGGTGTTCGCGATCGGATTCGTGGCGCAGTGCTGGCGGATTCGCGCGCGGACACGACTCTGATGCGGTCGAACAGACGCTGTGCCCATCGCGGCAACGCTCTACAATCCTGTGCAGGGAAGCTGCTTATCCACGGATCAGGTGATGAGAAAGAGCGAACGGCTACAGTTGGCATTGGAATTGTTCGAAGGAATGCCGCCAGCGCAGGACGCAGCGGCTGCGATGAAGCAGCTTGGCGAAGCGCTTCGGAGTGTGGAGGTTGAGCACTCCGGGTTTGCTGACTATTCCATCCAGCGCGGGTATGCCAACGCGCAGCTCCATTTGTTTCCCTACTACGCGGAAAGTCCGTTCTGGCGGCATCACCCTGACGCGGAGCACACCCTGGTCTGCCAGTTGACGTCGCACTATGCGGTGTTCGGCAGCGAGGGCGGCGTCGCTATTTTCACGCGCGACAACTGCGTCGGGCGGGACTTGGTGTTCTGCAAGCCGAGGGGCATGCTCCCGGTCGGCACACGCGATGTACGTCTGTGGCCTGAATAACCGGGCGGCGCTCAGCAACCCACCAGCCGGTCGGCGCTGAGGCCACTGCGGTGCTGGTTGCGGTATTCGATGGGGCTGGCATCGACCATGCCGCGGAAGTGCCGGCGGAACGATTCCTGCGAGCCGAACCCCGCCTGTTCGGCCACCCATTGCAGCGGGCGGTCGGTGGTTTCCAGCAGTTCGCGTGCGTAGGCCACGCGTTCGCGGATGAGCCAGTCGATGGGCGACAGGCCGGTGGCTTCCAGGAACTGCCGCTGCAGGGTGCGCTGGCTGAGTGCGGCCTGTTCGGCCAGGCTGCCCAGCGAATGCGGCTCGCGCAGGTTGCGGCGCATCCATTCCATCAGTTTCGCCAGCCGCGTGGGCTCGCCCAGCGGGATCGCGCGGCTGACCCGCTGGCTGCGTTCGGCATCGCGCCAGGGTGCCAGCACCAGCCGTTCGGCCACCAGATTGGCCACGCGCGCGCCGTAATCCTTGCGCACCATGTGCAGCATCATGTCCATGCCGGTGGCCGATCCGGCCGAGGTGATGATGCTGCCGGCGTCCACGTACAGCACATCGTCGCGCACGTGGATGCGCGGAAATTCGCGCGCGAGCGCTTCGGTGAGGCGCCAGTGGGTGGTGGCTTGGCGACCATCGAGCAATCCAGCCCAGGCGAGCACGAATGCACCGGAGCAGATGGACGTGATGCGTGCGCCGCGCGCGTGGGCGCGGGTGAGGGCATCAAGCAACGCCTGCGGCGGGCGCTCGCTGGGTTCGCGCCAACCGGGAATGACGATGATGTCGGCGTCGTCGACGGCGCTCAGATCGTAGGGCAGCTGCACCTGCGCGCTGCCGAGCATGCGCAGTGCACCGGGTTCGCCAGCGCAGAGCTGGGTGCGGTACCAGGCCACGCCCAGTTCAGGGCGGATGGGTGCGAACAGGCCGACCGCGCAGCCGAATTCGAACAGGCCCTGGCCGTGGCAGGCCACGATGGCGACGGTGGGCGCGGTCGGATCGGCAGGCAGGGTGGGCATGGCTTGATGCTACCGATGAAGGCACGTGCCGCTGAGTGGCGCGCGGGCATGAGGTGATGCCCGCAGGGTATATGGAGACCGGGGTCAGATCCTTTCCGCAGGAAGGGCTCTGACCCTGCGGATTCGCGTGTATGGGGTCAGAGCCTTTTCCTTGGGAAAGGGATCCGACCCGGTGTGTGCAGGCTGCGTAAGGTCATTACCAGCAGTCATGTGGCTGGCGCGATGTGACGGTCACATGACGCGATATCCGCTGTTGCGTGTTGGGCGTGGGCTCTTGAATGGAGGCGTGTCTCCGGCCCACCCCCACGAGCCCCCATGCCTGCTGCCCACATTCCTGCGCTGTCCACGCTCTCCCTGCTGATTGCCGCCACTCTTGCCGCTGCCCCGGCGTATGCGGCTGAGGCCGATGCACCGTCGGCGACCACTGCCACTTCTGCGAACCTTGCCGCGTCCACGCTGGATGCGGTGGTGGTGACCGGTTCACGCACCAGCACGCGCACGGTGAAGAACAGCTCGACACCGATCGACGTGATCTCCGCCGAGGACCTGGCCGCGACCGGCCAGGCCAACCTGCTGGAAGCGCTGCAGCGCAGCCTGCCATCGCTCAGCCAGATCGGCGGTTACCAGAGCGACCAGGAAAGCCTGATCCGCGGTTACCAGCTGCGCAACCTGTCGCCGGGTTACACGCTGGTGCTGGTGAACGGCAAGCGCCGCAACGCCAGCGCGTATGTCAGTGGCGCCAACGGTGGCGGCTATCCCGGCCACGCCTGGGCCGATCTGGCGCTGATTCCGGTGTCGGCCATCGACCATGTGGAGGTGCTGCGTGATGGTGCTTCGGCCATCTATGGTTCGGACGCGATCACCGGAGTGATCAACGTGATCCTGAAATCGCAGGCGCACGGTGGCGATGTTTCGGTGGAGAGCGGGCAGAGCACCGACGGCGACGGCAGCCGCACCAGCGTGCGCGCCAACATCGGCCTGCCGTGGGGCGAGGATGGCTTCATCAACCTGTCCGGCGAGAGCACGCGCCAGCACCATGCGATCCGCACGCGGCGCTACATCGACGGCTACCTGAGTTATCCCGCCGTGGATGGCAACGGCAACCTGGTGGCGCTGCGTCCAAACAACCGCCTGCCGGCTGGAGCGACGCCGAACCCGGCCGAGGCCGGGCGCGATGCCGAGGCCAACATCATCCTCAGCTCGCCGTCGTATGCGCTGAAGGCCTTCGCGGTGAACGTGGGTCATGGGCTGGGCGAGAACGCCCAGTTCTACGCCAATGCGACCGCCAGCGACCGCACCGCGCAGGCGATCCAGAACTTCCGCCTGCCGGCAACGATCTTCACCACCTACAAGGCGCCGGGCGTGCTGAGCGTGTTTCCCGATGGCTTCCTGCCGGTGCTGGAAACCAAGGAGAAGCAGTACACCGGCACGGCTGGGGTGAAGGGCCAGGTTGCGGGGTGGGACTACGACTTCAGCCTGACCGGCAACCGCAACACGGTGCGCACCTACACCCGCAATTCGGTGAACTACTCGCTGCCGTACCCGGACTCGCCGACCGACTTTTATGACGGCAAGCTGGATTACCAGCAGGGCATCGCCAACCTCGATCTGCGTCGCGGTTTCGAGGTGGCGGCCTTCGCATCGCCACTGGAAGTGAGCGCCGGTGCCGAGTACCAGCACGAACAGTACGAACGCGGGGCAGGGCAGTGGGAGTCGTACACCGGCTTCGGTGCGGCCGCCTTCGTGGGCTATTCGACCGCCGATGCGGTGAAGGCCACCCGCAACAGCAAGGCGGTGTACGCCGGTGCAGCGACCAACATCACGTCGCGCTGGTACCTGGATGCCGCCGCGCGCTGGGAAGACCACTCGGACTTCGGCACGGTGTCGACCGGTCGGTTGACCACGCGCTTCGACTTCACCGATGCGCTGGGCGTACGTGCCACGGTCAGCAATGGCTTCCACGCGCCGAGCCTGGGCGCGCAGTTCTACCAGGCCACCGGCAGCTGCCCGTGCGGTACCACGCTGGTGGCGCAGGTCGCTTCGCCGGCAGCAGTGGCGCTGGGCGCTACGCCACTGAAGCCGGAGAAGGCCACCAACTACAGCCTCGGCGTGACCTGGGACCCGAGCCCGGCCTTCCATCTGGCGGTGGATGCGTACCAGATCGACATCCGTGGCCAGCTGGGCCAGTCCAGCCAGATCGGCTACAACGCGCAGGACCCGGCGCGGGTGACCGACAACAGTGGCACCGTGCTGACCGCCGCGCAGAAGAACACCATCGACGCGCTGCTGGGCACGGCCGGCATCAGCATCCTGCCCGGTGATGCGTTCTATGCCAGCTACTTCACCAACGTGGGCGACACCCGCACGCGCGGCGTGGAGCTGACCCTGGAAGCCAACCAGGAAACGCAGTGGGGCAAGCTGCGCTGGAGCTACGCGGCCAATGTGGGCCGCACCACCATCCAGAAAGTGAGCGCGATTCCGCAGGCGTTGCAGGGGCTGCCGAACATCAACCTGCTGACCAAATCCAGTGAGTACGCGCTGCGCTTCCGCACGCCGTCGTACACGCAGGTGGCGGGGCTGGGCTGGCAGAACGGGCGCTGGCGTTCGAACGTGGACTTCACTTACTACGGCCCGATCAAGCGCCTGAACAACGGCGTGCAGTACAAGCAGCCGCCGGTGCTGGTGACCAACCTGTCCGGTGGCGTCGAGCTGGGTGCCGGTTGGAGCGCGGCGCTGGGCATCAACAACGTGTTCGACAAGCGCACCCGCAAGGTGCCTGCGTACGCACGCAGCGCCACCGATGTGGCCAGCATCGAGACCACCTGGGACAGCGGTGATGTGCTGAGCAACGTCGGGACGTTCTGGTACGGGCGCGTCAATTACCGGTTCTGAGGGTTCATGTGAAACGTCGCCGGGCATGGCCCGGCGCTACCGAGGAGGGGTCATGTCTTCTGCATTGAAGGTGGTTGCATTGGTGGGGTCGCCGACTAGTTCGGCGACCTCGCGCACGTTGCTGCTGGTGCGGCATCTGCTGGAAGAACTGCGTGAGCGGATCAACATCAGCGTGGAGCTGGTCGAGCTGGCGCCGATCGCGCGCTCGCTGGGGCAGGCGCTGCAGCGCAGTGAAGTAGAGCCGCAGGTGGAGCGCGCGCTGGCCACGATTGAATCGGCGCAGCTGCTGGTGGCGGCCGCGCCGGTGTATCGCGGGTCGTATCCGGGCCTGTTCAAGCACCTGATCGACTTCATCGGGCTGGACGCGCTGGTGGATACGCCGGTGCTGCTGGCGGCTACCGGTGGCAGCGAGCGCCACGCGCTGGTGATCGATCATCAGCTGCGTCCACTCTTCAGCTTCCTGCAAGCGCATACGTTACCGATCGGGGTGTATGCCACGCCAGCCGACTTCGACGGCGACCGGATCAACAGCGCTGCACTGCAGGCACGCATCCAACTGGCGGCCGAGCGTGCGGCGGGACACGTGGCGCACGTGGCGGCGGCGCTGCCTGCGCCGCTGCGCAGGATCGCCTAGGACGTGGCGGTGCAGCTGCGGCACCTGGCGTTCCTCACGCCGGGAAGCTATCTGCCGGAACAACCGCGCGCAGGCCTGGACGCGACGTTGGCGCTGATCGCGTTTGCCGAACAGCTGGGCTATGACGGCGCGTGGGTGCGCCATCGGCACCTGGAACCGGGCATCAGCTCGGCAGCGGTGTTCCTGGCGGCGGCCAGCCAGCACACAACGCGCATCGAACTGGGCAGTGCGGTCATCCAGCTGGGCTACGAAACACCTTTCCGCCTGGCCGAGGATCTGTCATTGCTGGATGCGCTGGCCGGTGGCCGGCTGCAGGTAGGCGTCAGTACTGGCGCGCCGCCGCACGGGGAGCTGGTAGGGCCTTTGCTGTACGACAGCGACCCTGCGCGCATCGACTTTTCCCATGGCCGGGTGGCGCGGTTGCTGGAAGCGCTGCGTGGTGAGCCGTTGGGCGCCGCCGATGCCGAAGTCGGCAACGCCGCCACGCGCTATCGCCCGCGTCTGCAGCCACATGCGCCGGGGTTGGTGGACCGGGTCTGGTATGGCGCTGGCTCCCTGCAGTCGGCGCGTTCTGCGGGTGAGCAGGGGCTGAATCTGCTGCTGGGCAACGTCAACCGTGCCGAGCTGAGTGATGATTTCTTTGGCGCCCAGCTGCAGCACCTGCAGGCCTATCGTGCGGCATTGCCGGTGGGCAGCGCACGCCGCGTGGCGGTGGGGCGGGTGCTGGTGCCCACCGAGGGTGTGGATGCGGCCACGCGGCAGCGGATCGAGGCCTTCAGTGCGCAGCGGCATGCGCGCACCCTGGCCCCGCAAGGGCCGCGACGCACGATGTTCGCACCCGACGTGGTCGGCAGCACGGCGCAGATCATCGCGCGGTTGCAGGCCGATCCGCTGCTGCAGCAGGTGGACGAGCTGCGGGTGGAGCTGCCCTATGAGCTGCCCGAGCAGGACTACCGGCGCATCCTCACCACGGTGATCGAGGACATCGCGCCGGCGCTGGGCTGGCGCGCACCTGCGCAAGCGGCGTGATGCCGCCCGTGCCCATAACGGCCGGCAGTCTGCTTATTGCCAACCTGCATCTGCATGGCCGGATCCGACCGTGGATTGTCGAGTTCCGGCGCTGGCATCGGGCCGTCCTTCTCTAGCATCGATATCGAAGCGGCAGTGCATTGCCGGCCCCTACGAGGACGATCCCGTGGCTGTAGACGCAACCCACAAACCCATCCTGTTCCTGCTGGACCGCGAGTTCGAGGACGGCCAGCTGCCCGGCCAACGCTTCTTCTGCCGGCACAGCCTGCTGCTGGAAGGTGCGCTGTCGAGCATCGATGGCCTGGACGCACAGCTGGATGTGCGCCGCATCGGCTTCAGCCGGCCGCGCCGCGAGGTGATCGCCGAGATCGGTGAGCAGGACCAGTCGCTGCCGAAGCTGGTGCTGCCGCAGGGCGTGGTCAATGAGCACGCCAGTGGTGAGTACCAGCAGCGCCAGTACATCTCCGGTGCTGAGCCGATCCTGGCGGCACTGAATGGCCTGCTTGGCATTCCCGTGGCCCATCCCTGAGCGAGGACGTGACGATGAGCTACCTCACCAGCGTGTTGGACAAGAGCCCAGTGGCCGACGGCAGCACGCCCGAACAAACGCTGCGCAACAGCCTGCAGTTGGCACAGCGCGCCGAGCAACTGGGTTACCACCGCTACTGGTTTGCCGAACACCATGCCGCGCCGACGCTGGCCAGCCCGGCACCGGAAGTGCTGGCGGCGTGGGTGCTGGCGCAGACCCGGCGCATCCGCATCGGCAGTGGCGGGGTGATGCTGCGCCACTACGCCCCCTACAAGGTGGCCGAGAATTTCAATCTGCTGGCCGCCCTTGCGCCCGGACGCGTGGATCTTGGCGTGGGCAAGGCGCCGGGTGGTCTGCCGGCATCGACTGCCGCATTGGCCGCCGGTCGCCCGGCATTCGCCGATTTCGACCAGCAGCTGCGCGACCTGGAAGGCTATCTGTCCGATGCGCAGGCAGACGCGCAGGCGCGGCCGATTCCGCAGACGCCGCCAGAGCGCTTCCTGCTGGGCGCGAGTCCACAGAGTGCGCGGCAGGCCGCAGAGCTTGGCTGGCGCTTCGTCTACGCCGCCCACTTCGATGGCGACCCGAAGCACATCGAGGCCGCCTTCGAGGCCTATCGCGCGGTGTCCGCGCACGCCCCGTTGCTGGCAACGGTGGCCTTCGCCGCGCCCACCAGCGAGGCCGCCGCCCGCCACATTGGCGCGTTGCGGGTCTACAAGCTGCACCTCGCCCCAGGGCAGACGGTGAACCTGCCCAGCCCCGAGGCCGCTGCCGAGTACGCACGGCAGGTCGGGGTTGCTGATTTCCGCATCGAAGAAACACGCCCCAGCGTGCTCTCTGGCGATGCACAGCATGTACGCAGCGAGCTGGATGCGCTGCACCGCCGCTTCGGCGTCGGTGAATTCATCCTCGACGCGCCGGTGGCCGACCTCGACGCACGCCTGACCTCCCTTGAACTGCTGTCGCCCGAACCCCGCGCGGCGGTGGCCTGACTGCTGGAGCGACCCAATGAGCACGACCCCGCGTCCCATCCCGTTCGGCATCATGCTGCAGGGCCCCGGCAGCCACATGCATGCGTGGAAGCATCCGTCCAACGTGCCTGATGCCAGCGTCAACCTGGGCTATTACATCGATATCGCGCGTACCGCCGAGGACAACGGCATCGCCTTCGGCTTCGTTGCTGACGGGCTGTACATCAACGAGAAGTCGATCCCGCATTTCCTCAACCGCTTCGAGCCGATCTCGCTGCTGTCGGCGCTGGCGACGGCGACGAAGAAGATCGGCCTGGCCGGCACGCTCTCCACCTCGTACAGCGATCCGTTCACCGTGGCGCGCCAGTTCGCCTCGCTGGATCTGCTCAGCGGTGGCCGTGCAGGGTGGAACGTGGTGACCTCGCCGCTGGAAGGCTCGGGCCGCAACTACGGGCGTCCGCATCCGGAACACGCGCTGCGTTACCAGATTGCCGATGAGTACCTGGAAGTGGTGCAGGGCCTGTGGGATTCGTGGGATGACGATGCGTTCGTGCGTGACCGCGACAGCGGCACGTTTTTCGCGCCGGAGAAGTTCCGCCGCCTCGACCACAAGGGCCGCTTCTTCCAGGTGGAAGGCCCACTCAACATCCAGCGCTCGCCGCAGGGGCAGCCGGTGATTTTCCAGGCCGGATCGTCCGACGATGGCATTGCGCTGGCCGGCAAGTACGCCGATGCGGTATTCACCCACGCGCCGTCGTTGGAGGAGACCCGTACGTTCACCCAGAAGGTGAAGAACTCGGCGATCGCCCATGGCCGCAGCGCCGGTGACGTCAAGATCTTCCCGGGCATCGGCCCGATCGTCGGCCGCACGGCGGAAGACGCCGAGGCCAAGTACCAGGCGATTGCTGCGCTGGCCGGGCTGGATGATGCCCTGGCGTATCTCGGCCGCTTCTTCGACCACCATGATTTCAGCCAGTACGACCCGGATGCACCGTTCCCGGAGCTGGGTGACATCGGCGCCAATTCCTTCCGCTCCACCACCGACCGCATCAAGCAGGACGCGCGCGAGCAGGGCCTGAGCCTGCGCCAGGTGGCACTGCAGGCGGTGAGCCCGCGGCCGAACTTCATCGGCACGCCGGAACATGTGGCCGACGAACTGATCCGCTGGTTCGACGCCGGCGCCAGCGATGGCTTCATCCTCGGCTTCGCCGCGCAGCGCGAAGGCCTGGATGATTTCGTAACGCTGGTGCTGCCCCTGCTGGAAGCACGCGGTTACCACCGCAGTGCGCTGGAAGGACAGACCCTGCGCGACCACCTGGGCCTGCCACGCAAGGCAAGCCGTTACAGCACCGACGCCGAGCCGGCGCGGAAGGTGGGATAAGGCGATGAGCGGAGACACTTCGGTAGCGCCGGGCCATGCCCGGCGGAATTCGCCGGCAACGGGCGTACTGCCCGAAATCGCGGCACGTGCCGACCAGGCCATCGCGATCCGCCACGACCTGCATCAGCATCCGGAACTGGCCTTCGAAGAACACCGCACCAGCGCCCGCGTGGCCGAGCTGCTGCAGCAATGGGGCTATGCGGTCAGCACCGGCATCGGTGGCACCGGCGTGGTCGGTACGCTGCAGCGTGGGCAGGGCAGTCGCCGGTTGGGTCTGCGTGCCGACATCGATGCGCTGCCGATCCATGAAGAATCCGGGCTGGCCTATGCCAGCCAGCGCGAAGGCCTGATGCACGCCTGCGGCCACGATGGCCACACCGCCATCCTGCTCTCGGCTGCCCACTACCTTGCGCACCACGGGCGTTTCGATGGCACGTTGCAGCTGGTGTTCCAGCCGGCCGAGGAAACCGGCTCGGGCGCTTCGAAGATGATCGCCGATGGCCTGTTCGAACGCTTTCCGGTCGATGCCATCTATGGCCTGCACAACTGGCCGGGCGTGCCGGTGGGGCACTTCGGCTTCGTCGACGGACCGGCGATGGCATCGGTGGACTGGGCGCGTCTGCGGGTGATCGGCAAGGGCGGCCACGGCGCCGAGCCGCAGGGCAGCGTCGATCCGATCCTGGCTGCCGCGCACATCATCACCGCGCTGCAGAGCGTGGTGTCGCGCAATGTCGATCCGCGGCAGATGGGCGTGGTCACCGTCGGCTCGATCCACGGTGGGCAGGCCGCCAATGTCATCCCCGATGTGGTGGAGCTGAAGCTGACCGTGCGCGCCTACCTGCCGGAGGTGCGCGATACGCTGCGCCGGCGGGTCACCGACATTGCCGAGCAGACCGCCGCTGCCTTCGGTGCGCGTGCCGAGATCGAATTCCCGCGTGGCTTCCCCAGCGTGATCAACCACCCTGAGCAGACGGCCTACATCCGCGAGGTGGCGGTACAGGGGTTCGGTGCGCGGCAGGTGGTGGAGGCCTTCGCACCGCGTACCGCCAGCGAGGACTTCGCCTTCCTGCTGCAGGCACGGCCGGGCAGCTTCGTGTTCGTCGGCAACGGCGACAGCGCGCCGCTGCATAGCCCGCGCTATGTGTTCAACGACGCGGCCATCGCCCCGGCGGCCAGCCTGTGGGCGCGTCTGGCCGAGCACTATCTGGTGGAGGACGTGGCATGAGCGTGCGGTACGACAACGATCGGTTCCTGTACACCTCGGTGGACGATCCGCTGGCGCGCCCATTGTTCGACGGCCTGGAGCAGGAGTACGACCACCGCTATGCGGACGTGCGCCGGCGTATCGGTGGCAGTGCCCGCGAGGAGCTGCAGCGCTATCCGGCCGAAGCCTTCGCTGCCCCGGTCGGTGCGTTCGTGCTGCTGCTGCGCGACGGCGTGGCGATTTCCGGCGGCGCGTTCATGCCGCATCGCGATGAGGACACCGCAGAGTTCAAACGCATCTGGACGCTGCCTGGCCTGCGTCGGCAGGGCATCGCCCGGCGCGTGCTGCAGGAACTGGAAGACCAGGCTGCACGTCAGGGCTATCGGCGTGTATTCCTGACCACCGGCTTCCGCCAGCCCGAGGCGGTCGGCCTGTATCTCAGCCACGGCTACACCGCGTTGTTCGATCTGGATGCGGACCCGGAAACCATCGCGCATCTGCCGTTCGAGAAACATCTGGTGCCACAGCCACAGGCGGGCGACGCAACCGCCCTCGCACTGCATGGAGCGGCGGCATGAGTACGCCTTCCACTGCCATCGAGGGCATTGTCCGCCAGCCGGCCACGGCGTTGAAGATCGTGCCGGCGCGGCATCCGTTGCAGGTGATCGGCACGGTATTGGCACTCGCGCTGATCCTGATCGGCCTGCAGTCGGTGCTGGGCAATCCGCGCTGGGGCTGGGGCACGTTCGCCGAGTGGTTCTTTGCCCGGCCGGTACTGGAAGGGTTGGGGCGAACGCTGCTGCTGACCGCACTCGGTACCGGCCTCGGCTTCGCGCTGGGCACCTTGCTGGCCTTGGCCCGGGTCTCCGGTTCACCGCTGTTGTCGGCAGTGTCGTGGGGCTACGTGTGGCTGTTTCGTTCGATTCCGCTGCTGGTGCTGTTGCTGCTGCTGAACAACCTGGGCTACCTGTACAGCACCATCGAACTGGGCGTTCCCTTCACCGGCATCAGCCTGTTCTCGTACCCGACCACGCAGCTGATCGGCGTGTTCACTGCCGCCGTGCTCGGCCTCACCTTGAACCAGGCGGCGTTCTCGGCCGAGGTGATCCGTGGTGGCATCCTGTCGGTCGACCACGGCCAGTACGAGGCGGCCGCAGCGTTGGGCCTGCCGCGTGGGCGCCAGGTGCGCCGCATCATCCTGCCGCAGGCGATGCGTTCGATCCTGCCCGCAGCGTTCAATGATGTGATCGGCCTGGCCAAGAGCACCTCGGTGGTCTACGTGCTGGCGTTGCCGGAGCTGTTCTACACCGTGCAGGTGATCTACCGGCGCAACCTGGAGGTGGTGCCGCTGCTGATGGTGGCTACCGTCTGGTACTTGGTGATCCTGACGGTGCTGTCGCTGCTGCAACGGCGGGTGGAGCAGCGCTTTGCCCGCGGCCAGCTGCAGCATGAGCGCAACGTGTCGCGGGTATCGTCTGCAGCACCGCGGGCGGCGGCGACCGCTGCACGCGTGCCCAGCCGCGCGGCATTTGCCGTGCCGATCGAGGCCGGAACGGGCGCGGCTGTGTCCCTGCAGGGGGTAGGCAAGGCCTTCGGCGAGCAGACGGTGCTTGATGACGTGCATCTGGAACTGAGGGCCGGCAGCGTGACCGTGCTGATTGGTCCGTCCGGTGCGGGCAAGTCCACGCTGCTGCGGCTGATCAATCACCTGGAGCGTGCTGACAGCGGCTTCGTCACCGTGGGCGGCCAGCTGATCGGTTACCGCCGCGACGGCGACACCCTGTACGAGCTGCCGGAAGGTGAGATCCGCCGTCGCCGCGCGGAAGTCGGCATGGTGTTCCAGGGCTTCAACCTGTTCCCGCACATGACCGCACTGGAGAACATCATCGAAGCACCGATCGCGGTGCGCGGCATTTCGCGCGCCCAGGCCGAGCAGCAGGCACGCACCCTGCTGGAGCGGGTGGGGCTGGCCGACAAGGCCGATGCCTTCCCGCGCCAGCTGTCTGGCGGCCAGCAGCAGCGTGTGGCCATCGCCCGCGCGCTGGCCCTGCAGCCGAAGGTACTGCTGTTCGACGAGCCGACCTCCGCGTTGGACCCGGAGCTGGTGTCGGAGGTGCTGAGCGTGATCGAGGAACTGGCCAGTTCCGGCACCACGCTGGTGATCGTCACCCACGAATTGGGCTTCGCCCGCCGCGTTGCCGACCACGTGGTGATGATGGACCAGGGCCGGGTGATCGAGCAGGGCACGCCGGACGCGCTGTTTGAACATCCGCGCCAGCAACGCACGGCCGACTTCCTGGCCAAGACCCTGTAACCCTTTTTCGAGAACCGCCATGAGCCCAGCATCGCAGCGACGTCCCGCCCGTAGCACCCTGTTGATCGTCGGTGTGCTGGTCATCGGCATTGCCGGCATCGTCTATTCGCGCGTGCGCCAGGGCCCCGACGGCGTGCCCGTTGCGGCGACCTCGCTGGCCGCCAGCAACGCGCAGATACTGAAGGGCACGCCCGATCCGAAGGCGCAGGCGCTGATTCCGGCCGGCTATCGCTTCGTCACCCCGGGCGCGTTCACCATCGCCACCCATCCCGGCCAGCTGCCGTTGGCCGACTACGGTGCCGACAGCAAGGAAGTGGTGGGCGTGGAGCCGGACATCGCGCGGTTGATCGCCGATGGCTTGGGCCTGAAGCTGGTGGTGGTGCCGGTGGCCTGGGCCGACTGGCCGTTGGGGCTGGAATCGGGCAAGTACGATGCGGTGCTGTCGAACGTGACGGTCACTGAAGAACGCAAGAAGAAGTTCGATTTCTCCAGCTATCGTTTCGACCTGCTGGGCATCTATACCCGCACCGATGGCCCGATCCAGAAGATCGCCACACCGGCCGACGTGGCAGGCCTGAAAGTGGTGGTGGGGGCCAGCACCAACCAGGACCAGATCCTGCGCCAATGGGACAAGCAGAACATCGCCGCAGGCCTGAAACCGGTGGAGTACCAGTACTTCGATGATGCGGTGATCGGGCGGTTGGCAGTGATCACCGGCCGCGCCGACGTGTCGTTCGAGCCGAATGCCACCGGCGCCTATTCGGCGCGTGATGGCAAGGTGCGCCGGGTCGGCCTGTTCCCGGGTGGCTGGCCGGACGCAGCGGCGATCTCGGTGACCACCCGCAAGGGCAGTGGCCTGGCCGATGCGGTGACCCAGGCATTGAACACCCAGATCAGCAGCGGTACCTACGCGAAGGTGCTGGCGCGCTGGAATGTGGCCGAAGAAGCGGTGCCGCAGTCGCAGACCAATCCGCCGGGGTTGCCAGGGTTCTAGCGATGCCGCTTGGTAGGCGTCGCGCTTGCTCGACGGAAGGCGTGCCGACCAAGGTCGGCCTCTACCGGAGGGCGTACCAACCAACGGTTGGCACCCACCGGAATGCGAGGCGGGGCATGCCGACCAAAGTCGGCCTCTACCGGGGTCAGGGCTGCCAATCGATGTGTTCCAGGCGGGCGCCTCCATTGCCGTGAAAGAAGCGGATCGCGGCGAAGCACGCCTCGATGCCGATGCACCACGCCAGGGGATAGCCATCCACCTGGCCATTGTCGAGCCGGAAATAAGCGTTGCCGGCGCGGTGTTCGTTTCCGCAGGAGTGGAAGCCGCCGTCGCCAGGCTCGCGCAGGTACATCAGCCATGCATGCTCGGCATTGCGCAGCATGCACAGCGATGGACCGTCGGGCACCGATGCCCATAGTTCGAACTGGGGCATGGATGCGGCCAGCGCCAGTGCGCTGGCCAGGTGATCGTCGGTAGCGGCGGCGACAGGGCTGCCATCGAGTAGAAGTTCGATCACTTCGGTTCCTGCATCGGCATTACTGCCAACGTGCCTCCAGGGTGCGGAACGGGCCATCGAGCAGCACGCCGTCCTTGTCGAAGTTCCGTACCGATCGCCCATCTACGCGCACGTCCTTGGGCAGGGTACGGCTGGGCCACCATACGCGTACCGGCGTGCCCTTGCGCAGCCCCTTGCCGAGCGACACGCTCAGGTTGCCGTCGCGCTGGCGTGCCTGCATCTGCAGGGTGCCATAGGCGGTGGGCAGGCGGTCCACGGCCAGGCCCTCGCCAGCGACCCAGGAACGGGGAGTGCCCGGCAGCAGCGACAACGCATCGTCATCCTCGCGCATCAGCATGCCGAACAGGGTGCGGCCGTATTCGGCGCCGATCCAGGTGTGCGGCATGTCGCCCAGATAGCGCGGGAAGCGCAACCGCGAGTGCACGACCTCGGCCAGCACCTGCCATTCCAGCGGCCTGCGATCGTGCAGCAGGCCCTGCAGCAGCTCGTCGGCCGCTTCGGGCTGGCCCAGGTGCACGTAGCTCAGCACGTTGCGGATTTCATACGGCGTGTAGGCATACAGCGCACCAGGCTGGTTGCGCTTGCGCACATCGTCCAGGTAGCGGGCAAAGGTGGTGCGCAGGGCCTCGGCCGGCAGCACGCTCTGCGCACCGGTGGGATCCAGCGCGATCGATACACCGGTCGGGTCGCCATCGCCGAGGTCGGCCGACGACGGAATGAAGTCGATGCCCTTCCACGCCATCGTCGCGCGGATCGAGGCGTGCAGTGCGTCATACAGCGCCTTGTACTGTTCGCGCGCCCACGTGGCGGTTTCGTGGTCGCCCAGCGATTCGGCCAACCACGCGCCGTCATGCCAGCCCTTCAGGCCCCAGTAGTCGTCCCAGTAGCTGTGGGTGGGTGAGGGGTAGCCCTCGTGGCTGATCGACGGCGCAAGGATGCCGGCAAAGCGCTCCGGCGAAGGCTGGTCGGCCATGTAGCCCGGCACCAGCGTGCGTTCGCGCAGTTCCTGCAGGAAGCGCAGCGCGGCCTTCACCTTGGGCAGGTAGGCACGCACGCTTTCCGGCCCGCCATCGAGCCGGGCGACGTCGGCAACGAGGGTGACGTACTGGCCCTGGCTGTCGTACTCGATGTCCGAGCCGAAGCCGGTATTGACGCTGCCATCGTCGTTGAGGATGGGCGACACCAGGCCATTGCCGTGCACGCCGTGTTCGCTGTACCAGGCCAGGTAGTCGCGTGCCACTTTGGCTTCGCCCATGCGCAGCAGCACGGCCGAGGTGGCCATGCCATCGCGGATGAAGGAGCGGTTGTAGTTGCGCGGACCGGGCTGCATGGCCGGGCCGGTCTGGTTGATCAGCATGTAGGCGGCCTGTGCGCGCAGCATGTCCACCAGCGAAGGGTCGGGCAGGCGCAGGCCGACCTGGCCCAGCCGCGCCTGCCAATCGGCGGAGGCGCGGCTGGCCAGCGTGTCGAACGCTTTGTCGCCGTCGCGCGGCAGCGAGGCGAGGTTGAGGGCCGGTGCTTCCGGCAGCACGCCATTGGCATCGGCGGTGGCGGTACCGAGCGGGAAGGCCACCACCACCGCGTCGCTGGCACCGGGTGCCAGGGTGACGCGGTAGCTCAACGCCGCCGCTGCCAAGCCTGCGGCATCGCTGGACTGCTGAGCGGCAGGCAGCTGCCCGCTGGCGATGGCCGTGGTGATCTCGGTGTCGCCTTCGTTGCCGAAGGGGGCGGTGCCAGCGGCATCCACCGCGCTGAGTGACTGCAACAGCATGCGGCCATTGACGCGCACGCTGTTGCCTTCGACGGCCACCTGGCGGATCGGCGACAGGCCACCGTTCTGCCACGGCGGGTTCATCTGCATCGGTCGCACTGCGAGGGTCAGCGTGCCTTCGATGGCCGCGCTGCCGGTGTTGCGCAGGCGATGGCGCACGAAGGTGACCGGTTGCCCGTCGCGCTCGATGGCAAAGGCTTCGCTGCGCAGTTCCAGCCCGGGCTGCGGTGACCACGTGGCAGACGGCATCGGCTTCCAGCCATCGCGCAGTGCGTGCTGCACCGGTTGTTCGGCGGCACCGGTCGCGCGGCCATCGGCACTGCGCCAGATCGGCTGCACCAGCGGTGCGCCCTTGTAGGCTTCGATGTTGCCGTATTCGTCGAAGATCGATTTCTGCCGGCCCGCATGCACGCCGACTGCGGTCCAGTAGGTCTGCTGCATGTGCAACGAGGCAGGGAACAACGCGCGCTGCGCGCCACTGGCGGCGATCTGGTAGCGCTTCATCGGCGTCATCACCGCCTTCGGGCCGAGCAGGCGGATGCGTTTGACCTGGGGGGCATCGCCTTCCACGGTCAGCCGCAGTGCCTTGATGTCCAGTGGCGCGTCGGCCGCCAGCCAGCTCTGCTGCCGGGTCGCCGCCTGCGCGTCGCGCGCCAGTTCGTGCCAGCGGCCCTGTGTGTCCTGCGCCTGCAGGCGTGCAGCGCCGTGCACATTGGCCCAGTCCACCGCCAGCCCGGTGCTGGGCTGCGCACGGGGCAGGGTGATGTCGAGCGTGTGGATGCCGCCTTTGCCTGCGGGGATGGCAACCGTGCCGCCGCCCTGCCACAGCGCAGCGGACTGGGTGGCGTCCAGCCCGGTCACCCGTGCGCTGAGCGTGGTGTCGAGCGGTTCCATTTCGAAGATGGATACGCCCCAGTCGGAGGTGCGCTGCGGGCTGGCCAGACGCAGGTAGCGGGCCTGTCGCGGCGCGAAGTACAGGGTCTCGATGCCACCCAGCGAATCGCCCATCACGTAGGCGTTCTGCCACTGCTTGCCGTCGAGCGAAGTCTGCAGCGAATAGCCTTCGGGGTTGGAGACATCCCAGGTGAGGCGTGCACCGGCCAGCATCGCAGGCTTGCCGAGATCGACCTGGAACCAGTGGCCGGGACTGAACGCGCCGCCGGTCACCGTCTTCGGATCGTTGTCGATCAGGTGGCTGATCGCCATCGCCGGAACCTGCTGCGACGACGCGCTGGCCTGCCAATGCGCGCGCGGTGGCAGGTTCTGTGCGGTGGCGGTGGCGGCCAGTGACAGGCCGAGCAGCAGGGCCGCGGCAAGGCGCCGGTTCGGCAGGCAGGGAGCGGTCCAGCGGTCAGCGCACAACGTCATTGCGAAGGCCTCACATCGGCAGGGCCCGGGAACGGGCGGGCCTACGCTAGCAAGGGATGTAACCGGTTACATGACGCGTCGCAATATTTCCCGGGCGGGTCCTGGCACGAGGTTTCATGAATGCGCACAGATGCGCTCGCGCAGCCAGCGATGTGCCGGATCGCGATGCACGCGTTCGTGCCAGAGCATCACTATCTCGAACCCGGGCACATCAATGGGCGCGGCAACCGCCTTCAAGGCCGGGTCCTGCGCGACCAGGCGCGAGGGCATCATCGCCACCAGGTCCGTGCGCAGCAGCACGCTGCGCAGGAACAGGAAGTGCGGCACCGACAGCACCACGTTGCGACGCGCGCCTACATGCGCCAACGCACTGTCGGTGCCGCCATGGAAACCGCCGCCATCCGGTGACACGATCACATGGTCCAGCGCGCAGAACTGCTTGAGCGTCGGCCGCCGCTTCAGTCGTGGATGGTCGCGACGCCCGGCCAGTACGTAGCGTTCCTGGAACAGCGGACGATGGTGCAGGGAGGCAGGCGCGTCGGAGGTGATGTGGAGGGCGAGATCGATCTCGCCGCGTTCGCTCTGCGCCACCATCTGCGCCGGCGCCAGGCTGACCACGGCCAGGCGCGTGCCGGGTGCGCGCACGCGCAGGTCGGCCAATGCCGGCAGGACGATCGTGGTTTCGCCGAAGTCCGACGCCATGATCCGCCAGGTCTGCGTAGCCTGGGCGGGATCGAACGCCTGCACCGGTGCGACCGCACGCTGCAGTGCAGCCAGTGCGTCGGCCAATGGTTCGCGCAGCGCATCGGCACGTGCGGTGGCACGCATGCCGCGTGGCCCCGGCAGCAGCAGCGGATCATCGAACAGGTGGCGCAGGCGCGCCAGCTGCACGCTGACCGTGGGCTGGGCCAGATGCAGGCGTTCGGCCGCGCGGGTGACGTTCTGCTCTTCCAGCAAGGCCTGCAGGGTTACCAGCAGGTTGAGGTCGATGCGACGCAGGGTATTGTCCATGGCAATGCCGGGGATTGCAGGAATTCATTTCAACTATAGCGTGGCGGCACCCAACATGGCCGGCATTCCCTCCCTGGTACCACCATGAACGTTCTGCTTGTCTACGCCCACCCCGAACCCACCTCGCTCAATGGCAGCCTGAAGGCCTTCACCGTCGAGCACCTGCAACGCGCCGGCCACACCGTGCAGGTGTCCGACCTGCATGCCATGCAATGGAAGGCGCAGATCGATGCCGACGATCACCCCGGGCGGGATCCTTCGGTGCCGTTCCACGCGTCACTGGATTCGCGCGACGCCTTCAGGACGGGCCGGCAGAGCGCCGACATCGCCGCCGAGCAGGAAAAACTGCGCTGGGCCGACGCGGTGATCCTGCAGTTCCCGCTGTGGTGGTTCTCGATGCCGGCCATCCTGAAGGGTTGGGTGGATCGCGTGTACGCCTATGGTTTTGCCTATGGCGTGGGCGAACATTCCGATCGGCATTGGGGCGACCGCTATGGCGAGGGCGCGATGTCCGGCAAGCGCGCGATGCTGGTGGTCACCACCGGTGGTTGGGAGTCGCATTACGGTCCGCGCGGCATCAATGGGCCGATCGACGATGTGCTGTTCCCGATCCAGCACGGCATCCTGTTCTATCCCGGCTTTGACGTGCTGCCCGCGCATGTGATCTACCGCAGCAGCCGTATCGATGAGGCGTCCTTGCCTGGCGTGCTGGAGGGGCTGGGCGCGCGGCTGGATGGGCTGGCGAGCGATCCGGTGATTGCCTATCGGCGGCAGAACGCTGGGGATTATCTGATCCCATCGCTTGAGCTGCGACCTGGAATCTCGGCGAAGGAGTGTGGGTTGGGAATTCACCTGCAGGAACAGGTGCACCCGGATCACTGACGCGGATGGCTCTGGACCCATGGCGGAGAGGCTGTAGGGTCGAAGCGACTGATCGCACCACCACGGGTTGTCACTTGACAACCTTTGCGATCGCATCCAGACTCAGAGGGAAGGGAATGCCCCGTTCGCGCCATCCGGACAAAGACATTGAAGCTGCCCTCCGTTTCGCCGAGTCGCGTGGATGGTGGCTGCGGATCGGCGGCAGTCATGCCTGGGGACGAATGTACTGTCCCTACAACGACAGGGACTGCCGATGCGGGGAATTCTGTGTGGTGAGCGTATGGAGCACGCCCCGGAATGCCTTGAACCACGCGCGGGCCTTGTGTCGCGTTGTCGAGAACTGCAGCCGTGAGCGATGACGCAGCCGCCATCCTCCCAAGGACACATCGATGATGGAATTCACCTTCATTCTCAAATACCGTCTGCCGGATACAGGTACCGATGCTGGCTCGCTTGAGCAACGCCTTGCCGATGCCGGCTGTGATGATGCGCTGCTGGGCATTGGCAGGCCGGGCAGGTTGGCGCTTGAATTCTGCCGTCAGGCGGCCAGCGCCCGGGAGGCCGTACTTTCCGCGCTTGCAGATGTACGACAAGCCGTACCCGATGCAGAGCTGATCGAAGTCAGTCCCGATCTGGTAGGGCTGACGGATGTCGCTGATCTGCTGGGCATGTCACGGCAGAACATGCGCAAGTTGCTGCTCGCGCACCCGCAGACGTTTCCGGCACCGGTGCACGAAGGCAGCGCGTCGATCTGGCATCTGGCCGATATTCTTTCGTGGATGCAGGCGCGCGGCAGCCAGAAGGTCAGCAGCGAGCTGGCGGAGCTCGCTGCTGCGGCGCTGCAGATCAATGTGGCGAAGGAGCAGGAACGGCTGGTTCAGCATCCCGGCTGAGGGTCGCTGCGCGACAGGCCGTTACAGTTGCACACGCTCCCACCAGCGCGTACCAGCGGTCGGTGATTGCATGTCCAGTGCCTCGCCCATCATCGGCGTGGCCACCGGCACGTTCTTTGCGGCAGCCAATGCGCTGATGCGTTCGAATGGTTGCTGCCACTCGTGCAGGGCCAGGTCGAAGGTGCCGTTGTGGATCGGCAGCAGCCACTTGCCACGCAGGTCCAGGTGCGCCTGCAGGGTCTGTTCGGGCTGCATGTGCACGAACGCCCAGCGTTGATCGTAGGCACCGGTTTCGATCATCGTCAGGTCGAACGGACCGTACTTCTCGCCGATGGCCTTGAAGCCGTCGAAGTAGCCGGTGTCGCCGCTGAAGAAGATGCGGAAGTCGCCGTCCTGGATCACCCACGATGCCCACAGGCTGCGATCGCCGTCACCCAGGCCGCGGCCGGAGAAATGCTGGCCGGGGGTTGCGGTCAGGCGCAGGCCAGCGGCTTCGGTGGACTGCCACCAGTCCAGTTGCTCGACCTTGGCTGCATCCACGCCCCAGGCGATCAGCTGGTCGCCCACACCCAGCGGTGCGATGAAGCGCGCGGTCTTGCCAGCCAGCTTCATTACCGCCGCGTGGTCGAGGTGGTCGTAGTGGTTGTGCGAGAGGATGACACCGGCGATCGGCGGCAGTTCGTCGATGCTGATCGGCGGTGCATGGAAGCGTGCCGGGCCCATCCATTGCACCGGTGAGGCGCGTTCGGAGAACACCGGATCGGTCAGCCAGTACTGCCCGCGCAGCTTCAGCAGGATCGTCGAATGCCCCAGCCGGAACAGGCTGCGGTCGGGCGCCGCGTCCAGGGTGGCGCGGTCCAGCGCCTGCACCGGGATGGGGTGGTCGGGCACGGTGCCCTTGGGCTTGTTGAACAGGAAGGTCCACCAGATCTCCAGGCCATCACGCAGGCCCATTGCCGGTTTCGGCAGGGCATTGCGGAACTTGCCTTCGCGGTACTGCGGCGAATCGGGGAAGTCAGGGAGGGACCAGGATTTGCAGAAGGTATAAGCGGTCACGGCGAGGATTCCGAGCAGGAGGACAAGGAGCAGGCGCTTCATGGGTGACGTCCGCAGGGTACACTGCACAGTGTAGTTTCCGGATTTCAGAAAGTACACTGCTGGGTGTAAAATGGTGGCATCCGTTCAGCTGTCTGGTTCCGCCATGCCCCGTACCCCGCAACGCCTTACCGACCGCAAGCGCGAGGCCATCGTCCGCGCGGCGGTGGAAGAGTTCCGTTCGGCCGGCTACGAGGCGACCAGCATGGACCGCATCGCGGCGGTGGCTGGTGTCTCCAAGCGCACCGTCTACAACCACTTCCCGAGCAAGGAAGAACTGTTCGCGCTGATCCTGGAAGAGCTGTGGCAGAGCAGCGTGGCCAGCGTCGAGCTGCCGTACCGCGCCGACCAGCCGCTGGATGTGCAGCTGCTGCAGCTGCTGCGGCAGAAGCTGGACCTGCTGGGTGATGCCAACTTCATCGATCTGGCGCGGGTGGCGATGGCCGAGATCATCCATTCACCCGAGCGCGCGCAGGCGATCGTCTGCCGCATGGGCGAGAAGGAGAGCGGCGTCAGCGCATGGATCCGTGCGGCGATTGCCGATGGGCGGCTGCGCCAGGTCGATCCGGAATTCGCCGGCCATCAGCTGCAGGGCCTGGTGAAGAGCTTCGCGTTCTGGCCGCAGGTGACGATGGGCCAGGCGCCGCTGGCACAGGCCGAACGCACGCGCGTGGCCGAGTCGGCGGTGGCGATGTTCCTGGGCTTCTACACGGTGTAAGCCGGCGGCTGCACCTCAGTGCGCGCCCAGCTGCCTGAGATAGGCGCAGAACATATCCGCGACCGCATCGGCATAGACGCGCATCTCGGCGGCAGTGCGCGGTTCACTGGAAAATTCGCGACCGGTGGCACCCAGCGTGGTATCGATCAGATCCACCGCCAGCTGGCGCGTGCCCGCCGAGGCCTGCGGCAGCAGCTCGGCCATGAACACGAGCATCGCTTCGTCGGTCTCGCTGCGTGCTTCCTGCGCTTCCGGCGCATCGCGGTACAGCGGCGCGGCATCGTTCAACGCGCCACGGGTCTGCGCTTCTTCGCATTCCGACACGATGAAGGCATGCACCAACGTGCGCAGGCGCTGCAGGTGCGGTTGTCGTGTGTCCTGCAGGATGTCGCGCAGCATCGCGCCGGTCTGCTGCCACTCGTCGCGCTGCAGGCGGAACAGGATTGCCGCCTTGTTGGGAAAGTACTGGTACAGCGAGCCGACGCTGACGCCGGCGCGTTCGGCCACCCGCGCGGTGGTGAACCGGGGGGCGCCTTCGTGCTTCAGAACCTGAGCAGCGGCTTCGAGGATGGCTGCGACCAGGTCGTTTGATCGTGACTGGCGAGGCTGTTTTCTCGAGGAAATCTGCGGCGGACGACGTTCGGACATGGGGCTTTTCCAATGCGAATAGGCGGAACCGGAGATCGTCCGTATTCTTGATTGCGACGAATCATTCGCATTCTAACCCCGTCATCGCAAGGAACACCCGCCCATGTCCACCCTGATCTCAACCCCGGTCGCGCCCCTGCTTGCGCGCCTGTTTGCCGAAGCCGACAGCGCGCTCAGCCCGGCCTTGACCTCCGTCTCCCCCGAAGAACGGCAGCGCCTGCTGGGCAGCCGCACCGAATACCGGCGCCTGTATGGCGAGCTGCTGAAGGACCTGTGGCTGCCGGTGTCGCCGGAAACCGGCCGCCTGCTGTACCTGCTGGCGCGCAGCAGTGGCGCGCGCAGCATCGTTGAGTTCGGTACGTCGTTCGGCATCTCCAGCATCCATCTGGCTGCGGCGTTGCGTGACAACGGCGGCGGCCGCCTGATCACCACCGAGTTCGAACCGGAGAAGGCGCGCCGTGCCGCCGGCCACCTGCGTGAAGCGGGCCTGGACGATCTGGTCGAGATCCGCGTGGGCGACGCACTGGAGACCCTGGCGGTGGACCTGCCCGATACGATCGATCTGGTGCTGCTCGATGGTGCCAAGGTGCTGTACGACGATGTGCTGGAGCTGCTGCACGAGCGGCTGCGCCCGGGCGCAGTGGTGATCGCCGACAACGCCGACGACAGCCCGCGCTACCAGCAGCGCATGCGCTCGGGCAATGCAGGCTATCTGTCCGTGCCCTTCGCCGACGATGTGGAGCTGTCGATGCGGCTGGCCTGAAGGCCGCTCAGGCCAGCTGCCGGAACTGCTCCGGTGGCAGGGCCCGTGCATACAGATAGCCCTGGCCCACATCCACCCCCAGCGCACGCAGCAGCTGCTCCTGCGCCGGGGTCTCGGTGCCTTCGGCAACGACGATGGCACCGCAGCGGTGGGCTACTTCCACGATGAAGCGGACGATGGACTGCGACTTGGCATCGGACAACGTGGCGATCAATGCCCGCTCGATCTTGACCTCGGCCACCGACAGCTGCGACAGCAGGATCAGGGTCGAATAGCCGGCGCCGAAGTCGTCCAGTGACAGGCTCATGCCAGCGGCCAGCAGGACGACGACGTTGGCATCGACAACGTCGCGCTCGACGATTTCGGTCCATTCGACGATCTCCAGCCGCAGCATCGCGCCGGGTATGCGCTGCTGCTCCAGCAAGGTGCACAGGCGTGCGCCGAAACCGGGTTGGCGCAGCGATTCGGCGGACACGTTCACTGCGATCGTCAGCGTATGCCCATCATCCCTGCAGTGGCCAAGGAAGGCGGTGGCTGCCTGCAGCGTGGCCCATTCCAGTTCGGCCAGGCGTCCGCGACGGCGCAGCAGCGAAACCACCCGCATCGGTGCAATCAGGTGGCCATCGCCATCGCGCATCCGCAGCAGCGCCTCGGCGCCGACCAGGTGGCGGTCCTGCAGGCGGAACTTGGGCTGGTAGTAAAGTGGTGCATCGGCGTGCTGCAGCCAGTGGTCCAGCGCGGTCTCGATCAGGGCATCCACTTCGCTGTCGCGCTGGATCGGATCATCGAAGAACACCACACCGGACTCGATCGCGTTCAAGGCCAGGGTGACCGCGCGGAACGGGATGGAGCTGTCGTCCTGCGTGGGCGGCTGCAGCTCGACCACCGCGCAGCGGAACACCGGGCGGAAGCCCGGCCAGTCATCGCCGATCACCGTGGACAGGCGGTCGGCCAACGCAGGCAGCCCGGTATCCGCGCGGAGATCGGCAAGGCTTGCGTCCGGCAGCAGGATCGCCAGCGCGCTGTCACCGAACTGATAGATCTCCATCGCATCGGTCGGTCGCGCATGCAGCAGGGTGCGGCGCACGGCCTCGGCGTTGTGCGGGTTCCACAGGCCACTGTCATTGAGCGGGCCATAGCGCAGCAGCAGGTCCTGCAGGTTGCCCATCTCGGTCACGATCAGGCACGCGTTGCCGCGGTCGTCGCTGCTGCGCCAATGACGCTGCAGACGCTCGTCGAGGGCGCGCAGGTTGGGCAGGCCGCTCACCGGGTCGATGCGCATCCACGCATGTTCGCGTTGGCGCTGGGCATCGATCTGCGCATCGTTGTAGACCAGCGCGAATACGGCCACCAGCACCAGTAGTGACACCGGCAGGGCCAGCACGCGCTGGGTGGCCAGTTCCAGCAGGGGCAGCTGCGCGCTGCCGATGATCGCCACGCCCAACACCAGCCCGATCAAGGTCACCGCGATGCGCACCGCCCAGGCCTGCAGGATCAACCGCAGCGAGAAGTGGGTGAGCATGCGCGGGTATATCCGCCCGCGCAGCCAGATGCCTGCCAGCACCTGCAGCGCCGCTTCCAGGCTGGCGGGCAGGAAATACTGCGTGCCGGAGAACTGGTAGCGCGCCAGCAGGCTGGCCAGCAGGCAGGTCACGCCGCCGCGCCAGCCGCCCAGCAGACCGCTGATCAGCAGGATGTCGATGCCGAGGTTGAGTTTGACCACGCCCTGCGCGTAGCCGGCCACGAACCATGAATTGAACAAGTAGATCAGGCCGAGGATCGCGCCGATGTAGACGCGGCGTCCTTCCATGGCATGGCCGCCGCGGCGGGTGGCGATCAGGAACACGCCGATCATGCCGATCACCGCAGTGGCCTGCAGCAAGTACAGCGGCAGGCTGGGCAGGGCGCTGTCCAGAACCCGGGTCGAGAGCCTCGATAGCGCATCGATAGCCATAGCCGGTCCTGTGTGCGGCCAACTGCCAGTAGACGCAGAGTAAACCACGGCCGCGTGTACGGCCAAACCGGGGCTGCCAGTGTGTGCTGAGCGCTGGTCTAGTAACGCGGATCGGCGATGGCGGGCAGCACCAGCTCGCGCACGAAGCTGGACGATGACAGCTGCAGCAGGGCGCGCACCATCGACACCACGTCGTGCACCGGCACGTACTCGCCATTGCCGCGTGCGGCCGCCTGCTGCAGCGGCACCGACAGTGCATCTTCGGTATTGAGGTAGCCCAGCTGCAGCGTCGTCACGGCCAGCCGCTGCTGGCGGAAGCCTTCGCGCAGGGCATCGGCAATGCCGTTGAGCGCGAACTTGGACGCGCCGAAGGTCACCTCGGGGCGGCCACTGCGTGGCAGTGCCGAGGTCGAGCCGGTCAACACCAGTTGCGGGCGGCGCCCGCCGAGCACGCGCGGCAGCAGCTGCTTGAGCAGCAGCAGGGTGGCGGTGATGTTGACGTCCACCAGCTGCGCCAGCGCGCTGTCACTTTCGTTGAGGAAATCGTAGTCGTCACTGAATGCGGTCTCCTCCCAGATGCCAAGGTTATGGATGAGCACATCGAGATCCGGCGGCGCCTGCGCCGCGATGCTGGCGGCGGCCCGTGCTGGCTGGCTCAGGTCTGCTTCTATCCAGTGCAGGTCGACGCCCTCGCTGCAGTCCAGCTGCGTGGGGCGTGTGCGCGATACGCCGATGACGGTATCGCCGGGCCGGCAGAGGCCTTCCACGAAGGCGCGGCCAAGACCTTTGCTGGCGCCGATGACCATGAATTTCATGCGATGTCCTTTGCTGTGGGGTGTCCGATTCGGAGAGAATCCAGGCTGTGACCGGGGCCGGAGGTGGGGATGGAAGCAGGATCGAGCGATGGCGGTGTAATGCCCTTGCCGTCGCAGTGGCGCAGCGCGCTGCGCGATGCAGATATCGAGATGCAGGGCATCGGCGTGTCGCGCGCCGATGTGGCGCGGGTGCGACGTCAAGGGTTGCCGGATGCGTTCCTGAAATCGGAAGTGATCGATGCCTTCAGCGAACTGGAGGGCGAAATCCTGCGTCTGCGTTGGCTGCGGGCACAGGGACAGCCGGTGCCAACGGTGTTGGACACTGCGGAGGAGGGCGGTCGGCGTTGGCTGCTGATGAGCGCGTTGCCCGGCCATGACCTGGCATCGTCGCCGACGCTGGCGCCCGCCCAGGTGGTCGTGCTGCTGGCTGACGCGCTGCGCGCCCTGCATGCGCTGCCGGTTGCCGGTTGTCCGTTCGATCATCGCCTTGCATCGCGCTTGCCAGAGGTCGCTGCGCGCGTTGCCGCAGGGTTGATCGATGCGGATGATTTCGACGATGAGCGCCTGGGCCAGAGCGCCGAGCAGGTGCATGCCGAGCTGATCGCAACGTGTCCGGCGGATGAAGATCTGGTGGTAGCGCACGGCGATGCATGCCTGCCGAATCTGATGGCGGTCGACGGCCGCTTCAGCGGTTTCATCGATTGCGGCCGGCTGGGTGTGGCTGATCGTTGCCAGGACCTGGCGTTGGCCGCACGCAGCCTGGTCCACAACTATGACGACACCCGCTGGGTTGCGCCCTTGCTGGCCCGCTATGGCATGGGTGCCGATGAGCGCCGACTCGCGTTCTACCGCCTGCTGGACGAGTTCTTCTAGGTGCATGCAGGGTCCGCAGTTGCAGCAGGGCGCGGCAGGATCGGTCCTCAACAGCGGTTGAGGTCAAGCGCGACGCGCTGAACGGCGACTGGCCGAAGGCTTGGATTCGGCTTTTAAATGGACGAACGTTCGTTCATTGTTTGCCGCATGAACCGCACCGACCGCAATGAGCAACGCGCTTCGCAGATCCTGCAGGCGGCCCTGCAGTGCTTTCTGTCCAAGGGCTTCCACCAGACCAGCATGCGCGACATCGCGCAGGCGGCCGGGGTCAGCCTGGGCAATCTCTACAACCACTTTCCCGGCAAGGAGGCGCTGATCCTGGCGACGGCCGAGGCCGAACGGGACGAACTGCAGCCGTTGCTGCAGCGGTTGGCGGGATGCAATGGCGAACGTGCGCAGGTGCAGGGGTTCCTGCGGGACTTCCACACCCTGTGCCGGCAGCCGGAATGGGCGCTGTTGAGCGTGGAAGTGCTGGCCGAGAGCGCGCGCAATCCGGCGGTGGCGGCGGCATTCGCTGGCAACCGCGCGCAGTTGCAGCGCGGTCTTGCCGAGGCTTTGCAGGAGGTCGCACGTCGTGAGCACCGCCGGCCCGTGCTGGCGCCCGCGCTGCAGGCGCAGGTGCTGCTGGATGCGATCGAGAGCGCTGCGCTGCGACAGGGATTGGGTGAGGCGAGCGATGCCGATACCGACGTGCTTGATCCCTCTCTGCTGGCAGCTCTGCTTGGGGCGCGTGCGTGAGCACTGACGATCGGCGGCTGCATGGGCTGGACCTGGCGCGCTACCTCGCCCTGGCCGGCATGGTGCTGGTCAACTTCCGCCTGGCGATGGCCGCCGAGACCGACGGCGGCGGCTGGCTTGCTGGATTCTTCCACCTGCTGGAAGGCAAGGCTTCGGCGACCTTCGTGACGCTGGCCGGGGTGGGCCTGATGCTGGCCACACAGCGACTGGCGTGGTGGCAGGCAAGCGTGCAGACCTGGCGGCGGGCCGTGTTCCTGGCCGTGCTCGGCCTGCTCAACCTGACCGTGTTTCCTGCCGATATCCTGCATTACTACGCGGTGTACTTCGCGCTGGCGGTGCTGTGGCTGCGCGCGTCGCCCCGTGTTCTGCTGGGCAGCATGGTGGCTCTGGCGATGGTCGCGTTCTGGGCCCTGCTGCGCTGGGACTACAGCCAGGGCTGGAACTGGCAGACGCTGGCTTACGAGGGGCTGTGGCACTGGCCGGGTGCGATGCGCAACCTGCTGTTCAATGGCTTCCATCCGGTGTTGCCGTGGCTGTGCTTTTTCCTGCTGGGCATGCTGCTGGCGCGGCTGCCGCTGTCGCAACCCCGGGTGCAGCGTGCCTTGCTGCTGCTCGGCCTGCTGCTGATGGGGGCCGGCCAGGTGTTGCAGCAGTGGGGCCACGGCACGGTGTGGCAGGTGTGGCTGGCGACGCAGCCGATGCCGCCCGGTCCGGCCTATCTGCTGACCGGCGCAGGCGCGGCATGTGCACTGATCGCGGCATGCCTGTGGCTGGTGCGGCTGCATCCTGGCGATTGGCTGGAACCGTTCACCGCGGCCGGACGGATGACGCTGAGCCTGTACGTGGCGCACATCCTGATCGGCATGGGCGTGCTGGAATCGCTTGGACTGCTTGATGGCAGTGCCAGCCTGTCGTGGGTGCTGATGGCCGCGTTGTTGTTCGTGATGCTGGCGACCGCGGCGGCCTGGTTGTGGTCGTGGCAGTTCGCGCGCGGTCCGTTGGAAGCGGTCATGCGACGCATCGCCGGCTAGTTCTTTTGTCGCAGGAGAGCGATGTTGTGACCAGTTTGCCTGTGCGGATGCAAGGCCATCTGCGATAGTAGGTGTCGTCACCAAAGCACGCCTGCATCCATGTCATTCGCTTCGGCGCAGCAGATCGTTGAAGTCCTGCAGCAGTCCTACGACATCAACGCGACCGCGGTGGTGCCGCGTCCGGTGGGCGCCGACGCCAATGCGTGCGTGTTCCGCATCGATGCCCGCCACGACCATTGGTGGTTGAAGTGCCGCAACTTCCAGGTGGCACCCGCGGTGTGGGACAGCCTGCATTGGCTGCGTGGCACCTTGGGCATCGAAGAGATTGTTGCGCCGTGGCCGGCATTGACCGGCGGCGCATCGGTGCAGCGCTGGGGCCTGCAGTTCACGCTGTTCCCCTACATCGAAGGGCAGTCGGGCTTCGAGGCGCCGCTGAGCCGTGCGCAATGGCGCCAGCTGGGCGAAGTGCTGCGTCGCCTGCATGAGGCCGAGATTCCGCCGGCGTTGCGCCAGGCCCTGCCGACGCTGCGGCTTGAAACCGCAGCGGTCGACACGGTGGGGACATGGTTGCGCGATCCCTCGACGCTGGCGCAGGCGCAGGATCGGTCCGGCAGTGCGTTCCTGGCGCTGTGGCAGCAGCAGCGGCCGCGCATCGCCGAACTTCACCAGCGT
This sequence comes from Stenotrophomonas sp. 2694, assembly GCF_040548715.1. NCBI lineage: Bacteria > Pseudomonadati > Pseudomonadota > Gammaproteobacteria > Lysobacterales > Lysobacteraceae > Stenotrophomonas > Stenotrophomonas sp. 2694. The sequence continues at coordinate 220,701 of NZ_JBEPSG010000008.1, forward strand.
GCAGAAGCGCTGCATCGCCAATTGCAGGGTGAGGCACCGGCGCTGCGCCTGTGCCACACCGACCTGCACGCGGGCAACCTGCTGATGGGGCAGGACGATGCACTGCACCTGATCGACTGGGACGGACTGGCACTGGCCCCGCGCGAGCGCGACCTGATGTTTGTCGGCGCCGCGGTAGGTGGTCGCTGGGGGCGCGAGCATCCGCTGGGCTTCGCCGAAGGCTATGGCAGCGACTTGGGCGATCCGCGCTGGATTGCGTGGTATCGGCACTGGCGCATCCTGCAGGACCTGATCGAATTCGAGCAGATGCTGCTGGGCCCCGGCGCGGCGCAGCGCTCGTTGCAGCAGCACCGGCAAGCACTGCATTACCTGGGCGAGCAGTTCGCGCCGGGCAATGTGTTCGATGCGGCCGAGCGCGCGTACCAGGTGCTGTAGGGGGTCCGGCCGGGCTGCGCCCGGCACCTGCGGTAGTGCCGGCCGCTGGCCGGCAACCTCAACAGCAACTGCAACAGCCGAAGCAACAGCAACAGCCGGCTCTGCACTATCTGTGGGTTTGGCGGGGCGGTGTCGGATTGCGGGGACGCCGTAAACCCATCCATGGGGGCTTGGCCGCGGCATCCATGCCGCGGACACCCCGCAATCCGACACCGCCCCGCCTTCGACAATTCCCCGCACCACCACGGGGGCGGCGGGCAGCGCGGACCGCGAGCAACAACGCCG
>NZ_JBEPSG010000009.1:0-139708 GCF_040548715.1 Stenotrophomonas sp. 2694
GTGTGGGCTTGCAGGACACGCCGTAAACCCGTCCATGGGGGCTCGATGGCGCCATCCATGGCGCCAACGGTCCTGCAAGCCCACACCGCCCCACCTTTGACAGATTTCCGGTGACGGTGCGAATCATCCGGGGCCTGATCCGTTTTCCCTGGAGAACGGATCAGGCCCCTTTCTGTTCGTGGATGTCGGCGGTTGCGGGCGCCGCCCGGCGGGACTACTCCGTGAGGGTGATCGGGGTCAGGGTGACCTTGGCGTTGTTGGCCGCTCCCATCCGGTCCTGGTAGGCCTGGCCGCGCTGCAACAGGTAGTAGCTGTCGATATAGTCGATGTCGTTGGCAAACCACGACGTGGGCATGGCCTTGAGGATCGCGCCTGCGATGTCGGCGATGACGGCATACTCAGGGGCGAAGGCGCCCAGTGCGGCTTTGACGCCGTTGCTCAGCGCCACCAGCAGCTCCTGGTAATTGGTATCGCCGTCATCTTCGAACAGCTGCACGTTGGCGGCGTTGAAGCGATAGTTGCCCCAGATGATCAGCGGTTGCTGCGGGGTGTAGTCGGTACCGTCGTAGTCCAGGTACGGCATGTCGACGGTGACCATCTCCGGTGCGGTGGCGCCCACCTGCAGACCGGAAACAACAGCGAACACCTCGGCTGCCCCCAGCGCCCAGGGCTCCTGGTCGTCCGCCAAGCGGATGCGGTCCAGGCGGGTGATATCCAGCGACGCCTGCGTGCCGTCAGCCGACAGCTGGATGCGTTCGGGCGATTGCAGGCCGCGGGCCTTCAGCCCCGCATTGACCAGGGCCATGCCCTCCTGCACGGCACGCCGCGTGTCGACGTCGACGATCAGCACCGGAAAGTCCGGGGCCCGTTTCGCATCCAGTACATGCGCGCGGCCCTGCGCGTCGTAGGCGGTGATCGTGGTCCAGTCGCGATCATTGCCACGCGGCAGACTGGCCACCCACAGCGGATGCGCATTGATGGCCGCCAGCGAGTGCCCCTCGGGCACGTACGCACGCAGCTGCAGCAGCCCCTGCCCCTGTGCCGGGAGCCCCTTGCGCTGGCGCAGCTGGCGATCGCCAGCAGCCAGCGATGCACTGGCCAGCGTATGCGCCTGCGGATCGAAACGGCCCATCAACGATTGCACCGGCACGCCCTGCTCCGGCGCCGCATGCAGCGAGCTGCGCACTGCATCGGCGAACCCTGGCTGGGCGATCAGTGCCGCCACCTCGCGCGCACCGGCATCGGTCAGCATCTGCACATCGGCGCCGCCGGCCCTCACCGGTCCCTGCGCGAAGGCCCCCGTGCTGGCCAGCAACAGCACCAGTGCGGAAACCCGAAACCTCCATTGCTTCGTCATCGACGGCCCCATCGAACGTCGCCGGCAACGCCGGCAGGAGCTTCCCACGCTACGACGCACGCGCCATACGTTCCGGTATGTGCCGCACAGTTCCGGCAGTGTCCCGCGAAAAGCAGCCGAGCGTGGGCTCGGCTCTACCCGTTCCTGATTTCCGTCGCTGGCCGCGAGAGGGCTCAGCCGTTGGCCATCCACTTCAGGATCAGCCCGGTCACATACGCCAGGCCGGTACCGGTGGCATAACCGACCGTACCGAGCAGCACGCCCACCGGCGCCAGCGTCGGATGGAATGCTGCCGCCACCACCGGTGCCGAGGCGGCGGCGCCGATGTTGCCCTGCGAACCGATCGCGAAGAAGAACAGCGGCGCACGCACCAGCTTGGCAACGATCCACAGCACAAGCACGTGGGTGGCCATCCAGATGGCCCCCAGCAGGAAGAGCCACGGACGATCCAGCAGCGACAACAGGTTCATCTGCATGCCGATGCAGGCGATCAGGAAATACAGGAACACGGTACCCAGGCGCGAGGCGCCTGCCGCTTCCAACCGGCGTGCACGGGTGAAGCTGAGCGTCAGGCCCATCGCGGTGGACAGCAGGATCACCCATACAAACTGGCTGTCGAGGCTGAACTGGCTGGCCCAGCTGACATTGGCCTTGAACCAGCCCGACAGCGGTGCGGCGATGGCATGGGCCAGGCCGACGCCGCCCAGTGCCACGCCGACGATCACCATCAGGTCGGTCATGCTGGGGATGCGCGCGTTCTGTGCCTCGTAGGCGCTGATGCGCGCCTTCATCTCATCGATGGCGCGGGTGTCGGCACCGTTGCGTGCATCGATCTGCTGGGCGCGGTTGGCCATGAACAACAGGATCGCCATCCACAGGCTGGCGCAGGCCACGTCGACCACCGCGAACTGGCCGAAGGTGGTGGCATCGGTGCCGAACACTTCGCGCATGGCGACCATGTTGGCGCCACCGCCGATCCAGCTGCCAGCCAACGCGGCCATCCCGGCCCAGGTGTCGCCAGCCACGGTTTCCGGATGGATCAGCTTCATCACCTGGAAGGAGACGATGGCGCCGAGCATGATGCCGGCGGTGCCGGCGCAGAACACCAGCAGCAGCTTCGGCCCCAGCTTGGCGATGCCCTTCAGGTCGATCGACAGGGTCAGCAGGACCAGCGCCGCCGGCAACAGCACATCGCGGGCGACCGGGTTGTACAGCGAGGTGTTGTGGCCATCGATGACACCGACGGTGTTGTAGATGGCGGGGATGAAATAGCACAGCAGCAGTGCTGGTACCCAGGCGAAGATCTTCTTCAGCAGGGGCGTCGGGCCACTGGCAGCCCAGAAGATCAAGGCGAGGGTGGCGGCGATCAGACCAAGGCCAACGATGTCGTTGCTGATCAGGGCAGTAGCGGGTTCGGTCGGCATGGGATCCTCTGTCGATCGAAAGAGCGGAAAAGAAAAGCGCCGCATAAGCGGCGCGGGTCGAAATTAACATAGTCTTCACGCAGGGTCATGCTGCGCTGCTTGCGGCAGCGCGTGGGCCTGCCGAGAATCGCTGCATTCCCTACTGGAGCCTGCCCCATGCAACTCGGCGCTTTTTCAGTCAGCCTGGCGGTGAAGGACCTGGCCACCTCACGTGCGTTCTACGAAGCGCTGGGGTTCTCGGTGACCGGTGGTGATGCGGCGCAGAACTGGCTGGTACTGCGCAACAACGGCATCGTGGTCGGCCTGTTCCAGGGCATGTTCGAGGGCAACCTGCTCACCTTCAATCCCGGCTGGGACCAGCACAAGCAGGAACTGGCATCCTTCCAGGACGTGCGTGAGGTACAGGCCGAGCTGGACGCCAAGGGCATCGCGCTCACGGCGCGTGCCGATCCCGATGGCGAAGGTCCGGCCTATCTGCAGCTGACCGATCCCGATGGCAACGTGATCCTGATCGACCAGCACGTGGCGCGGCCAACGGGGCGGTGACACGGCCAGCGTGCCAACCAGGGTTGGCACCTACCGGAACGCACGCGGCCATTGCCTGGTAGGCGTCGACCTTGGTCGACGGACAGGTCAGCCTGGCCGCGATGTACCAAAGTCGAGCGAGGCCAGGGTGCCGCGCGGTTGGCAGGGCTGCAGCTGCAGGGTCCAGCCCAGGTGCTCGCACAGCCGCGCGATCAGTTCCAGGCCGATGCCGCCGCGGTCGCCGCGCTCACCGCGGGCCATCCGCGCGTGGATCGCTGCGATCTCCTCCGGGCTCATGCCATGGCCGGGGTCCTGCAGGGTCAACACCGCTGCCGAGGTCAGGCGCAGCTCGATATGACCGCGGCCGCTGTTCTCGATGGCATTGCGCAGCAGGTTGCCGATCGCTGCCTGCACCACCGCCAGCGGCGCGACGATGTCGACCGGCGCGGCCTGGATGCCGATGCTCAGGTCCTTGTCACCCAGCAGGTGGCGATGGTCGTCGACGATCTCAGGCAGCAGCTGGTCCAGCGCGATGCGCTCGGCACGGGCAGCCAGGCGAGCGGGATCACGCGCCAGCACCAGCAACAGCTCGATCAGCTGCTCAACGCCCTGCGCGGTACGCAGCACGCGCTGCATCTGCTGTCGTGCGCGCTCAGGCAGGCCGGGCTGCTCCAGCGCCAGTTCGGCGGCACCGGTCATCACGGCGATCGGCGTGCGCAGTTCATGGCTTGCGGTACTGATGAACACCCGCTCGCGCTCGACGAACTGCTCGTTGCGATCAAGGTAATCGTTCAGCGCATCGGCGATGGTGTGCAGCTCGGAACTGCCGCGCGGATCGACGTCAATGCGCTGGCCCTGCACGCCGGGCCGCAGTACACCGATGTGCTGGGCCAGCAGGCTCAAGGGGCGCACCATGCGCTCCATGCCGAAGGAGGCCATCAACACGGTGACGAAGATCATGATGATGCCGGCCAGCATCACCCAGCGCGTTGCGAATTGTTCAAGATCGTGGAAATCGGAGATGTCCAGGGCCAGCGCAACCCGCCCCAGCGAGCCGGTATCGCGCACCATCACCGCCGTCTCGCGCTCGCCGATCATCACCCCGTCATGCAACCCCGGATGCAGGGTGCGCAGGCTGGCGGGCATGTTGGCTTCATTGAAGCGGAACAGGCTCAGCGTGTCCGAGTCCTGCCAGCGATAGTGCGGCTCGTGCTCGGTGTGCTCGACGATGCTGTCCAGTTCGGAATTGAGCAGCGCGCGCCACGCCGCGTGCTCGGCGTGTTCGTGCACGTAGTTGCCCACACTGAACACCGCCAGCGAAATCAGCGCCAGGTAGCCCAGCAGCCACCACACCACCCGCCGATACAGCGGCCCGGGTTTACGCGCCATCGTCATCGTTCCGTGCGTCTGCGCCTGCGGTGGACGCCAGCCGGTAGCCCACCCGTGGCAGGGTGTGGATCAGCTTGTCGGCAAAGGGGCCATCCACGCTGCGGCGCAGTTCGTACACATGCGAGCGCAGCAGGTCGCCGTCCGGTGGTTCGTCACCCCACAGGGCGAATTCCAGCTGCTGCCGGGTGACCGCGCCCGGGCTGGCGCGCATCAGCACTTCCAGCAGCTTGCGGCAGGCCGGGTACAGGTGCAGCACCTGGCCGGCGCGCTGAGCCTCCAGGCTGGCCAGGTCCAGCACCAGGTCGCCCACCTGCAGGCGCTTGCGCGGATTGCGACCCTGAGCGCGCAGCAGCAGCGCCTCCAGGCGCACTTCCAGTTCCGGCAATGCGAATGGCTTGGTCAGGTAATCATCTGCGCCGGCGCGGAAGCCGGCGATCTTGTCCGGCAGTTCGTCGCGCGCGGTCAGCATGATCACCGGCACTTCCGAGGCGTGCTCGGAGCGCAACCGCCGCAGCACCTCCGGGCCTTCCATGCGCGGCAGCATCCAGTCCAGGATCACCGCGTCATACGGGTGGCTGCCGGCCAGGTGCAGGCCGGTGATGCCATCCGGGGCCACGTCGAGCACATGCCCGCGCGACTCGAAATAGTCGAACAGGTTGGCCACCAACTGGCGGTTGTCCTCGATCACCAACAAGCGCATGCACGAAACATCCACGGAAGTTCATGCCATGGTAGCGCTGCGGATGTCGGAATGCGGTCGCCATGCCGGCCGCTCCGACGGCTTTCCCACGTGCCCCTCATCAGAATGGCCGTTTTGCTCCCGGAGCCTGCCGTGCCCGTTGCCCTGCCCCGCCGTTGGCACCTGCCGCTGCTGTGGTTGTTGATCGTGATGGCGCTGGCGGCCGGGCTTGGCATGCGCCAGCCGCAGCCACCGGACGAACCACGCTTCGTGCTGGCCGCACGTGCCATGGTGGAGAGCGGCGAGTGGCTACTGCCACACCGGGGCAGCGAGCTGTACGCCGAGAAGCCGCCGGTGTTCATGTGGCTGCAGGCCGCCGCCCACCAGGTGGTCGGCAGCTGGCAGTGGTCGTTCCTGCTGCCGTCGCTGCTGGCCGCGCTGCTCAGCCTGTGGCTGGTGTCTGACCTGGCACGCCGTCTATGGTCGCCACGGCATTCGTTGTACGCGCTTGGCGCACTGTTCTGCACCCTGCAGTTCGGCTTGATGGCCAAGCGCGCGCAGATCGACATGGTGCTGGTGGGCTTGACCACGCTGGCCCTGTGGGGCCTGCTGCGCCACCTCTGCGAGCGCCGCAACCTGCCGGCCCTGTGGCTGGCGGGCTTCGCCGCCGGCGTCGGCACGGTGACCAAGGGGGTGGGCTTCCTGCCCTTGCTGATGGTGCTGCCCTGGCTGGGCTGGCGGCTGTACCAGCGCCGTCGCGGCCAGCCGGTGGACGGCCCCCACCCCGCCAGCCTGCTGTGGCTGATTCCGGCCTTCCTGCTGGGCACGGCGGTGTGGCTGGCACCGCTGGGCTGGGCGCTGCTGCATGAACCCAGTGCATCACTGCAGTCGTACGCCCACGAGCTGTTGTTCAAGCAGACCGGCACCCGCTATGCCAACGCCTGGCACCATCGCCAGCCGGTCTGGTACTACCTGCAGGTGATCGCCACGCTGTGGCTGCCGGGTGCGCTGCTGCTGCCGCTGATGGTCAAACCGTGGTGGCGCCGGCTGCGTCGCGGCGACCAGCGCCAGTGGCTGCTGCTGGGCTGGGCCGCGCTGGTCCTGCTGTTCTTCACTGCCAGCCCGGGCAAGCGCGAGGTGTACGTGCTGCCGATGCTGCCGGCGATGGCACTGGCGGTGGCGCCGCTGTTGCCCGGCCTGCTGCGTCGCCTGTGCGTGCGTCGCTATCTGTTCGGCTACAGCCTGCTGCTGATGCTGGCCACCGGCGCGCTTGGCGTGATGATGCTGACCGACAGCCCCTGGGCGCAGGCGCAGCTGGCCCGGCGGGCGATGCCCGACACCCTGCTGCCCGTGTTCGGCGATGGCCTGCTGACCTTCGCCATCGCCGTGGCGACGCTGGCGGTGTGGCTGCGGATACGACGCGCGGCCACGCTGGTACTGCTCACCCACGGTCTGCTGTGGATGCTGTACGGACTGGTGCTGATACCGGCGCTGGACCCCTACGCCTCGGCGTCGGCGGTGATGCGCCGGGTGGGCACACGGATCGGCCCCGATGCGGAGCTGGCGCTGGTGGCCTGGCGCGAACAGAACCTGCTGCAGGCCGACCGGCCGGTGCGCGAGTTCGGCTTCAAGCGGCCGTGGGCAGAGCAGTGGCACGACGCCGGTCCATGGTTGGCCGAGGCGCCGGACAAGCGCTGGTTGCTGGTGCTGGACAAGGCCATGAGCCCCTGTGTCGATCCGGCCCAGGTCATCGAGATCGGTGTTGCCAATCGCAATCGTTGGCAGTTGCTTCCGGGCACCGCCTGGGATGCGGCCTGCCATGCCGAGCGTGCAGGCGCCAACGACGAAGAAGACTGAATGATGATTCGCACCGCGCATGGATTAACCCGGCGCAAACGCGTGTACGACCCTTCTCCGACATGCCAGTGACGAGCATGGCCGCGGATCCCCGTAACGGCCCCTTCCCTGCATGCCCGCTCGCCCTCTTGTCCCGGCAGTCTCCTTTGCGCCCTCGCTGCTGGCGTCGCGTTTTGCCGCTACCCATCTTTGGCTGCCTTCTGTCATCGGCATTGCGTTGTTCACCGTGTTGATGGGCCTGGGTGGCGACCAGTGGCTGGCCGACCATCTGTTCCGGCTGGAAGGCGGCCGCTGGGCGCTGCAGGATGCATGGCTGACGCGTTCGGTGGTGCACAAGGCCGGCAAGTGGCTGAGCACCGCTGCGGCACTGGTGGCGATGCTGCTGTGCTTCCACCACTGGCGCCGCGGCCGCGATCGCACGCTGCGTTGGGCGCTGCTGTATGTGGTGGTGGCCGTGGCACTCGGCACCGGGCTGATCTCGCTGCTGAAGTCGCTGGTGCCGATGGACTGCCCGTGGGATCTGCTGCGCTATGGCGGACACGACCCGTTCGTCGGTCTTCTCAGCAGCCGCCCGACCGGCATGGCCGCCCGCGCCTGCTTCCCCGCCGGCCACGCAAGCGCGGGATACGCATGGATGTGCCTGTACTTCTTCGCGCTGCTGTGGCGCCCCGCCTGGCGTTGGGCCGGGCTGTGGATCGGCCTCGGCAGCGGCCTGGTGTTCGGCATCGGCCAACAGCTGCGCGGCGCCCACTTCCTTTCGCATGACGTTGCCACCGCCTTGATCTGTTGGCTGCTGTCGCTGGGCCTGTATCTGGTGGTCCGCCGCCAGCTGGATCGCTCGACCCGCCAGGAGGCGGTTGCATGAACGCATCGGTCCAACGTTCCTTGCGGCTGCCGACACTGGCCAGCATCCGCGCATGGCGGCCACAGCTGTCCACCGAAGCACTGATCGTGCTGACCAGCCTGTTCTTCGCTGTGGCCGGCAATGGCCTGTTCTGGCACAGCGCCATGGCCAGCCATCCGGGCAGCCTGCGCTATGCGCTTTCACTGTTGTTGCTGCTGCTGGGTGCGCACGGTGTGCTGCTGGGCATCCTGGTGTGGCGCTGGAATGCCAAGGTGGTGATCAGCGTGCTGCTGCTGGTCACCGCGTTTGCCGCGCACTACATGAGCCGTTACCACATCTATCTGGACGCGGACATGCTGCGCAACGTGCTGGCTACCGACCCCAAGGAAAGCCGCGAACTGATGACGGTGTCGCTGCTGTGGCCGGTCCTGCTGCTGGCTGTGTTGCCGATGGTGGTGCTGTGGCGCGTTGACCTGCGCCGCCGCAGCTGGGGCCGCAGCCTGCTGTGGCGCATCGGCTTCCTGCTGGTCGCTGCGGTCACCGCACTCGGTGGCGCGCTGGTGTCCTTCCAGGATGTGTCGGCGCTGATGCGCAACCAGCGCGAAGTGCGCTACCTGGCCACGCCGGCCAATGTGCTGCTGGGGCTGCCGCGTGCCCTGCGCGGCGACAACCCGGTGCAACGCGCGCCGAAGCTGCCGATCGGTACCGATGCCAAGGCGACCCCGCGCGCAGCGACCAGCAAGCCACGCCTGCTGGTGATCGTGATGGGCGAAACGGTGCGTGCGCAGAACTGGGGCCTGAATGGTGGCCGCAATACCACGCCGGAGCTGGCCCAGGCGGCGGTGGTCAATTTCCCGGACATGCACTCCTGCGGCACCAGCACCGAGGTTTCGCTGCCCTGCCTGTTCTCGCCATGGGGACGCCACGAGTACGACGAGAAGAAGATCCGTGCGCACCAGTCGCTGCTGCATGTACTGAACCGCGCGGGCATCGTGCCGCTGTGGCGCGACAACCAGTCCGGCTGCAAGGGCGTATGCGAGGGCCTGGACTTCCAGTCGCTGTCGGACGCGACCACGCCGGGGCTGTGTGCCGATGGCCGTTGCATGGACGAGATCCTGCTGCAGGACCTGGCGACGCAGGTGCGTGCGCGCCCGGGTGATCGGGTGGTGGTGCTGCACCAGCTGGGCAACCATGGCCCGGCCTATTTCGAGCGCTACCCGGCCGCCTTCCGTCGCTTCACCCCGACCTGTGACACCCAGGACATTGGTCGCTGCTCGCGCGAAGAGATCACCAACAGTTACGACAACGCCGTGCTGTACACCGATCACTTCCTGAGCAAGACCATCGGCACGCTGCAGGGCCTGCAGGACTACGACACGGCGATGATCTACCTGTCCGACCACGGTGAATCGCTGGGCGAAAAGGGCCTGTACCTGCACGGTGTGCCGTACGCGATCGCACCGGCCGAGCAGACCCGGGTGCCGATGACGATGTGGTTCTCGCCGGGCTTCGCCAGCAGCCGTGGACTGGACCTGCAGTGCGTGCGCAAGCGCTCGGCCAGCTACACCGACCACGACAACCTGTTCCCGTCGGTGCTGGGGCTGATGCAGGTGAAGACCTCGCTGTACGAACGCGATCGCGACCTGTTCGCCAACTGCGAGAGTTAGGGTTGTTCGGCAGGGCTTGCAGCCCTGCACCTGCTGCAAGCAACAGCAACAGCCGAAGCAAACGCAGAAGCGGGTTTCCTGAGGGATGGCGGGGTGGGTCCGGTGGCGGGAGACGCCGTAAACCCGTCCATGGGGGCTTGGCCGCGGCATCCATGCCGCGGACACTCCCGCCACCGGACCCACCCCGCCTTCGACAGATTTCCGCTGCTGTTGGTGGGTGCCGACCGTTGGTCGGCACGGGGTCGGATCCGAATTTGAGTCTCGATTTCTGACAGATCTCATCCACGCATGGCGTGGATCTACTGCCATCACCGAATTGCGTCTGGGGCAGAGCCCCCTGAGTCAGGGGGCGGCCGCGAAGCGGCGGGGGTCTGGGAGCTGGTAAGTGGGGCCCACGTTTCGCGCAGCGAAGCGTGGGAGCGACAGCGCGCATGCGATGTCGCGGTCCCCGGGCGCCGCCCGGCCGACTTCCGCCACTTGCGGTGGCAACGCCTGCCCACTAGCCTTCGGCGGTCGTTCACCACCCAAGGATCGCCCGTGAAACACCGTCATCTCCTGCTGGCCTCGGCAATCGCCGCCGCCACGCTGGCCCTGGCCGCCTGCAAGAAGGAAGCCGCCCCAGGCACCGAGACCGCCAGCAGCAGCGCAGCGGCCGGCGAAACCGCTGACCAGTTCGTGGCCCGCATCAATGCCGAATTCAAGGCGGCCTACCCGGAGATGACCTCGGCGCAGTGGCTGTCCTCCACCTACATCAACAGCGATTCAGAGCGCATCGCGGCCAAGGCCAACGAGCGTTCGCTGACCCAGCTCAACAGCTGGATCGAGCAGGCCGGCAAGTTCGATGGCAAGCCGATGAGCGAAGACAGCAAGCGCGCGATCCACCTGCTGAAGCTGATGTCGTCGATGCCGGCACCGCGCGACCCGGCCAAGCTGGCCGAACTGACCCAGATCGCCACCCGCATGGAAGGCAGCTACGGCGCAGGCAAGTACTGCACCGACGCCAACGATCCCAACTCCTGCCGCCAGCTGGGCGAACTGGAGCAGGTGCTGGCGCGCAGCCGCGACTATGACCAGCAGCTCGATGCCTGGCAGGGCTGGCACAGTACCACCAAGAGCATGCGCGGTGATTACCAGAAGTTCGTCGGCCTGGTGAATGAAGGTGCCAAGGGCATGGGCTTCACCGATGCCGGACAGATGTGGCGCAGTGGCTATGACATGCCGCCGGAGCAGATCGGACCGGAAACCGATCGCCTGTGGGAGCAGGTCAAGCCGATGTACGAGCAGCTGCACTGCTACGCGCGCGGCAAGCTGGACAAGACCTATGGCAAGGACAAGGCCGAGGTGGGCAACGGCCTGATCGCCGCGCACCTGATGGGCAACATGTGGCAGCAGGACTGGTCCAACCTGTGGGACCAGCTGGAACCGTACCCGGGCGCCGGCAGCCTGGACATCACTGCAGCGCTGGAAAAGCAGTACCAGACCAACCTGAGCGCGGCGCTGGCCAAGGCCGGCAAGGATGCGAACGTGGCCGCGCAGTACAAGGCGCAGCGCGAGGCCGAACTGCGCACCGCCAAGCAGATGACCGAGCGTGCACAGGACTTCTACGTATCGCTGGGCATGCCGTCGTTGCCGCAGTCGTACTGGGACAAGACCCAGTTCATCAAGCCCGATGACCGCGACGTGGTCTGCCACGCCAGTGCGTGGGACATGAACATGGAAGGCGATGTGCGCACCAAGATGTGCATCAAGCCCAACGAAGAGAACTTCACCACCATCTACCACGAGCTGGGCCACATCTATTACGACCTGGCCTACAACCCGCTGCCGCCGCTGTTCCAGGGCGGTGCCAACGATGGCTTCCATGAAGCGATCGGCGACACCATCGTGCTGGCGATGACGCCGAAGTACCTCAGCTCGATCGGGCTGGTCGACGCGCCGACCGAGAGCCGCGAAGCGGTCATCAACAACCAGATGCGCATGGCGCTGTCAGGTGTGTCGTTCCTGCCGTTCGGCCTGATGATCGACCGCTGGCGCTGGGGCGTGTTCGATGGTTCGATCACCCCGGACAACTACAACAAGGCATGGTGGGACCTGAAGGCCAAGTACCAGGGCGTGGCCCCGGCCAGCGCCCGTGGCGAGGAATTCTTCGACCCGGGTGCCAAGTACCACGTGCCGGGCAACACCCCGTATACCCGCTACTTCCTGGCGCGCATCCTGCAGTTCCAGTTCTACAAGGGCCTGTGCGATGCCGCCGGCTTCAAGGGCCCGCTGCACGAGTGCACCTTCTACGGCAACAAGGAAGCCGGCCAGAAGTACTGGGCGATGCTGAGCAAGGGTGCCAGCCAGCCGTGGCAGGCCACGCTGAAGGAACTGACCGGCTCGGACAAGCTCGATGCCGGCCCGATGATCGAGTACTTCAGCCCGGTCAATGCCTGGTTGAAGCAGCAGAACGAAGGCCAGATGTGCGGCTGGCAGGCCAACGCGGCACCGGCGGCGAAATGAAAAAAGGGCGGATCCGCGAGGATCCGCCCTTTTCCGTTTCGGTAGCGCCGGGCCATGCCCGGCGAGCGCAGCGGCGTAATGAAAAGCCGCCGGGCATGGCCCGGCGCTACCGCGATGACGATCAGTTGCTCTTCTTCGCCGCCAGCTGCGCGGCCAGCGCGGCCTTGAATTCCTCGAAGGTCTGCCCCTTCTCGTTGGCTTCGGCCTGCGCCGCATCGCGCAGCGCATCCGAATAGATCAGGCGCACCGGCGTGCCCTGCCGTTCGTGCAGTTCACCGGCCTGCATGATCAGCGCCAGTACCTGGGCCGCACTCTCGCTTTGGCCGGCGATGCGGCCATCCATGCCCAGCACCCATTCGCCATCGCGACGGACGATGCCGGCCAGCAGCGTGCGCTGCGTGTCGCGCAGCTCGGCGTGCGGCTCGACGGGCGAGGCGGTGGCGGCGGCCTTGTTGGCAGCCTGCTGTTCCTGGCGACGGCGCTGGTCGCGGCGGGATTTGGAAGAGGTCGACATCAGTGGGGCTTGCATTGCGGGGGCGCAAGGATAACCCACACCCCCTGCATGCCGGTTCACGCCCGTGCGGTAGCGGCTCAGTCCAGTACCCGCCCCTGCCGCCAGTACCCCATGAAGGTGATCGCGCGGCGATCCAGGCCGCAGTCCTTCAGCAGGTGCCGGCGGATCGCCATCACCGCGCCGGCCTCGCCCGCTACCCAGGCATACAGCGCGCCGTCCGCGTTGGCGTCAGCCTGCTCCCACAGGATCTGCGCATCAACGTCGATGTCGTCCAGCTCGGCAGCCCCGGCGACGGTCGCGGCCGCCGCCAGCCGCGCCTGTACTGCCTGCAGCAGCCGCTGCCCATGGGCCTGCTGCCCGCGTGGCAACCACACCATTTCGGCCGTGGCCGGGGCCTTCAACGGCACCGCATCACCGGCCTGGGCGATCTCCAGCAGGGCCAGCGTGCGCGGCGGATCGGCCAGCCCGGCCAGTTCCTCGAGGATGCCGGCCACCGCCGGCAATGCGGTCTCATCGGCCACCAGCAGCACCTGGCCTACCCCGGCTGGCGGCTTCCATTCCCAGCCCTCGCTGCTGTCCGCACAGTCGGCATCGGGGGCCAGCAGCACCACGCGGTCGCCCGGCCGTGCATGCGTGGCCCAGCGCGAGGCCGGTCCGGTCTGGCCATGCAGCACGAAGTCGATGTCGACCTCGCACTCGCCGGCACGCAGCTGGCGGAGGGTAAAGGTGCGCATCGGCGGCCGCGCCTCATCGGGCAGTGCCCGGTAGCGGGCATACCAGTCTTCGCCGCTGGGCACGTCCGGCGCGTCCTGGCCGGGCAAGGGGAAAAACACCTTGATTCGCTGGTCCGGGCCTTCGGTCTTCATGTGCGCCACGTCGGCGCCGGTGAACACCATGCGGTCCAGGGAAGGAGAAAGAACGCGGCGCTCCTTCAGCGCCACCTCGAACAGGCGGTAGGTCTGCTGCGCAGCCATGCGGGTACCTCATGCGACGACATCGGAATGGCTGGCTGTCGTGCACCCACGAACCGGCTCGCTGGAAACCCCAGCCTAATCCCTGCCCGCAGCGCCGCAACGGATCCGCGCGTGATGACGCGCCCTACCCCTGCACGACGCTCAATGCGCCGTGCTGGCTGCCTCTGATGCGCGCTCGCGCTGGTGCTCCCAGTACCAGAACACGAAGCCGGCCGCGAAGAAGCCCGCCTGTCCCAGTGCCAGGTGCAGCGGGTTGTTGTGCAGCAGCGGCGATACCACGCCGGCCACCACGGTGCTGATCATCAGCTGCACGAACGCCTGCAGCGACGACGCCAGGCCGCGCTGCAGCGGATACATGTCCAGCACCGCCAGCGCCAGGATCGGGAAGATCAGCGCCATGCCCATGCCGCCAAGGAAGATCGGCATCACCGCCCACGGCAGCGCGAACTGCGGCGCCAGGGTGACGTAGCCGATGTTCAACACGGCAGAGACCGCACACAGGGTGAAACCGAGCGCGACCTGCCGGGTCGGTGTGCTGTGCCCGGCCATGCGCCCGGACAGGAACGAACCGGTGGTCATGCCGCCGATGGTGGGAATGAACAACCACGCAAAGCCACCTTCACCCAGATGCAGGTGCTGCATCACGATGGCCGGCGCCGAGGAGATGTACAGGAAGATGCCGCCGAACCCGATGCTGCCGGCCAGGGCCAGGCGCAGGAACCGCGGGTTGAAGCCGATGCGCACGTAATCGCGCAGCAACGTGCGTGGCGACAGGGCGATCCGCGCCTCCACCGGATGGGTTTCCGGCAGGAAGCGCGCGGTGGCCGCCAGCAGCACCAGCGCGAATACCACCAGGAACCAGAAGATCAGCGGCCAGCCGGCACCGCTGAGCAGGATCCAGCCACCGATGATCGGCGCGATGGCCGGGGCGATACCGAACAGCATCGACACCTGGCTCATCAGCCGCTGCGCGTCGTGGCCGTGGTACAGATCGCGGATCACCGCGCGGCCGACGATCATGCCCACGCCGGCGGACAGGCCCTGCAGTGCGCGGAACGCCAGCAGCGTGGTCAGGTCGGTAGACAACGCACAGCCCACCGAGGCGCCGACGAAGATCACCAGGCCGCCGAGGATCACCCGCTTGCGTCCCCACGCATCGGACAGCGGGCCATGGGCCAGGCTCATCAGGCCGTAGAACAGCAGGTAGACGCTGATGGTCTGCTGCACCGCCACTTCGTCCACCGCCAGGCGCTGGGCCAGCTGCGGAAACGCGGGAAAGATGGTGTCGATCGAGAACGGACCGAACATGGCCAGGCCAGCGAGCAACAGGGCCATGCGGCGGGTGGAAGGAGCAACGGCGGCGGTCATCGGGCAAGCGTCCGGCAGGGCCATGCATGACACGCACGGCGGGCGCCGATCCCCTGCAGCAGGGACGGCGCCAGATGAATACGAGAATCCCACCATCATAGGTGGGGAATGCGCGCGATGCCATGCACGGATGCACAGAACGCACGCCCGGGCCATCGGCCATTCAGCCCCGTGAGGCCAGCCCGGGCCACCGTCAGGCGGCGGCAACGAGCTATAATCGGCGGGCAACACGGTGGGAGAAGCAGGTCACCGCTGCCGAAGGCGCAACGCCCGTAATCGCTCAGGCCCGATACCACCCGTAACAGAACTCTGGAGAGACCGGTTAGATCCGGCGCCGAAGGGGCACGAAGCTGCGGTTTTCCGCGCTTTTAAACTCTCAGGCAAAAGGACAGAGGGGCGCCCGCAGACCGCCGACCGGCGGCTTGTGCCCGTGCGTGTGCCCTTTCCTGACGGATCCTTCGCCATGTCCCAGAACACCCCTTCCCTGCGTGAGCTCGAGCACCATTCGGCGTTCGTCGAGCGCCACATCGGCCCCAACGATGCCGAGATCGCGCAGATGCTCGGCGTCATCGGCCACGCCTCGCTGGATGCGATGACCGATGCCATCGTGCCGGCCAAGATCAAGTCGCCGGCACCGCTGGCGCTGCCGGAGTCGATCACCGAAGTGCAGGCGCTGGCGAAGATCCGCGCGATCGCCGACAAGAACACCGTGCTGCGCAGCTTCATCGGCCATGGCTACTACGGTACCCACACGCCGAACGTGATCCTGCGCAACATCCTGGAAAACCCGGCCTGGTACACCGCCTACACCCCGTACCAGGCGGAAATCTCGCAGGGCCGCATGGAAGCGCTGATCAACTTCCAGACCCTGTGCGCCGACCTGACCGGCATGGAAATCGCCAACGCCTCGCTGCTGGACGAAGCCACGGCCGCCGCTGAAGCGATGACCCTGGCCAAGCGCTCGGCCAAGTCGAAGTCGGACACCTTCTTCGTGCACGACGCCGTGCACCCGCAGACGCTGGAACTGCTGCGCACCCGCGCCGAGCCCATGGGCATCGTGCTGCGCGTGGGCACCCCGGCCGAAGCGCTGGAAGCGGAAGCCTTCGGCCTGCTGCTGCAGTACCCGGACACCTTCGGCCAGGTGGGCGACTACAAGGCGCTGGTCGATGCCGTGCACGCGCGCGGCGGCCTGGTGGCCGTGGCCACCGACCTGCTGGCACTGACCCTGCTGGCCGCCCCGGGCGAATGGGGTGCGGACATCGTGGTCGGCAACAGCCAGCGTTTCGGCGTGCCGTTCGGCTTCGGTGGCCCGCATGCTGCGTTCATGGCCTGCCGTGACGCCTACAAGCGTTCGATGCCGGGCCGCCTGATCGGCGTCTCGATCGACGCACAGGGCAACCCGGCCTACCGCCTGACCCTGCAGACCCGCGAACAGCACATCCGCCGCGAGAAGGCCACCTCCAACATCTGCACCGCACAGGTGCTGCTGGCGGTGATGGCCTCGATGTATGCCGTCTACCACGGTCCGGAAGGCCTGACCCGCATCGCCCGCCGCACCCATCGCCTGGCCGCCATCCTGGCCAGCGCGCTGCGCACTGCCGGTGTGCAGGTCGGTGCCGACTTCTTCGACACGCTGCACGTCACCGGTGTCGACGCCGACGCGATCCATGCCAAGGCCCGTGCCGCCGGCTACAACCTGCGTGCGATCGACAGCAGTTCGGTCGGCATCAGCCTGGACGAGACCGCCACCCGCGCCGACATCGTCGCCGTAGGCGCGCTGTTCGGTGCCACCGTTGATGTGGACGCGCTCGATGCCAGCACCGCCGATGCGCTGCCGGCCGGCCTGCTGCGCCAGTCCGCGTTCCTGACCCACCCGGTGTTCAACACCCACCACAGCGAGCACGAACTGCTGCGCTACCTGCGTTCGCTGGCCGACAAGGACCTGGCGATGGACCGCACGATGATCCCGCTGGGCTCGTGCACCATGAAGCTCAACGCCACCGCCGAAATGATCCCGGTGACCTGGCCGGAGTTCTCGCAGATCCACCCGCTGGTGCCGGCCGAGCAGGCGCTGGGCTACAAGGAACTGATCGATTCGCTGGAAGCGATGCTGGTCGAGTGCACCGGCTACGACGCCGTCAGCCTGCAGCCGAACTCCGGTGCGCAGGGCGAGTACGCCGGCCTGCTGGCGATCCGCGCCTACCACCGCTCGCGTGGCGAAGATCACCGTGACATCTGCCTGATCCCGGATTCGGCGCATGGCACCAACCCGGCCTCGGCGCAGATGTGCGGCATGAAGGTCGTGGTCACCAAGACCGATGCCAACGGCAACGTCGACGTCGAAGACATCCGCCTCAATGCCGAGAAGTACAGCGACCGCCTGGCCGCGATCATGATGACCTACCCGTCCACGCACGGCGTGTTCGAGGAAGAGGTGGTGGAGATCTGCGAGATCATCCACAAGCATGGCGGCCAGGTGTACACCGACGGTGCCAACATGAACGCCCTGGTCGGCGTGGCCAAGCCGGGCAAGTGGGGTTCGGACGTTTCACACCTGAACCTGCACAAGACCTTCTGCATCCCGCACGGCGGCGGCGGCCCGGGCGTTGGCCCGTGTGCGGTCAAGTCGCACCTTGCCCCGTTCCTGCCGGGCAAGCTGGGTGACAACGGTCCGGTCGGCATGGTCAGCGCCGCCAGCTTCGGCAGCGCCTCGATTCTCCCGATCAGCTGGATGTACATCGCGATGATGGGCACCGAGGGCCTGCGCAAGGCCACCCAGGTCGCCCAGCTCAACGCCAACTACATCGCCAAGCGCCTGGCCCCGCACTTCAAGACCCTGTACACCGGTCGCAACGGCCTGGTCGCGCACGAGTGCATCCTGGACGTGCGTCCGCTGGAGAAGACCAGCGGCATCGGTGCCGAAGACGTGGCCAAGCGCCTGATCGACTTCGGCTTCCATGCCCCGACCCTGAGCTTCCCGGTGGCCGGCACGCTGATGGTCGAACCGACCGAAAGCGAATCGCTGCACGAGCTGGACCGCTTCATCGACGCGATGATCCAGATCCGCGAAGAGATCACCGCGATCGAAGACGGCCGCCTGGACCGCGAGGACAACCCGCTGAAGAACGCCCCGCACACGGCCACGGCCGTGACCGCCAGCGAGTGGACCCACGCCTACCCGCGCGAGCTGGCCGCCTTCCCGCTGCCGAGCCTGAAGCTGCAGAAGTACTGGCCGCCGGTAGCCCGCGTCGACAACGTGTACGGCGACAAGAACGTGATGTGTGCCTGCATCCCGGTCGATGCCTACAAGGATGATGAAGTCGAGGCGTAAGCCATCGCGGCATCGGAAATGAGAACGGCCCGCGCAAGCGGGCCGTTTTTGTTTTCCCGTAGCGCCGGGCCATGCCCGGCGAGCGCAGCGGCAGAACGCGTCACGGGTCGGGCATCTGCCCCAGGCTCAACTGCCACGACACGCCGAAGCGGTCCTGCACCCAGCCGTAGCGGCTGCTGAAATCCTGCTCGCCCACCGGCATCAGCCAGTGCCCGCCGTCACCCAGCACGCGCGCGGCACGCTCGAATGATTCGGCGCCGGAACACTCGACGAACAGCGACATCGAGGGCGTGAAGGTGAAGTCGTGCACATCCAGGCTGTCAAAGCACAGGTAGTGGGTGCCGCCGAGCAGGAAAATGGCCTGGCGGACCTGCCCGGGCACGCCCGCGCCCGCCCCGTCCGGGTGGCGCTGCAGGGCCAGCAGGCGGAATTCGGCGAAGGCTTCGGCGTACAGGGCCAGCGCCGCTTCGGCCTGGCCGGTGAACATCAGGAAGGGACGGCTGCGCAGCATGCGGTGCTCCCGTTCGTCGGGCCGGTGATGGCCCACCCGATCAGGATGGCACGCGGAATGTGGGCGCGGCGTATCGGTAGCGCCGGGCCATGCCCGGCGGCCCCATCACGCCTCGCGCATGCGCCGGGCGATGGCGCTGCTGGCCGCGATGGTCGCCGTCAGCGCCACCATCGACAGGAACTGCAGGCGCGTATGCGCTTCACTCAGCAGCAGGCCGAAGATCAGCGCCAGGATCGCCAGCGCACAGACGGTCAGCCACGGGAAGCCTGCCATGCGGAACGGCAGGCGCGTGCCCAGGCGGTCGGCGCGACGGCGCAGCACCAGCTGCGAGACCAGCGACAACGTCCACACCAGCAGGCAGGTGGAGCCGACGATGTTCAGCAGCACCGGCAACACCTTGTCCGGGAACAGCAGTTCCATGATGGTGGCAGCAAAGCCGAACAGGACGCTGGCCAGCACCGCGATCACCGGCACCTGGCGCGGATCGGTCCAGCCCAGCACGGCCGGTGCTTCGCGGCGTTGCGCCAGCGAATACATCATGCGCGAGGCGCCGTAGAGGTTGGCATTGAGCGCTGACAGCAGGGCGATCACCGCGATCAGGGTGATGGCGGTGGCCGCGCCCGGAATATTGGCGACATCGAGAACCGCGGCAAACGGCGACTTCAGCGCTTCGCTGGTCCACGGCACCACGGCGATGATCACGCTCAGCGAACCGATGTAGAACACCAGGATGCGCCAGGCCACGGTGCGGATGGCACGGGCGATGCTGCGCTCGGGGTCTTCGGTCTCCGCCGCAGCGACGGCCACGATTTCGGTGCCACCGAAGGCGAACACCACCACCAGCAGCGCCGCGCCGATGCCGGCCAAGCCCTTCGGTGCGAAGCCACCGTGCTCGGTGAAGTTGCTCAGGCCCGGCGAGGCCACCTGCGGCAGCCAGCCCATCAGCAGCGCCACGCCCACGGCAATGAAGGCCAGGATCGCCGCCACCTTGAGGATGGCGAACCAGAATTCGAACTCGCCGAAGTTCTTCACCCCGAGCAGGTTGATCGCGGTGAAGAACAGCATGAAGGCCAATGCCGCCATCGGTACCGGCACCACCGGCCAGACCGTGGCCAGCAACCCGGCCGCACCCACTGCCTCGGCGGCAATCACGATGACCAGCTGCACCCACCACAGCCAGCCCACGGTGGCACCGGCGGTGGCGCCCATGGCATCGGCCGCATACACCGAGAACGCACCGCTGGTCGGCTTGGCCGCGGCCATTTCACCCAGCGCGTTCATCACGATGATCACCAGCGCACCGGCCACCAGGTAGGACACCAGCACCGCCGGGCCGGCCGCCTGCACGCCCACGCCGGAGCCGAGGAACAGGCCGGCGCCGATGGCGCTGCCCAGCCCCATCATGATCAGCTGGCGTGGCTTGAGCGAATGGCCGAGGCGGGAGGGCGAAGCGGTCGTATCGGGGGTGGCGGGCATCGGCAGGGCTGGCGGCGGCTACAAGGGCGACACCTTACCGTGTCCAGCCGCCGCGGGGATAGGCACAGCGCAGCAGGAAACTCAGGCCGGTACCGGCTCGCCGACATTGCCGCCGATACGGGCGCGGTAGGCGCGCGGGGAGAAACCGGTTTCAGCCTTGAACTTGCGGGTGAACGCGCTCTGGTCGCTGAAACCGCAGGCCTGGCCGATGCAGGCAATGCTCTCGTTGCCATGCAGCAGGTGCATGGCCATCTGGATCCGCAGCCGGGTCAGCACCTGCTGCGGCGTCATCTGGAACACCTTGCGGAAGCTGCGCTCCAGCTTGGACAACGAGAACCCGGTGATGTCCAGCAGCGTCTGCATCCGCACGTTCTCGGCGTAGTGCGTATTGAGGTGGGCCAAGGCCAGACGGAGCTGCTCGTACTGGGTCCCCAGGCTGTCCTTCTGGCCGAGGTCGCGGGAAATGCCGATCAGCCCCTCGACCTGCCCGTCCACCAGCAGCGGGCGTTTGCAGGTCAGGCACCAGCCCGGTTCGCGGTTGGCGAACAGGTGCAGCTCCATCAGGTTCTCGATCACCTCGCCGGACAGCACGCGTGCGTCCTGGTCGACATAGTCCGCACTCAGGCCGGTGGGGTAGATCTCGGCCGCGGTGCGTCCGATCACGTCCTTGCGCGCACGCAGGCCCAGCCGTCGCAGCATGGTCTGGTTGACGTAGGTGTAGCGGCCCTGGCGGTCCTTCATGAAGAACAGCACGTCCGGAATGGCGTCGAACAGGGCTTCGATGTCGGCGGGTTCGACTCGCATGCGGCAAGCATACCCGAGCCGCCGATTTGTCTGCGCGTTCACTCCTACGGGACCGTGCATTAACGCCGGCGGCGCCACTGTCTGGAGTCTGCCCCCTACCCGCTCCAGGAGATCCTCCATGGCCGCCAGCAAGCCGACCGGCAAGCGCGCTCCCGCCACCACCTCCGCCGACCGTGACAGCCGCGGCCAGGGCGATGAACTGCATCAGCTCGCAGGAGGCGCCCATCTGGTACTGACCAGCAACCAGGGCATTCCGGTTGCAGACAACCAGAACTCCCTGCGCCAGGGACCGCGTGGACCCACCCTGCTGGAAGACTTCCTGCTGCGCGAGAAGATCACCCACTTCGACCACGAGCGTATTCCCGAGCGCATCGTCCACGCGCGCGGTTCGGCCGCCCACGGCTTCTTCGAACTGACCCGCTCGCTGGGCAAGGTGACCCGGGCGAAGATCCTCACCGAGGTCGGGGTTAAGACGCCGGTGTTTACCCGCTTCTCCACGGTTGCCGGCGGCGCCGGCTCGGTCGACACCCCGCGCGACGTGCGCGGCTTCGCGGTGAAGTTCTACACCAGGGAAGGCAACTGGGACCTGGTCGGCAACAACATTCCGGTGTTCTTCATCCAGGACGCGATCAAGTTCCCCGACCTGATCCATGCGGTGAAGATGGAACCAGACCGCGCCTTCCCGCAGGCGGCCAGCGCACACGACACGTTCTGGGATTTCGTCTCGCTGATGCCCGAATCGATGCACATGATCATGTGGGCGATGAGCGATCGCACGATTCCGCGCTCGCTGCGCACCATCGAAGGCTTCGGCATCCACAGCTTCCGCCTGCTGGATGAGGAAGGGAACTCCACCTTCGTCAAGTTCCACTGGCGGCCGAAGCTGGGGCTGCAGTCCACCGTCTGGGACGAGGCGCTGAAGCTGCAGGCCGCCGACAACGATTTCCACCGCCGCGACCTATTCGAGGCGATCCAGCGCGGCGATTTCCCAGAGTGGGAGCTGGCCGTGCAGCTGTTCACCGAAGAACAGGCCGATGGCTTCCCGTTCGACCACCTGGACCCGACCAAGATCATCCCCGAGTCGCTGGTGCCGCTGCAGGTGATCGGACGCATGGTGCTGGACCGCTGGCCGGACAATTTCTTCGCCGAAACCGAGCAGGTCGCCTTCTGCCCGGCCAACGTGCCGCCGGGCATCGATTTCAGCAACGACCCGCTGCTGCAGGGGCGGCTGTTCTCCTATCTGGATACCCAGCTGATCCGCCTGGGCGGACCGAACTTCAACCAGATTCCGATCAACGCACCGAAGTGCCCGTTCGCCAACCATCAGCGCGATGGCCACATGCAGATGCAGGTGCCGAAGGGGCGCGTGGCCTACGACCCCAGTTCGCTGCAGGAAGACAGCCCGCGCGAGACGCCCGCCGGTTTCCGCAGCCACGCCAGCGCCGATGATGGGCGCAAGGGCCGCACCCGCGCGGAGAGCTTTGCCGACCACTACAGCCAGGCGCGGATGTTCTTCCGCAGCCTGGAAAAACCGGAACAGGCGCACCTGGCCTCGGCGCTGGTGTTCGAGCTGTCGAAGGTGGAAACCGAGAAGGTGCGCGTGCGCACCGTCAGCCATCTGCGCAACATCGACGAAGGCCTGGCCAAGCGCGTGGCCGACGGGCTGGCACTGGGCACGCTGCCCGCCCCGGCACCGACGGCAACCCCTGCACAGGACCTGCCCGCCGCACCCGAGGTCCGCGTGATCGGCCGCAACAAGCCCCTGCTGCAGGGGCGCTGCATCGGCATCCTGTTCGACGAGGGCTCCGATGCACGGGTGATCGCCAATCTGCGCAAGTCCGCCGAAAAGGCCGGCGCCAGCGTCAAGCTGGTCGCGCCGAAAATTGGCGGTGCCACGCTCAGCGACGGCAAAATGCAGGCCGCCGATGGACAGCTGGCCGGTACCCCGTCGGTGGTGTTCGACGCAGTGGCGGTCGTGCTGAGTGCCGACGCCGGCAAGGCCTTGGCCAAGGAAGCGGCAGCCGTGGGCTTTGTCAGCGATGCCTGGGCGCACCTGAAAGCCATCGCCAGTGACGAAGGCGCACAGGCCCTGTTGAAGGCAGCGCGCGTCGGCAACGATGCCGGCACCGTGGAGGCCGAAGACAGCAAGGCCTTCCTCGCCGCTGCCGCCACCCGCCAGTGGGCACGCGAGCCGAAGCTGCGCCTGCTGGCCTGACCATCCGACAGGAGAATCCCCATGCCCCGTGGTGACAAATCCGCCTATACCGACAAGCAGAAGCGCCAGGCCGAGCATATCGAAGAGAGTGAGCGCGAACGCGGTGCCAGTGAAGGCACCGCCGAGCGCATCGCCTGGGCCACCGTGAACAAGCAGGATGGTGGTGGCAAGCGCAGCGGCAGCGCGCGCAAGGCAACGAAGAAGGTGGCCAGAAAGACAACGGCGAAGAAGGCTTCCGCAAGCAAGGCGCCGGCGAAGAAGGCCGCTGCGAAGAAGACGCCTGCGAAGAAGGCCGCCACCAGGAAGACTGCTGCAAAGAAGGTGGTGAAGAAGGCGCCTGCGAAGGTCCCTGCAAAGAAGGCGGCCGCCGGGAAGGCAACGCAGAAGAGCGCCTCACGCAGCACCGCTGCGAAGAAGGCCGCAAAGACCCGTGCAGCAAAAAAGGCGGTACGCAAGACCGCGGCGAAGAAGGCCGCACGCACCCGCGCCAGCAGTTAGCCGGTGGCGGGCAGCGCCCTCACCCAACCGGCCACCACCGCGGCGGCCGGTTCGGCACGGGCCTGCAGCAGCAGATGCGGCCCTTCCAGGGTCACGTGCCGCGCGTCCGGCAGCAGGGTCTGCAGCTCGGCTACGCTCGGTGGCCACAGCAGCCGGTCATGACCCGCCTGCAGGCACAGCGTCGGCACCCCGATCTGCGGCAGCAATGCGCGTACGTCCACCCGCAGGGTCGCTGCGGCGCGTTGCCGCAACGTGGTCGCTGGAATCTGAGCCAACGCAGCGCGCAGCATCGACATGTGTTCACCGGTGCGCCAGCGCCCCAGCAGCAGGCGCGCCAGCAACGCCACGGGAGGCACCGGCCAGGCCGGTGACAGCAGTGCCGCGCCGGCTGCCGGCAATGGCACGGGCCGGCGCGCAAAGGTCGCGGCCAGCACCAGTCCGCGCAGCGCTGCGGGCTGGCGCGCGGCCAGCTCGACTGCCAACGGCCCCGAGAAGGACTCGGCAAGCAGGATGAAGGGGTGGCGGGGCAGCTGCGGCCACAGCCATCTGGCAAGCGTGGCGTAATCCTGCCCGCCCTGCGCAGGCAGCGCGATCGCCTGCGTCGTCAGCCCATGAGCCTGCAGTGCGGACAGCAACGGGGTCGACATGCTGCCGGTGCCATCCAGGCCTGGCAGCATCAGTACGTGCAGCGGCGCGGCCGACGCGGCATCACAGCCCTGTTTTTTCCTCACGTCCCGTTCCCATGCCAGCTCCTTTGCTGGCAAGCATCGCCCGGATCGGCAGGCGAAGGAACCTCTTCCTGGCTCTCCCTCTGCTGTGCCGGCCAAGGTTGCGCGATACTGCCGGCTCTGCCGCAGGATGCGGCTACCAAGGAGAGCGTTGATGCGAGGGACCTACGCACTGGCCATGATGGCCCTGATGCTGCCACTGACCACCTTTGCCAGCGATGGCTGGATAAATGGCGACGGCAAGGCGGTGCCGCAGACCGATGCCATGAAATCCAGCGATGGCTTTGCGGCATCCCTGCTGGTCACCTCCGACGCCGACTGGCGGGCCAAGTGGGAAACTCCACCGGAGAGCACTCCCAGCTTTACCGAGGCCAGCGAAGTCCACCTGGGCGGAGAATTGTTCCTGCTGACATTCCTGTCCAACCCGCAACTGGATGAGAACCGCGTACCCAAGGTGCACTGCGATCTGCGCATGCTTCGCCCGGACGGCAGTACCAGTGTCGACGAACGCGATGTTCCCTGCTTCACTGCCGCCCTGCCCGGCCCGCCAACCCTGCTGTACATGACCAGTGTGCAGCTGAAGTTCGTCGCCGAGGCAGGTGACCCGAAGGGCACGTGGACCGCGCAGGTGGTGGTCAGGGATCTGTTGCGGAATGTAAGCCTGCCCCTGCAGGCCCGCTTCGACGTCCGTTGACAGGAGGCCTGCAGATGAAGATGCGACGACTGCTGAGCTGGACAGGCCTTGCGCTGTGCGTGGTCTACCTGCTGTTGACCGCGTGGCTGGTCCACGGCGCGCAGACAGACGCCGACCCGAAGGGTACCTACATCCTGATGGCACTCCCCATCACCCTGCAGTCCGCCGCGCTTGATGCCATCGGCGCAGGCAGCCTGTTGTACGGCAAGCCCTGGTCGACCGCGTATGCGGTGCTGGTTCCGCCAACCCTGCTGTTGCTGTACGCGGCCGGTTGGTTGATCGAACGCTCGGCACGCGGGCGCTAGCGGCCCTCAACCGTTGCGTGCATCGACGCCCTGCATGCGGGTCATCGCATGCAGGGCGCCATCCAACATCGCGCTGTCGTTGGCTTACGCCGCGCGTGCAGGCAGGCTGGGCATGCGTGCCCCCTGCTCCAGCTGGAACACCGACACCGACGTGGTCAGCGCATGCGCCTGCTCTTCCAGCGCGCGGCTGGCAGCGGTCGCCTCTTCCACCAGCGCAGCGTTCTGCTGGGTCACCTGGTCCATCTGCACCACCACCTGGTTGACCTGCTCGATGCCGGCCGCCTGTTCCTTGCTGGCGGCGGCGATATCGCTCATCAGCTGGGTGGTACGCGAGCTCGCCTGGGCCACGCGGGCAATGGCGGCTTCCGATTCCACGGTCACGGCCAGACCACTCTGCACCTTGGCAGCGGCGTCCTCGATCAACTCCTTGATCTCCTTGGCAGCGACACCGGCACGCTGTGCCAGCGTACGCACTTCGCTGGCCACCACCGCAAAGCCGCGGCCCTGTTCGCCGGCACGCGCCGCTTCCACTGCAGCGTTCAGCGCCAGGATGTTGGTCTGGAAGGCGATGCCATCGATCACCGTGGAGATTTCCGAAATGCGCGCCGAAGACTGGTCGATCTCGCCCATCACCGTGGCCATCTGCGCCATGGCCTGCTCGGTCTCGCGCACGGCAACGCCGGCCGCATGCGCTTCGCTGTCGGCCTGGCGTGCCAGCTCGGCGTTCTGGCGCACGGTCGAGGTCAGCTCTTCCATCGAGGCGGCAGCCTCTTCCAGATTCGCGGCCTGTTGTTCGGTACGGCGCGACAGATCGTTGTTGCCGGCCGCCAGTTCCTGTGCCGCGTTGTTGATGCTGTCGGCGGCCACCTGGATACCACGCACGATACCGGTCAGCTGCGTGGTGGTGGCATTGGCATCGTCACGCATGCGCGCGAACACGCCCTCGTACTCGCCCTCCATGCGCGCGGTGAGGTTGCCATGCGAGATGGCCCGCAGCACGTCGGAGACATCGGCGATGCTGGCCTGCGAACTGGCCATCATGCCGTTGAGGTGGTTCACCATCGCCTGGAACTGGTACTGGAATGCCGCAGCGTCGCCACGCACGCTGAAATCGCCAGCGCGCGCGGCACGGGCCAGTTCATCGATCTGCGCGTTGATCGCCATCAGGCTCTGCTTCACCGCCGCCAGGGTACGGGTCAGCGTGCCCTTCTCACCCGGGTACTCGGGCAGATCGCGGCTGAGGTCGCCGATGGCATAGCGCTGCATCACCTCGGCCATCAGCAGCTGCACCTGCACGTGCGATTCGACCAGGTGATTGGTGGCCTGCACCATGCGACCGAAGTCGCCGGGGAACGCACTGGCGTCCATCCGGTAACGGATCGCGCCGGCTTCATGCTGCTCGGCCATCTGCAGCTGCGCGCCGATGGCGGCCTGCACGCTCTGGCGCACGCTGGCCATGGCCTCGCCGAGCTGGGTCAGCTCGTCACGGCCACCCAGGCGGAATTCCTGGTCCAGTTCACCCTTGGACAGGCGCTCGGCCAGCTGCACTGCACGCGCCAGCGGGCCGGTCATGCTGCGACCGATCAGCACCGATGCGGCGATGCCTGCCAGCAGCGCCACGCCACCCAGCACCAGCAGCTGCAGCAGGCTGCGCTCGCCCAGGCGGATCGCCTCGGCAGCGGCCTCGCGGCTTTCCTTTTCTTCATAGGCCACGCCATCGGCCAGCGCCTTGTTCCAGCCATTGGCCGCTTCCTGCACCGGGCCCAGGGTCAGCGCCACGGCGCCGGGGAAATCGCCCTGTTCCATCAGTTCGCTGGTCTGCTTGTTGAGCGGACGGGCGAGCGCGCGCTTGGCGGCGATGGTCTCGCCGATCAACTTGCCTTCGGCATCGCCGGGCAGGGCCTGGTAGGCCGTCCAACTGGCCTCGTAGCGCTTGACCAGAGCGGCGATGCGCTGCTCGTCGTTGGCACGGTCTTCGCCCTGGCGGATCAGCATCTCGCGGCGCACGACCATCATCTGGTTGTTGGCATCAAGCATCTCCGACAGCAGCCGCACCTTGGCTACGCCAACCTCGACCACCTGCTCCATCGCGCGCTTCTGCACCATGGTGGCGGTGGCACCGGTAGCGACCACGGCGGCAACCAGCAGCAACAACAGGCCAAAGCCAAGCCCAAGACGCCAGGCGACCCTGACGTTCCTCAAGTAGTTCATGGGGTGAATCCAAAACGGGGGGGATGCGCCCATATCGGCCCGCCAGCCGGGAATCTTGATCGCCTCCCGCTCGACTGCGTCGGAAGCCGTTCACCTTGGTGAGACCCGGCCTCCCGCTTCTGCCGCGGGAGGATGGCCCGGCGGCCCGGCCCCACTGCTCATGCTGGCATCAGTTTTCTTTCACGGCGGCTGCGCAGCGTCTACGGGCAGGGTGGAGGCGTGTTCTGCTTGGAGATGCCCATGCCCGTATGCCGCCCCGCTCTGCTCGCCCTGTCGCTGCTGATGTCGCCCGCCTTTGCGCAGACGCCCCCGCCCGCCGGCCTGCCAGCACCCATCGCCGAAAAGGCCGGCCCTGATACGGCGGCGCACTCGCCCCTGCACGCTCAGGTACTTCTGGACCGCGCCAATTTCTCTCCGGGCGAAATCGATGGCGAAGTGGGCAGCAATCAACGCCGCGCGGTGTCCGGCTTCCAGGCAGCGCACGGGCTGACGGTCAGCGGCGAACTGGACGACGCCACCTGGAAGGCCCTGCAGGCCGACTCGGTCGGCCCCCTTGCCAGCTACACGCTGACCGCAGAGGACGTGGCCGGTCCGTTCGTTGCGGTTCCCAAAAAGCCCGCCGACCAGGCCAAGCTGAAGGCACTGGGCTTCAGCAGCGTGGAGGAATCGCTGGGCGAGCGCTTCCATGCCGCACCGGAGCTGCTGAAGGCGCTCAATCCCGGTGTGGATCTGAGCAAAGCCGGCAGCCGCATCCAGGTGCCCAACATTGCGCCCGCTGCATTGCCCAAGGCCACCAAGCTGGTGGTCGACAAATCCGACTCCACCCTGCAGCTGCTGGACGCGCAGGGCAAGGTGATCGCGCAGGTACCGGTATCGTCGGGCAGCGAGCACGACCCGCTGCCGATCGGGGAGTGGAAGATCCTCGGCGTCTACCCGGACCCGCCATTCCACTACAACCCGAAGCTGTTCTGGGATGCCAGGAAGGGCGATCGCAAGGCCACGATTCCGCCCGGCCCGAACAATCCGGTCGGCCGGGTCTGGATCGACCTGTCCAAACCCCATTACGGCCTGCACGGTACGCCGGTGCCCGGCCATGTCGGCAAGACCGAATCGCACGGCTGCGTGCGCATGACCAACTGGGATGCGCTGCGCGTGGCTGCAGCCGTGGATACGTCGGTACCGGTCGTCATGCAGGAGTGAGCCGATGCGACTAGCGCAACTGATCGTACTGGGGCTGGTGATGGGCGTGGCAGCCGGATGGTGGTTGCAGCGTGATGGCGAGCCGCCCGATGACACGGGTGGCCGCCCCCTTGCAGTGGCGCAGACCTCCGCTGCAGCCGACAGCGCCCGTGCCGTACCCGTGGAGCAGGCGACAACGGCAATCGCTGCGCCCGCCCCAGCAGCAACGGGCGAAACACCCTCCGGCCTGCTGCTGCCGGTACAGGGCATCACGCCCTCGCAACTGCAGGACACCTTCACCGACGCACGCAGCGAAGGCCGCGTGCACGATGCGATCGACATCATGGCTGCTGCCGGCACACCGGTGCTGGCGGTGGCCGATGGCCATGTCGAGAAGCTGTTCGACAGCGAACGCGGCGGCCTGACCATCTATCAGTTCGAACCCAGCGGCCGCAGGTGCTACTACTACGCGCACCTGCAGCGCTACGCCGACGGCCTGGCCGAAAAGCAGACCATCAAGCGCGGCGATGTGATCGGCTACGTCGGCAGCACCGGCAACGCAAACCCCGAAGCCCCGCACCTGCATTTCGAAGTGCACGTGCTGGGCCCGGAGAAGCAATGGTGGAAGGGCGAGTCGATCAATCCCTATCCATTGCTGAAAAAAGGGGACGGAGGGGATTAAGTCGCAACCCGCGCGGTCTGGTCGTGGCGGCTAGGCAGCGCGTGGACGCTGCCTGCGCAGCGCGATGGTGAAGATCACCAGTGCGATGCCTGGAACCAGCAGCAACAGCGCTGCCAGTTTCCAGAAGAAGAACGGCCACAACCAGAGGTAGTCCAGGTCGGTCAGTTTCAGAAGATCCAACGGCGGCTGCACTTCGATCGTTGCCGGCCTGCCGGCCAGCGCCGGCTCCACTTCCAGCACGGTCACCCGCAGCCAGGAGCGGCCACGGGGCAATGAATCACCGCGGCCATAGCCGAAGTACGCGGCGGTAAAAACAGCCGTTTCAACGGTTTCCAGCCTGCGCACAACATCCGTTCCGGCTGGGCCAGAACGCACGCCCGCACGGAAGTCCGCATGCTCGTTGGGGGTGTCGACACGCATCAGCACGTCGGGGTCGAGGGCTGGGTCGGCGGCGTTGGGCGGGTAACGCAGCCGCAACCGCAGACGATCATCAATGAAGCGGTAGACCGTGATCTCCGCGCTCGCACCGGGGCTCAGCACCAGCGGCAGGGTCTGCGTGCGTGACGCCAGGTGGTTGGCCACGGCGCCCACCGCCAACACCACACAGGCGACTGCCCACAGGCCCCAGAACACCCAGAGGGTGATCCGCAGCACCCGCGTCCCTTTCGCGCTGACATCGCCGGTCATCGATCCGCTTCCCTGCTGGCACTGCGTACACACTAACGAAAAAGCCCCGCTTTCGCGGGGCTTCTTCTTTCAGCGACGCCGGGCATGGCCCGGCGCTACCGGTGCGGCAGCGTTGCCAGGCAGCGTCTGGCATCGCCGCATCGCTCAGGCGAACGGATCCTGCAGGACCATGGTGTGGTCGCGGTCCGGGCCGGTGGAGACGATGCTGATCGGGCAGCCGGCCAGCTCTTCCAGCGAACGCAGGTAGGCGCGTGCGGCAGGCGGCAGGTCGTCCCAGTTGGTGATGCCGTGGGTGTTTTCGGTCCAGCCCGGGAACTCCAGGTACACCGGGGTGCACTCTTCCCAGCCCTGCGCGTCCAGCGGCGCGTACTCGGTACGCTTGCCGTTGTATTCGTAGGCGATGCAGACCTTCAGCTTTTCCATGCCGTCCAGCACGTCCAGCTTGGTGATGCACAGGCCGCTGATGCCGTTGATGGCCACGGCGCGCTTCAGCGCGACGATGTCCATCCAGCCGCAGCGACGCGGGCGGCCGGTGGAGGCACCGTATTCGGCGCCGCGGTCGCGGATGCCCTGGCCGATTTCATCGTCCAGCTCGGTCGGGAACGGGCCGCCGCCAACGCGGGTCGCGTAGGCCTTGGCAATGCCCAGCACGTAGTCGATCGCATCGGCGCCGACGCCGGCACCGGCCAGCGCACCACCGACGGTGGTGTTGGAGCTGGTGACGTACGGGTAGGTACCGTGGTCGATGTCCAGCAGCGCGCCCTGCGCACCTTCGAACAGCACGCGCTTACCCTGCTTGCGCAGGTCATGCAGGATGCCGGCAACGTCCGACTTCATCGGCTGCACGTACTCGCCGAAGGCCAGCGCCTCGTCGAAGGTCTTCTGGAAATCGACCGCGTCGGTGTTCAGGTACTTGGTCAGCACGAAGTTGTGGTAATCCAGCGCGGTGCGCAGGAGTTCTTCCAGCTGCTTCGGATAATGCAGGTCGGCGATGCGGATGCCGCGACGCGCCACCTTGTCTTCGTAGGCCGGGCCGATGCCACGACCGGTGGTGCCGATCGCCTTGCCGCCGGCAGCGCGTTCGCGCGCCTGGTCCAGGGCGATGTGGTACGGCATGATCAGCGGCGCGGCCGGGGAGATCTTCAGGCGCGAACGCACTTCCACGCCGGAGGTTTCCAGCTCAGCGATTTCCTTCTGCAGCGCGGCCGGCGAGATCACCACGCCGTTGCCGATCAGGCACAGCGCATCGTCACGCAGGATGCCCGACGGGATCAGGTGCAGGACGGTCTTCTTGCCGTTGATGACCAGGGTGTGGCCGGCATTGTGGCCGCCCTGGAAGCGCACGACGGCGCCGATTTCCTCAGTGAGCAGATCGACGATCTTGCCCTTGCCTTCATCGCCCCACTGGGCACCAAGCACTACGACAGACTGACCCATGACGGGTTCCTCTATTTGTTGCGGCCATCGGGGCCGCGGACGGGTAAACCGCAGCGGGGCTGGCCAGCGCTTGGGTGGCGGCTCCAAACGGGGAGCGGCCGGCGATGGAAGGCCCAGACACGGAAAAAGCCGAACGGGGAGGCCCGTCCGGCTTTTGTGCATTATCCGGGTTTCCGGGGTCCGGTGCCACCTTTCCGACGGGCGGCTTCACCAGCCGGTCAGCCACCCCGCCCCGGTAGTGCCGGCCGCTGGCCGGCAGTCCCAGGTTGCCGGCCAGCGGCCGGCACTACCCTTCTAATGCCGTACCCACCACAGCAGGCTCAACCCGGCCAGCAGGACCAGGCCACCGAAGCTGCGCAGGGCCGGGCTGGGCAGGTCCAGCAGGCGTTCGGCCATGCGCTTCCAGGCCACGGGGGCCACGAACAGCAACAGGCCTTCCAGCACCGCGACCAGACAGACGGCGGCGAACAGATCTTTCATGGGGGAACTCCGGAAAAGCACGAGGCCCGGCGTATGGCCGGGCCCCGTGAGGTACTACCGTGCGGACTCAGCGATCGTTCTTGAGGTACTGCAGGAACGGGTCGTTCTTGTCCAGCACGATCACGCCGTTGCCGTCGGTCATCGAGCCGCGGTAGGCCTCGAGGCTGCGATAGAACGCGTAGAACGACGGGTCAGCCGAACCGGCCTTGCCGTAGATGCGCGCGGCCTCGGCATCGCCTTCACCACGCAGGCGCTGGGCATCGCGTTCGGCTTCTGCGATCAGCACGGTGCTGTCACGGTCGGCCTGGGCGCGGATGGTCAGCGACTGCTCCTCGCCTTCGGCGCGCAGCTTGGCGGCTTCCTGCTTGCGCTGGGCGCGCATGCGCTCGTACACGTCATTGATCACCTGGCTGTCGGTGGGCAGGTCCACCTGCTTGATGCGCAGGTCGATCATCTGCATGCCCAGCCCGGCAACGGCTTCGTTGATGCCCTTCAGCTGCTCGGCGATCAGCTCGCTGCGGTCGCCGGAGACCAGCTGCTGCAGGGTGCGCGAGTTGATCTGGTTACGCAGCGAGTCGGTGATGATCGGTGCCAGGCGGGCGTTGGCGATACGCGGATCGCCACCGGTGGCACGGAAGTAATCACCCACGTTGGAGATGTAACCGATGGCAAAGAAGTCGACGCTGACGTCCTTCTGCTCGGCCGTGAAGTAACGGGCCGGCGCGGTGTCCAGCACCTGGAAGCGGCGGTCGAACACCCGCACCGTTTCCACCACCGGCAGCTTGAAGTGCAGGCCCGGCTTGATGTCCGAACGCACCACCTTGCCCAGGTTCAGGACCATGGCGGTCTGGTCCTCACGGACCACGTACACCGAGCCGAGCAGGCCCAGCAGCACCGCTACGACAACGGCGATCCAGATTGAATTTCTCATCGGCTGCCCTCCTCACGGCCGCTCGAACGCCCGGTCGGACGGCCCACCGGCCGGCCCGGATCACGGGAAGCTTCCACCGCAGTGGTACCCGGCAGCGACGGCATTACCACATCGGGGTTCGGAACCGGCGCCGGTGCCGAGGTGCTGGCACGGGTATCACCGGTCATCGGCACGTAGATCAGCTGGCGGCCATCGCCACCAATGACCTTGCGGTTCTCGCTCAGCACCTGCTGCACCGTTTCCAGCCACAGGCGCTTGCGGGTGACTTCCGGTGCGTCCTTGTACTGGGCCTGCAGCAGGCTGAAGCGCTGACCATCACCCTCGGCCTTGGACACCACGGCCTGCTTGTAGCCCTCGGCGGTGGTACGGGCACGCGAGGCCTGGCCGCGCGCTTCAGGCACGACCTTGGCCGCATAGGCCTGGGCTTCGTTGATCAGGCGCTCCTTGACCTGCTGGGCACCGTTGACCTCGTCGAAGGCCGGCTTGACCTCCTCCGGCGGACGGGCGTCCTGCAGGGTCAGGCCGGTCACGGTCAGACCGGTCTTGAAGGCACGCAGCAATGTCTGCAGGCGCTCTTCGGCGGCCACGGCCAGCGGGCCACGGTTGTTCAATACGGCGTTGAGGTCGGCGCGACCGACTTCCTCGCGCACCGCGCTCTGCGCCGACTGTTCCAGCACCTGGTTGGCATCAACGGTGCCGAACAGGTACTGCTGCGGGTCATCGATGCGGTACTGGACGTTCAACGAGACATTGACGATGTTCTCATCGCGGGTCAGCACCGGCACCTGGATCGAGAAGGTCTTGATCTCGGTGGCGTTGACCTTGGTGACCGATTCGATCGGCCAGGGCAACTTGAAGTTCGGGCCTGGGGTCAGGACGCGCGAGAACTGGCCGAAGCGCAGCACCACGCCACGCTGCTGTTCGCCGATCAGCTGGAAGCTGGAGAACAGCACCAGCAGGACCACTGCCGCCACCACCCAACGCAGGATGCCGCCGTCGAACAGGTCCTTCAGCGGTCCGGGCAATCCGCCCCAGCCGCCACCATTGCCACCGCCGCGCGACCCGAACGGCCCGCGTCGATTGTCCTCGGGGCCTTGTCCGCCCTTGTTGCCGCCGGGTGTATTCCAGGCCATGCACGCTCCATCAAGATGTGGGCTGCGACGCGGGCCCTTCCCGCAACGCCAGCCGTTAACCACTACCGATCATACAAGATGGGGCGGACCGGCAGGATTGAAAGGGGCCGGAGCGGGTAAGGTGGCGTTTTCCTCGAAGTCAGGCAACGCCGATGGCCCCCACCACCCCGTTCACCGCCTTCCGCATCGAAAAAGACGACGCCGGCTACCGCAGCGGCCTGGTCCCGCTGCGTCTGGACGACCTCAACCCCGGCCAGGTGCTGATCCGCGCCCACTGGTCCTCGGTCAACTACAAGGATGCCCTGGCCGGCACCGGCAAAGGCCGCATCCTGCGCCGCTTCCCGCTGGTGGGCGGGATCGACGTGGCCGGCACGGTGGTCGCCTCCACCGATCCGGCCTGGCGCGAGGGCGATGCGGTACTGGCCACCGGCTGCGGCCTCAGCGAAACCCGTGATGGCGGCTACAGCCAGTATGTGCGACTGGAATCGAGCGCGGTCATCGCCCAGCCGGCGGGCTTGAGCCCACGCGAGGCGATGGTACTGGGCACCGCCGGCTTCACCGCCGCGCTGGCGCTGCTGCGCCTGCAGGACAACCGGCAGACGCCCGAGCTTGGGCCACTGGCGGTTACCGGCGCCAGCGGTGGGGTCGGTGCTCTGGCCGTGGACATCTTCAGCCGCGCCGGCTATGCCGTGCACGCGATCAGCGGCAAACCGGAACAGAGCGACTTCCTGCGCGGTATCGGTGCTGCCGAGGTGCTGCCGCGTGACGCCCTTGCCGACACCGGTCCGCTGCAGTCGGCACGTTTCGGCGGTGGCCTGGACAACGCCGGCGGGCCGATGCTGGCCAGTCTGCTGGCCCAGACCGTGCCTTACGGCAGCGTGGTCAGTGCGGGACTGGCCGCCAGCCCGACGCTGGACATGACCGTGATGCCCTTCATCCTGCG
Organism: Stenotrophomonas sp. 2694; assembly: GCF_040548715.1. Taxonomy (NCBI): domain Bacteria; kingdom Pseudomonadati; phylum Pseudomonadota; class Gammaproteobacteria; order Lysobacterales; family Lysobacteraceae; genus Stenotrophomonas; species Stenotrophomonas sp. 2694. Next base: position 35,346 of record NZ_JBEPSG010000009.1, read on the forward strand.
CGGTGTCTCGCTGCTCGGCGTTTCGTCCGCCAATGCCCCCCGCGCGCTGCGCGAAGAAGTGTGGGCACGCTTGGGTGACGCGTGGAAACCGCAGCACCTGGACCGCATCTGCACCGCCGAAGTCGGTCTGGACGGTCTGCCTGCGGTGTTCGATCGCATGCTGGCGGGCGGCTCGCTTGGCCGCACGGTGGTGCGGATCGACTGAACGTCGCAGGCAGGCGACGGACGGCAGCTGTCGCCCTCCCGCCAACAGGATGCCGGCACTACACTTCCGGCATCACATGGGGAACAACATGGCACGCATTCTGATCGTCGACGACTCACCGTCGCAGCTGTTGGGGATACAGCGCATCGTCGAGAAGCTCGGGCACCAGATCCTGACCGCCACCGATGGTGCGGCCGGGGTGGAGACCGCCAAGGCCGAGCTGCCCGACCTGGTGCTGATGGACGTGGTGATGCCCAACCTCAATGGCTTCCAGGCGACCCGCACGCTCGCCCGCGATGAGGCGACCCGGCATATTCCGGTGATCCTGGTGACCACCAAGGACCAGGACACCGACCGCATGTGGGGCATGCGCCAGGGCGCCAAGGCCTACATCACCAAGCCGTTCTCGGAAGACGAACTGTCCGAAGTGCTGGAGCGGGTGTTCGCCGGTCAAGGCTGACGCCGCTCTGGTAGGTACCAACCTTGGTTGGCACACCTCTGCCGGCCAGCAGCCGGCACTACCGCAAGACGTGGGGGTCAAGGCTGACCCACCGCTCCGGTAGGTGCCAACCTTGGTTGGCACACCTCTGCCGGCCAGCGGCCGGCACTACCGCAAGACGTGTCGGTCAAGGCTGACCCACCGCTCCGGTAGGTGCCAACCTTGGTTGGCACGCCTCTGCCGGCCAGCGGCCGGCACTACCGCAACAGGTGCCGGTCAAGGCTGACGCCGCTCCGGTAGATGCCAACCTTGGTTGGCACGCCTCTGCCGGCCAGCGGCCGGCACTACCGCAAGGCATGCGGACCGTGGTCCGCACCCACCGAAGCAGATTTCAGATCGTTTCGCCAAACGCCTTGGCCAGATTCCGATAGGCCTTCTTCTGCGCGTCGTCCGTCGCCGCCGGGGCGACAATCTCCAGCTCGACGATCTGGTCGCCCTCCGGGCTGCCCGGCAGGCCGCGCCCACGCAGCCGCAGCTTGCGACCGGCATCGGAATCGGCCGGAATCTTCAGTTCCACCGCGCCGCCCAGGGTCGGCACGCTGATGCTGGTGCCCAACGCCGCCTGCCACGGGGTGACCGGCAGCGTGTACAGGATGTTGCGGCCGTCGACCTCGAACTGCGGATGCGCGGCGTACTCCACTTCCAGCAGCAGGTTGCCGCCGTGATTGCCCTGCCCGGCCAGGCGGATCACCTGCCCGGGACGGATGCCCTTGGGCACGCGCACGTCCAGCTGCTTGCCGTTGACGGTGATGCGCAGGCTGTCGCCGTTGTAGGCCGCCTCCAGCGGTACCGACAGCTTGGCCCGGGTATCGCGGTTGGGCGCATGGCCATGGCTGCTGAAGCCCGGGCCGGGGCCTGCGCCCTGGCCGCCGCGCTGGCGCGCGAACAGGCTCTCGAAGAAGTCGCTGAAACCACCGTTGGGGCCACCGCCGCCGAACACTTCCTCGAAATTGAAACCGCCACCGCCGTAGTTCGGCGGCACGTTGAATTCCTCGCCCGGACGATAGCCCTGCGCACGCAACTGGTCATAGGCCGCGCGCTTCTCGGGATCGCGCAACGCCTCGTAGGCCTCGTTGATGGCCTTGAACTTGTCCTCGGCCCCGGCCTCCTTGCTGACGTCCGGGTGGTACTTGCGTGCCAGCCGGCGATAGGCGGTCTTGATTTCCGCCTCGCCCGCGCTCGGTTCCACCCCCAGGGTGGCGTAATAATCCTTGAATTCCATCCAGCTACCTCGATTCGCTTCGGCCGCGCCGGTGGGCGCCGCCCCGGGTTCATTCTACGCGCCGGCGATGCTACGCCGCCGGTCGTGCGGCAACGGTGAGGCCGACTGATCCAGCGCAATGCGCCTGCCATCGCCCGGCCCCATGCTGTGGCTGACCGCCCGCCTTGGACGACGGAGATGGGGTGTATACATGGGTTTTCCAATGTCTTGACGCGTCCGTCCCCTCCTGGCCCCTACCCTCACCCAGCAAGGAGTTCCCATGACCATCCATGTCGGCGACCGTATTCCGGAAGTCACCCTCAAGCGCATCCGCGAAGGCATCGAGACCCTCGATACCCACGCCCTGTTCGACGGGCGCAAGGTGGTGCTGTTCGCCGTGCCCGGTGCGTTCACCCCCACCTGCTCGGCCCGCCACCTGCCCGGGTACGTGGAAAAGTTCGAGGCGTTCCGCCATCGCGGCATCGATGTCTACTGCGTGGCGGTCAACGACCCGTTCGTGATGAAAGCCTGGGCCACCGACCAGCACGTACCCGACGGTCTGCTGATGTTGTCCGACGGCAATGCCGAACTGACCCGTGCACTTGGCCTGGAACTGGATGCAAGTTCATCCGGCATGGGCACGCGTTCGCGTCGCTTTGCCCTGTACGTGGTGGACGGCACGGTGCGCGCGGCCTGGATCGAGGAGCCCGGCCAGTTCGAGGTGTCGTCAGCCGACTACGTACTGGATCACCTGCCCACCTGAAACCCTGACTGCAGAGGAAACCGGCCAGCCATGTCCAACAAGCCAGCCAAAGCCAGCAACACCTCCCCTTCCGCCAAGGTCGCTGGCATCAGCGATCGCCAGACCCTGCGCGAGCGGGCACGGAAGAACATCGAAGACGGAGCGATCACCGACAGCTACAGCGCCGACCGCAAGGTGGTGATCAAGCTGCTCAACGACGCGCTGGCCACCGAATATGTATGCGTGCTGCGCTACTACCGGCACTACTTCATGGCCAAGGGCATGCTGGCCGATGCGGTCAAGGGCGAGTTCCTCGAGCACGCACAACAGGAGCAGGCGCACGCCGGCAAGCTGGCCGAACGCATCGTCCAGCTAGGCGGCGAGCCTGACCTCAATCCGGATACGCTGACCGCACGCTCGCACGCCGAATACAAGGAAGGCAGCGACCTGCGCGACATGGTCCGCGAGAATCTGGTGGCCGAGCGCATCGCCATCGACAGCTACCGCGAGATGATCAACTTCATCGGCGACAGCGATACCACCACCAAGCGCATCCTGGAGGAGATCCTGGCGCAGGAGGAGGAGCACGCCGATGAGTTCGCCGACCTGCTGGATGGCTGGATCGGGGAGTAGCGCCAGGCCATGCCCGGGCGAACGCCCTGGTAGTCGCCCACCTTGGTGGGCGGCTTCCGCGCGTGCCAACCAAGGTGGGCACCTACCAGGTCATGGCGGATCGGTAGCGCCGGGCCATGCCAGCGAACGCCCTGGTAGATGCCCACCTTGGTGGGCGGCGTCTGCGCGTGCCAACCAAGGTTGGCACCTACCGGGTCATGGTGGACCGGTAGCGCCGGGCCATGCCCGGCGAACGCCCTGGTAGTCGCCCACCTTGGTGGGCAGCTTCTGCGCGTGCCAACCACGGTTGGCACCTACCGGGTCATGGTGGATCGGTAGCGCCGGGCCATGCCCCGCTAACGCCCTGGTAGTCGCCCACCTTGGTGGGCGGCGTCTGCGCGTGCCAACCAAGGTTGGCACCTACCGGGTCATGGTGGACCGGTAGCGCCGGGCCATGCCCGGCGGGTTGGTGCCCGATCACGTGACATCCGCCGGGCATGGCCCGGCGCTACCGCAGCACGTTGAACCGTACCTGCGTCCAGGCGCCGTCAGCAGCCAGCGCGGTCAACGTATGCGCCCCCGGATCGGCGAACTCGCGCTGCATCAGCTGCGCACCGCGCGTCTGCGCGATCCATCGACCATCCAGCAGCCAGTCCACGGCCTGTTCGCTGCCCAATGCGCGCAGCTGCAGGCGTACGCCGTGTTCGGCATTGGGTGCACGCGCCAGCGTCGCGCCTTCGTTGAGGCCATCGATATGCAGGGCCACACTGGCCTCGCGGCCATCATCGCGACAGTCCGGCGACAGCGCGGGAAGCTGTGAGGCATCGCGGGTGGCCTTGGGCAGCCAGGGTGACAACAGCGCTGGCCATCGCGCGATTTCCCGCGCGACCTCCTCATGCGGCGCGCTGCAGTCAGCCGATACGCGCAGTCCGGTGCGCGCGTCAGCCAGGTAGCGTTGGCGGCCAGGCTGCCATCGCCGTGCCTCGCGTTCGGGGAACGTCGGCGGTGCCGCACCGTCCAGCAGATAGGCCGACAGGCGTCGCTGGCAGAGTGCCGCTGGCAACCCTTCGGCCAGTTCTCCAGTTGGCCAGCAGATGTCTGCCTGGGTCACGCTGGCCGGCATCGGCGCGGCCGCCGCATCGCCGCGTTGCCGCGGCAGGCTGTCGACCACCTCGAACATCAACGGCAAGGCGGTGACCGCGCCATACTGCCCCGGCAACGGCGTGCCATCGGGGCGCCCCACCCACACGCCCACGGTGTAGTGGCGGGTACTGCCGATCGCCCACGCATCGCGGTAGCCATAGCTGGTTCCGGTCTTCCAGGCCACGCGCGGCCGCCCGCCAACGTCGAACGTGCCAACGCCGTATCCCGGGCGCGGATTCGATTCCAGCATCTCGCGCACGATCCAGCTGGCACCGGGCGAAGCCAGCCGCCGCTCGATCATCGGTTCGTCATCGGTGTAGCGCACGCGGCCGGCAATGCCGTTGCGGTTGAGCGCAGCGAACGCACCGACCAGGTCTTCCAGCCGCGCGCCGGTGCCGCCGAGGATCAGCGACAGATTGGGCGAACTGCCCGGCGGGAAGCGCAGCTGGATGCCGGCGTGCGACAGGCGCGCGGCGAAGCGTGCCGCACCTACCCGCTGCAGCAGGTCGACCGACGGCACGTTCAGCGACAGGCGCAGCGCACTGGCAGCACTGACCGGGCCGTTGAAGGCCATGTCGAAGTTGCCCGGCCGATAGCTGCCGAAGCTCTGCGGCGCATCCACCAGCAGGCTCTCGGAATGGATCAGGCCATCATCGAGTGCCATCGCATACAGGAACGGCTTCAGCGTGGAGCCCGGCGAGCGCCAGGCCTGCACCATGTCCACGTGGCCCAGCCGTTGCCGATCACCGAAAGACAGCGTGCCGACATACGCACGCGCCTGCAGGGTCTGGTTGTCGACCACCAGCAGTGCGGCTGACGTGCGCTCGGGCAGCGTGGAGAAATAGCTGGCCACGCGCTCTTCAAGGGTGCGCTGCAGGCCGATGTCGATGCTGCTCTGGATCCGCGCCTGCCCCGGATGCGCCGAGTGCAGGCGCTGGGCCAGCAGTGCCGCATGCAGCGGTGGACGCAGCGAGCGTGCGACCACGTTCTCGATGCGCGCATCTTCCACTTCCTCCGGCGTCCATGCGCCGAGCTCGGCCATGCGCGCCAGTACCTTGTCGCGAGCCTTCTGCGCAGCTTCGGGATGACGATCCGGGCGCAAACGGCTGGGTGCCTGTGGCAGCACCGCCAGCAACGCGGCCTCGGCATGCGAAAGCTGCGCGGCCGGCTTACCCAGGTAGGCCCAGCTGGCCGCCTCCACGCCTTCGATGGTGCCACCGTAGGGCGCGCGCTCCAGATACAACGCGAGGATCTCGCGCTTGGACAGGTGCACCTCAAGCTGCACCGCACGCAGCATCTGCTTCAGCTTGCCCCAGGGCGTGCGCGTATGCGGATCGAGAATGCGCGCCACCTGCATGGTCAGGGTCGAGCCTCCGGAGACGATGCGGCCACCCCGCAGCAGCTGCCCACCGGCACGCAGGATCGCCAGCGGATTGATGCCCGGGTGCTGCCAGAACCAGCGATCCTCGTAAGTCAGCAGCGCCTGCAGGTACAGCGGCGACACGCTGTCGACCGACGCCGGATAGCGCCACACGCCCTCGGCATCGGCGAACGCCCGCATCGGGCTGCCGTCAGCGGCGACCACCAGCGTGCTGGTGTCGCGTTGCCGGGGCAACGGCGGCGGGAAGGCGAAATCCAGTACCAGCAGCAGCGCCAGCAACGCCGCCGTGCCCCAGCGCAGCCACGGCCACAGCGGTTGCAGCCGCTGCCGCAGGCGCGGCAGCCGCGTTTTCAGCGATCCCACCTTCATCCACGGCATCCAGTGGGACGGGCCGCGCCGTCGCGGCCCGTCCGCACGGTCACGGCTGTACCACCGTCAACGTGGTCGGGTTGCTACGGCCGACGCCACGCAGCTGCGGCCGGTACATGTCCTCCACCAGCGACGGCGGCACCGTGTAGGTACCCGGAGTGACCGCACGCACCAGGTAGAACACGTTGGCCTTGCTGCCACGCGAGAGCTTCAGCGCCGCCACGTAGCGGTCATCGCGGAACTCTTCGTGCTTGGTATCGGCCGCTTCGCTGCGGTCGCTGATGGTTATGCCATCGACCACCACATCGGCCCACTGCTTGGCATCGCCCAGGTTGAGGTTCTCGATCTCCAGGCCTGCCGGCAGCAGGTCGGTCAGCAGCGCATCGGGCATCTCGCTGTCGGCGGTGATGGTGACCCGCACGATCAGCGCTTCACCTTCCTTCAGCGGACGCGGCGACCACGGCTTGCCATCGGTGCCGAAGTAGCTTCGCTCCACGCCGATCACGCTGTTGTCCGGCGCCGGCGCACTGCGCGGAATGCCGGCCACGTCGATGCTGGCGAACATCGGCGGCTGTCCCTGCGGGGTGAAGCGCACGCCCGCGGCCAGCTGCCCTGCATCGAAGTTGCGGCCAAACAGCTTGCGTTCGCCGATGGCCTCGCTGTTGCCACCGATCACCAGCTCACCGGCCACCAGCGCCTTCTGGTTGGCGGCCAGTGCCTTGCCGAGGCGGGCGATGGCCACCTGTTCCTGCGTGCTCAGCCACATCCAGCCACTGTTGCGGCGCGCATCCAGGCCACGGCCAAGATCAACCGCGCGTGCATCCCATGCCGGCTTGGCCAGCTTGTTTTCGTGGGTCAGCGCGATCATCAGCGCATCATCACGAACGGCACTGCCGTAGTCGCCGAAGTAGGACGGGCGCTCGCTGCTGGACTTGGCAAAGCCCGCCGCAAGGGCCGCCTGGCCGCGCTTGGCATCGCCCTGCAGCGACAGCGCCACGCCCAGGTGCACCAGCGACAGACCACCCACGGCCTTGCTGCGTTCGTTGTCGTACAGCGTGCGCAGGGTACCCAGCGGCGCGCGGTTGACGCGGGCCAGCACGTAACCCGAGTACGCCTGGTTGGCGAACTTCAGGCTTTCGCGTTTTTCCTGGCCGTAGAACTGGTTGCCACCGGACAGCAGGTCTTCGCTCAGGCGGTTCAGCGCCTTCTGCAGCACGTTGTCCGGCACCGCGAAGCCACCGTCCTTGGCATCGAGCAGGAACTCGGCGATGTACGGGGTCAGCCACGGGTTCACGTAGCCGTCGTCACCCCACATCGAGAAGTTGCCGTTGGCCACCTGCATCGATGCCAGGCGACCGAACGCACCTTCCATGCGCTCGCGACGGGTCTTCGCGTCCAGGCCGTCAGCGCCGAGCATGGACGACGTGGCCTGGTCCAGGATCAGCGCGGCGTAGCCCTTGCTGGTGGTCTGTTCGGCACAGCCGTACGGGTAGTTCAGCGCGCCCTGCAGCGCGCTGGCGAACGGGATCGGCGGCAGCGGGCTGACCAGCAGGCGGGCATTGACCGATTCGGACATCAGCCCGTCCATCAGGCTGCCATCCAGGCTCACCGCCGCCAGCGGATCGAGCGTGCGCACCTGCGAGCGCAGTACCTGCGGCCACGCCGCACGTACCGGCAGATCGTAGCGGCGGTCGGCCTTGAAGCCGTTGCCATCCACACGCACGCGCACCTTGGCCACGCTGTGGCCCTCGCGCGCCGACAACGGGAAGCTCAACGTGGTCTTGGCATCGGCATTGAGCTGCACGCTGCGCGTGCCTTCGCCCAGGCTGAGCGGGCCTTCGCTGTCCACGCGCACGTTGAACTGACCGGGCTTGCCGGTGAAGTTCTGCACGTCCAGCGTCACCGTGCTGCGGTCGCCCGGGGCGAGCACGCGCGGCATGCTGGCCTCGGCCAGGATCGGTGCGCGCACCACGGTTTCCACATCGCGCTTGCCGTACTGGTCATCGCTGTAGACCAGCGCCGACACCCGCAGGGTGCCATTGAAATCCGGCACTTTCAGGCGGATGCGGGCAATGCCCTTGGCATCGAGCTGCACCGGGCCGGAGAACAGGTCCACGGTCTGCACGCGCGCGGTCGGCCGCTTGGCCTGCGGCAACGCCTGCAGCGCCATGTCGCCGCCGAACTTCAGCTTGCCGCTGCCGCCGTCGAAGCTCTCGATCACCCGGCTGTAGATGTCATAGGCATCGATGCCGAGGCGGCGCTGGGCGAAGAAGTGCGCGCCGGCATCGGGCACCGGGAAGCGGGTGATGTTGAGAATGCCCACGTCCACGGCCGACACCGTGACGTGCGCGACCTTGCCGGCCAGCTGCGGTGCGCTGACCGTCACTGGCAGGTCCTGCTCCGGTCGCATCTGCTTGGGCGCGGCCAGGCCGACGGCCACGGTGCGGCCCCTGCGGTCCATCGGCACGTGCACCACGCCCACCGCGCGGGCCGGGGTGATCTTGCTCGGCGCACTGCCACCGCGGAACACCAGCGCGGTGATGTAGACGTCGTGGCGCTCCCAATCGGCGGTGACCGGGATCTTGTAGGTGGCACCGGGCTTTGCGTCGATGTCCTGCACGTACAGCATGCGGTCGGTCTCGACCATCAGCACGCCCTTGCCGGCGTGCGGCGGGGTCACCGTCACTTCCAGGGTATCGCCGGCCTTGTAGCCGGTCTTGTCCAGGCCCAGCTTGACCTTGTCCGGGCGGGCATCGAGGCCACGGTTGTCATCGCCCCAGCTCCAGCCGGCGCGGAACGGATAACGGCTGGTCAGGCCGGTGGACGGATCGAACACGTCCACCCGGTACTCGCCCCACTCCACCGGGAAGTCGAAGGCCACCGCGCTGCCGCCGGCATCGACGGTACGGGTTTCCTTGTTTTCGAAGCGGCGGGTGAAATCGTAGTCCCAGCGGTTGTCGTTGAAGGTCCAGTGGTAGTCGCGCAGCTCGCGTACCAGGGTGATCTTCAGGCCCTTGGCCGGCTGCGGCTTGCCGGCCGCATCCACGCGCATCAGTTCAAACCGCGCGTTGCCGTTGGAATCAGCGCCGTCGTCCGGATTGAACAACGGGCGCACGCCGACCAGTGCGGCGGCCGGCCATACCACCCGCTTCAGGGTGCGGGTGACCGTGCGGCCACCGGTTTCATACAGACTGCCGGACAGCACCACCGCGATCGGCGCCTTCGCCTTGGTCGCCTCTTCCGGCAACGACACGTCTTCGCGCAGCTGGCCATTGGCCGGCAGCGTGGTGTCGATGACATCCTTGGCTTCGCGCGGCAGCTGCAGGGTCGGGTCGCCGAAGAAGTAGCCCGGCAGGCCCTCCACCGGCTTCTGCTCGGCGGCCACCGCCATGCGCGCGGTGAAGCGGTTGCCGTCGGCCGGGGCACCGTACAGATAGGCACCGTTGGCCTGCAGGCGCAGGTCTTCACCCGGCTTCAGCGTCTTCTGCGCGCTGTCCAGGTCCAGCTTCATGCGCTCCGGCAGGAACTCTTCGATGCGCAGGGTCATGCCCTGGATCGCTTCCTTGCTGGCCGGATCGGTGCGGAACTCCACCTGCCAGCGCCCGGTCGGCGCCTCGGCGGGAATGGTCTGCTCGAAGTTGATGTAGCCCTGTTCGCCCGGCTGCACGCGGGTTTCGCGGAAGGTCTTGCCATCGGGCTGCTTCAGGCGCAGGAACACCGGCTGGCTCTTGATCGGCTTGCCGTCGTTGTCGCGCAGCAGCGCCGACAGGCGCACCGTCTCACCCGGGCGGTACAGGTCGCGGCCCGACCAGGCATAGACATCGAACCAGGCGTTGTCACGGCCGGCCACGGCGAACTCGCTCAGGTCCAGCGCCGGCTGGTTGAAGGGCAGGAAACTGGTGTCCTTGCCGCTGCTGGCCACCAGCACGTGGGTGGCATCCAGGGTGTAGTTCAGCAGCGCATTGCCGTTGCTGTCGGTACTGCCCTTCAGCACCACTTCGCCCTTGGCATCGAGCACGCGCAGGTCGATGCCCTTCAGCGATGCACCGTCCTTCAGCGCGGCGGTATGGACGAACAGCTTGTCCTTGTACGCGCGGGTGTGCAGGCCGATGTCGCTGACCGAGAAGAATGCGGTATCGAACTCGCCCTCGTAGTCACCGGTGCGCTTGAGCAGGGCGAAATACAGCCCCGGCTCCTGCAGTTCCTTGATGTCCTGGGTCGGCAGGTAGGTCAGCACCCGCTCGTTCTGCTTGCCGCCCAGGATGAAGCGATTGACGTAGACCGGTTCGGCCAGCTTGTTGATCGGGCTGCGCTCGTAGTCGCTGCTCAGTTCCCAGCTGCCACGGCGACCACCGCGCTGGTACTGGCTGAAGAAGGTCGGCAGATCCTTTTCGCGCACGCGCAGGAACTCGACATCGACCTCCGGCACGTTCACCGACACCACCGGCAGGCCGCGGCTGTCCTTGGCCGGCAGCACGCTGCCCTGCGAGGCAAAACCGGCCACCGGCTTCAGCTCGCCGCTGAAGACCTTCTGCTTCAGTTCCTTGCCCAGGCGGCTGCCATCGGCGGCCAGCAGGTCCGGCGAGACCACCAGGCTGAATTCCTTGCCGGCTTCGACGAAGGGATAGCGCAGGGTCAGGCCGTCATCGGACAGGGTCCAGCTGCTGTCATCGTTGCCGACCTTCTCTTCGAAGCGCACCAGCTTGTCGAAGTCCTGGGTGCCGACCAGCGGGCGCGAGAACTCCAGCGCCAGCGACAGGCCTTCACTCTTCTGGTCCGGGTAGGCACGCAGCAGGGTGAACTCCTTCACCTGCTCGGCCTTGGTGGCGATGGCTTCGCCGCTGGCCTTTGGCAGCTGCCCGCTGTCGTTGCGGCAACCGGCCAGACCCAGCAACAGCCCTCCTGCCAGCAATGCTGCCGTCCATCCCCACCGCATCCGCCGTGCCGGACCGCTCATGTCGTCACTCCTTGATCGAGGTGGCCATTATAGGCGCGTCGCGTCAAGGCGTTGACGCGGATTCGGCAGGAATGCATCGGAACGGTAGCGCCGGGCCATGCCCGGCGCGGTAGCCGCCAGCCCCGGTTGGCGTTGGGCCCATGCCAACCAAGGTTGGCACCCACCAGAGCGCTTCCTACCCCGGCAGGTACAGGTCCACGTAGTCGGTCACCGGCATCGCCGCCAAGGCCACCGGGTCCAGCGAGGCGGCCAGGATGCGCTGCTGCTGGGCGGTGGGGAAGCGGTGCGCCAGGTGCCGACGGAACTTGTCCATCAGCAGCGGGATACCCTCTGCGCGCCGGCGTGCGTGGCCCAGCGGGTACTCCACCAGCACCTCCGGCAGCGCGCTGCCGTCGTTGAAGCGCACCGTCAGCCCGTTGGCGATGCTGCGCTTGTCCGGGTCCAGGTAGTCGGCGCTGAGCTGCGGGTCTTCATGGCAGGTCATCTTCGCGCGCAGCGCGTCGATGCGCGGATCGGCCGCCATGTCGTCCTCGTAATCCTCGGCCACCAGCCGCCCATGCAGCAGCGCGATGGCCACCATGTACTGCACGCAGTGATCGCGGTCGGCCGGGTTGTGCAGCGGCCCCTGCTTGTCGATGATGCGGATGCAGGCTTCCTGGGTACGGATCGCGATGTGTTCGATGTCCTCGGCCGTTCGCCCCTGCGCGCGCAGCTGCTGGTGCAGGATGATCGCCGCCTCCACCGCCGTCTGCCCGTGGAATTCGGCCGGGAAACTGATCTTGAACAGCACGTTCTCCATCACGTAGCTGCCGAAGGGGCGGCCGAGGGTCAGCGCCTGGCCATGCATCGATACCGCTTCGAAGCCCCAGGTCGGTGCACTGAGCACGCTGGGGTAGCCCATCTCGCCGGTGGCGGCCATCAGCGCCAGGCGTACGCCACGGCTGGTCGCATCACCGGCCGCCCAGCTTTTGCGCGAACCGGTGTTGGGCGCATGCCGGTAGGTGCGCAGCGCCTGTCCATCCACCCAGGCCAGCGACACCGCATTGAGCATGCGCTCGCGGTCCAGACCCAGCATCTGTGCGACGACGGCGGTGGTGGCCACCTTGACCAGCAGCACGTGATCCAGGCCGACCCGGTTGAAAGAGTTGCGTAACGCCAGCACGCCCTGGATCTCGTGCGCCTTGATCATCGCCAGCAGCACGTCGTGCACGGTCGGCGGCGGGCGTCGCAACGCCGCCGCGTTGCGGCCAAGCCAGTCGGCCACGGCGAGGATGCCACCGAGGTTGTCCGAGGGGTGGCCCCACTCTGCGGCCAGCCAGGTGTCGTTGAAATCCAGCCAGCGCACCATCGCGCCGATGTTGAAGGCTGCCTGCACCGGATCGAGCACGAAGTTGGTGCCGGGGACGCGCGCGCCGTTGGCCACGCTGATACCCGGCACCAGCGGGCCCAGCAGCTTGCTGCAGGCGGGGAAGGACAGCGCCTCCAACCCGCAGCCCAACGTGTCGAGCAGGCAGTGATGCGCGGTCTGGAACGCCAGCGGCGAGTCGATGCGCGTGTCACGCACGTAGTCGACGATGTCCACCAGCAGCGCATCCCAGGCTGCACGGGCGTTGGATGGGGTGTGGCTGTCGGACATTGTTCGGTCTCCACGTGGGGTTGCACGCTGCGACAAACCCGGTAGTCGCCAACCTTGGTTGGCGCTGGGCCTTACCCGCGCGATGCCGGCGCCATGCCAACCAAGGTTGGCGACTACCAGAGCAGGTGCAGCGCCACCCGCGCAATGCCGGCGCCATGCCAACCAAGGTTGGCGACTACCAGGCCATCACCCGGCCGGCACGCGCACCTTGCCTTCCATCAGCACGCGGGCGCTGCGGCTCATGATGGCCTTGGACACCGTCCACTGGCCGTCAACGAGTGCGGCCTGCGCACCCACGCGCAACGTGCCCGACGGATGCCCGAAGGTCACGGCCTCGCGCTCGCCGCCGCCAGCAGCACGGTTGACCAGCGTGCCGGGGATCGCCGCGGCGGTACCGATCGCTACTGCAGCGGTGCCCATCATCGCGTGGTGCAGCTTGCCCATCGACAGCGCGCGGGCATGCAGATCGATGTCCGCGGCCGGGATCGCCTTGCCGCTGGACGACACGTAATCCTGCGCGGGGGCGACGAAGGCTACCTTCGGCGTGTGCTGGCGGGTCGCCGCGTCTTCCAGTTTCTGGATCAGGCCCATGCGCAGCGCGCCGTAGGCACGGATCTTCTCGAAACGCTCCAGCGCCGCTTTGTCTTCATTGATCGCCGGCTGCAGTTCGGTGCCGGTGTAACCGAGGTCGGCGGCGTTGAGGAAGATGGTCGGGATGCCTGCGGTGATCATCGTCACCTCGAAACTACCCACGCCCGGCACGTCCAGCATATCGACCAGGTTGCCGGTGGGGAACATCGCACCGGCGTCACCATCGTCGGACGGATCGAGGAATTCCAGCTGGATCTCGGCAGCCGGGAAGGTCACGCCATCCAGCTCGAAATCGCCGATCTCCTGCACCTGCCCATCGCGCATCGGCACATGGGCAATGATGGTCTTGCCGATGTTGGCCTGCCAGATGCGCACGGTGCACAGGCCATCGCGCGGCACGCGGGCCGGATCGATCAGGCCGTTGGCGATCGCGAACGGACCAACGGCGGTGCTGAGGTTGCCGCAGTTGCCGCTCCAGTCCACGAATGCGGTATCGATCGACACCTGGCCATACAGGTAATCCACGTCGTGATCCGGCACCGAGGCGGTGGAGATGATCACGCACTTGCTGGTGCTGGAGGTGGCCCCACCCATGCCGTCGGTCTGCTTGCCATACGGGTCGGGCGAGCCGATCACGCGCATCAGCAGCGCATCGCGTGCGGCACCCGGCACCTGTGCGGCCTCGGGCAGGTCCTGCAGGCGGAAGAACACGCCCTTGCTGGTACCACCGCGCATGTAGGTAGCGGGAATACGGAGTTGCGGGAGAAAGGTCATGGATCAGTATCCTGGATGCGACGAACCAATATCGGGGTTGAGCTCCTCGTCTTCGAACAGTGCCTCCATGCCCCGCGAGGCATTCCAGATACGCACAATGAAAACGTGCGCAGGTAGCTCCACGTAATAGACCAGATAGCCGTCGAAGCGACGAACCGGATGAAAGCGCAACGGCGCTGAGAGGGTCGGCAGCAGATCCGCATGCAGTGTGGAGCCGGCACCGGGGTGTGTTTCGATCAGTCTCACCACCGATTCCACCGCATCGACGAAGCCGATCTCCAATGCTTCTCCGCCTTGATCTCCATACCAGCTTGCAGCGTGGTCAAGATCTAGAACCGCTGCAGGGGACCAGTGCGAGGGTTTCACTTGCGGTTCCGTGCACGCTCACGCAGCTTGTCGAAGTGATCGGGCGGCAGAGGCGCAGAAGGGCCAGATGCCAGCCCCTCGGCGATCAGCTTCTTGAGCAACTCCTCGGCCTTGCTCCGCTGGCGTTGCCGGATCAGGTCGCGCACGTAATCCGACGTACTGGAGTAACCGCCTTCGCGCACTTCCTCGTCCACGAACTGCTTGAGCGGATCGGTCAGCGAAATGTTCATGGTGGCCATGAGACTCTCCATTGGCAGTTTTTGCCAAGTCAGTGTGCGCCCTGCCCTGATGTCGGACAAGCCTGCCCCCCACCTCCGGGGGCAGGCATTCAGCCCGGCATCACGCCACCTTGGCGCCTTCCAGGAAGTCCTGGGCGAAGCGCTGCAGGACGCCGCCGGCCTCGTAGATCGCCACTTCCTCGTCACTGTCCAGGCGGCAGGTGACCGGCACGATCACGTCCTGGCCGTCGCGGCGGTGGATGACCACGCGCAACTCGGCGCGCGGCGTGCGTTCACCGATGACGTCGAAGGTTTCGGTGCCATCGATGCCCAGGGTCAGGCGGGTGGTGCCCGGCTTGAACTCCAGCGGCAGCACGCCCATGCCGATCAGGTTGGTGCGGTGGATGCGCTCGAAGCCTTCGGCAACGATGGCCTCCACGCCAGCCAGGCGCACGCCCTTGGCAGCCCAGTCACGCGAAGAACCCTGCCCGTAGTCGGCACCGGCGATGATGATCAGCGGCTGCTTGCGCTCCATGTAGGTCTCGATGGCTTCCCACATGCGCATCACCTTGCCTTCCGGCTCGACGCGCGCCAGCGAACCCTGTTTCACGCTGCCATCTTCATTGCGCACCATCTCGTTGAACAGCTTCGGGTTGGCGAAGGTGGCACGCTGCGCGGTCAGGTGGTCACCGCGATGGGTGGCGTAGGAATTGAAGTCCTCTTCCGGCAGGCCCATCTTCGCCAGGTATTCGCCAGCCGCACTCGAGGCCAGGATCGCGTTGGACGGCGACAGGTGGTCGGTGGTGATGTTGTCGGGCAACACCGCCAGCGCACGCATGCCGGCCAGCGAGCGCTCACCGGCCAGTGCACCTTCCCAGTACGGCGGACGACGGATGTAGGTGCTCTGCGGGCGCCAGTCGTACAGCGGGCTCACCGCTGCGCCGTGTTCGACGCGTACGTTGAACATCGGGTTGTAGACGCTGCGGAACTGCTCCGGCTTCACCGCCGCCTTCACCACCGCATCGATCTCGGCATCACTCGGCCAGATGTCCTTCAGGCGCACCTCGTTGCCGTCGGTGTCCACGCCCAGCACATCCTTCTCGATGTCAAAGCGGATGGTGCCGGCGATGGCGTAGGCGATCACCAGTGGCGGCGAGGCCAGGAACGCCTGCTTCGCATATGGATGGATGCGGCCGTCGAAGTTGCGGTTGCCCGACAGTACCGCCGTGGCGTAAAGGTCACGGTCGATGATTTCCTGCTGGATCTTCGGATCCAGCGCGCCGCTCATGCCATTGCAGGTGGTGCAGGCGAAGGCAACGATGCCGAAGCCCAGCTTCTCCAGGTCCGGCAGCAGGCCCGCTTCTTCCAGGTACAGCTGCACTGCCTTGGAACCGGGTGCCAGCGACGACTTCACCCAAGGCTTGCGCAGCAGGCCGCGCTCGTTGGCCTTGCGTGCCAGCAGGCCGGCGGCGATCACGTTGCGCGGGTTGGAGGTATTGGTGCAGCTGGTGATGGCAGCGATGATCACCGCGCCATCCGGCATCAGGCCCTGTGCCTGCTCGGCCTTGCCGGCTTCCAGCTTGGCGGCATCGGCGATGCCGCGCTCGACCAGTTCCGATACCGGCAGGCGGCGATGCGGATTGCTCGGGCCGGCCATGTTGCGCACCACCGTCGAGAGATCGAAGTGCAGTACACGCTCGTACTCCGCAGTGGCCAGGTCATCGGCCCACAGGCCGGTGCTGCGCGCGTAGTTTTCAACCAGTGCGACCTGCTTTTCCTCGCGACCAGTCAGGCGCAGGTAGTCGATGGTCTGGCCGTCGATGTAGAACATCGCGGCGGTTGCGCCGTATTCGGGGCACATGTTGGAGATGGTGGCGCGATCACCGATGGTGAGTGCAGCGGCACCTTCGCCGAAGAATTCAAGCCAGGCGCCGACCACGCGCTCCTTGCGCAGGAATTCGGTCAGGGCCAGCACCACGTCGGTGGCGGTGATATCCGGCTGCGGCCGACCGGTCAGCTCGACACCGATGATGTCCGGCAGGCGCATCCACGACGCACGGCCCAGCATCACGTTCTCTGCTTCCAGGCCACCCACGCCGATGGCGATCACGCCCAGCGCATCCACATGCGGGGTGTGGCTGTCGGTGCCCACGCAGGTATCGGGGAAAGCGACGCCATCCTGCACGTAGATCACCGGCGACATCTTCTCCAGATTGATCTGATGCATGATGCCGTTGCCCGGCGGAATCACGTCCACGTTCTCGAAGGCCAGCTTGGTCCAGTCGATGAAGTGGAAGCGGTCCTCGTTGCGACGGTCCTCGATGGCGCGGTTCTTCTCGAACGCCTGCGGATCGAAACCACCGCACTCCACTGCCAGCGAGTGATCGACGATCAGCTGCACCGGCACCACCGGGTTGACCTTGGCCGGATCACCGCCCTTGTCGGCGATCGCATCGCGCAGGCCGGCCAGATCCACCAGCGCGGTCTGGCCGAGGATGTCATGGCACACCACGCGCGCCGGGAACCACGGGAAATCCAGGTCGCGACGGCGCTCGATCAGCTGCTTCAGCGAGTCGGTCAGCGTGGCCGGATCGCAGCGACGCACCAGGTTCTCGGCCAGCACGCGCGATACGTACGGCAGCGTGGCGTAGGCGCCGGGCTGGATCGCGTCGACGGCGGCGCGCGCATCGAAATAGTCCAGCGAGGCGCCGGGGAGGGACTTGCGGTAATCGGTCTTCATGGGCTGGCGGAATGCTCGTGGCGGGCCGGGTGCCGGCAATACGGCGGTGACGGCATCCGGCCGGCACGGGGCCGGCCGGATGCATGCAGCAGTGCAACAGTGGCGATGATCAGGAACGCTTGTCGATGGCCACGAAGTCGCGATCTTCCGGGCCGATGTAGTTGGCGCTCGGGCGGATGATCTTGCCGTCGATACGCTGTTCGACGATGTGCGCGCTCCAGCCGGCGGTACGGGCGATCACAAACAGGGGGGTGAACATCGCGGTCGGCACGCCCATCATGTGGTAGCTGACGGCGCTGAACCAGTCCAGGTTCGGGAACATCTTCTTGATGTCCCACATCACCGTTTCCAGGCGCTCGGCGATGTCGTACATCTTCATGCTCGACTGCTCTTCGGACAGTTCGCGGGCGACGTCCTTGATCACCTTGTTGCGCGGATCGGACACGGTGTAGACCGGGTGGCCGAAACCGATCACCACTTCCTTGCGCTCCACGCGGGCCTTGATGTCTTCCTCGGCTTCGTCCGGATTGTCATAGCGCTTCTGCACTTCGAACGCCACTTCGTTGGCGCCGCCGTGCTTGGGGCCACGCAGCGCGCCGATGCCACCGCAGATCGCGCTGTACATGTCGCTGCCGGTGCCGGCGATGACGCGGCAGGCGAAGGTCGAAGCGTTGAACTCGTGCTCGGCGTACAGGATCAGCGAGGTGTGCATCGCCTTCACCCACGAATCCTGCGGCTTCTCGCCGTGCAGCAGGTGCAGGAAGTGGCCACCGATGGAGTCATCATCGGTTTCCACGTCGATCGCGCGGCCGTTGTGGCTCCAGTGGTACCAGTACAGCAGCATCGAACCGAGGCAGGCCATCAGCTTGTCGGCGATGTCGCGCGCGCCCGGATGGTTGTGGTCATCCTTCTCCGGCGCCACGCAGCCGAGCACGGACACGCCGGTGCGCATCACATCCATCGGGTGCGCCGACGGCGGCAGTTCTTCCAGCGCGGCCTTCACCGCGGCCGGAATGCCACGCAGCGACTTCAGCTTGGCCTTGTAGGAGACCAGCTCGGCGCGGGTCGGCAGCTTGCCATGCACCAGCAGGTAGGCGATTTCCTCGAACTCGCTGGTGTTGGCCAGGTCCAGGATGTCGTAGCCACGGTAGTGCAGGTCGTTGCCACTGCGGCCGACGCTGCACAGCGCGGTGTTGCCGGCAGCGGTGCCGGACAGGGCGACGGACTTCTTCGGCTTGAAGGCCGGGGTTGCGGTCGTATCGTTCATGTTTCCCTCCGAAACTTGATGGTGCAGGGTAATGCTTATTTCTTGGCGGCGAACAGCGCATCGAGCTGCTGCTCGAAGGCGTGGTAGCCGATACGGTCATACAGCTCCTCGCGGGTCTGCATGCTGTCGATCAGGTTGCGCTGGTGGCCCTCACGGCGGACCGTCTGGTAGACGTTCTCGGCGGCCTTGTTGGCGGCGCGGAAAGCGGACAGCGGGAACAGCTGGATGGCCACGCCGGCCGAGGCCAGCTCGTCGCGGCTGAACAGCGGGGTCGCGCCGAATTCAGTGATGTTGGCCAGCACCGGCACCTTCACCGCATCGACGAAGCGGCGGTAGGTATCCAGGTCATAGGCGGCCTCGGCGAAGATGCCGTCGGCACCGGCTTCGACGCAGGCGATGGCACGCTCGATGGCCTTGTCCACGCCGTCCACCTGGATGGCGTCGGTGCGCGCGATCAGGAAGAAGTCCGGATCGGTCTTGGCATCGGCAGCGGCCTTCACGCGGTCGACCATTTCGCCCTGCGAGACGATCTCCTTGCCCGGGCGATGACCGCAGCGCTTGGCGCCGACCTGGTCTTCGATATGGCAGGCGGCCGCGCCGGCCTTGATCAGCGACTTCACCGTGCGCGCGATGTTGAACGCGCTCGGGCCAAAGCCGGTGTCGATGTCGACCATCAGCGGCAGGTCGCAGACATCGGTGATGCGGCGCACGTCCACCAGCACGTCTTCCAGGGTGTTGATGCCGAGGTCCGGCAGGCCCAACGAGCCGGCGGCCACGCCACCGCCGGACAGGTAGATGGCACGGAAACCCGCGCGCTTGGCCAGCAGCGCATGGTTGGCGTTGATCGCGCCGATCACCTGCAGCGGCGATTCGGCAGCCAGCGCCTCGCGGAAGCGGGCACCGGCGGAAGAGAGGGTCGAAACGGTCATGCGGCGATCCAGGTTGAAGGACACAGGGGTAAGCGCAAACACCGTGCCAACCTGCAAGCGGTTGATTTCACGGGGATGACCGGCCCGCAACACTGAAACATATGAAACACTGAAACAGATGTATCATGAAACATCGCCTCCCGGTATCCGTGCATGTACCTGCCCCGCTCGCCCCTGCGCCACGCTGATGCCGACCCCGGCCGCCCGGTGATCTGGACGGTCAGCGTTTCGCGCCTGACTGGCCTGCTGGGCGATGTCATTCCCGAATTCGACCGCCGCGCGCGCATCGAGCAGATCAACCTGGGCTTCGAGGAGGCCGTGGAAGTGATCGGCCAGCGCCTGCGCCGCGAGCACTGCGACGTGGTGATTGCCGGCGGCTCAAACGCGGCCTGGTTGCGCGGTCGCCTGGACCTGCCGCTGGTACCGATCCACGCCAATGGCTTCGACCTGATGGAAGCGCTGGCGCGCGCCCGCCGCATCGCCCCACGCATCGGCCTGGTCACCCATGCCAGCGACGTGCCGGTGTTCAGCAGCTTCCAGCAGAGCTTCGGCCTGGACATCGAGCACCGCCGCTTCGTCACCCGCGAAGATGCCCGCGACTGCATCGCCGACCTGCGCGCCAACGGCATCGAAGTGATCGTCGGCACCGGCATGGCCATCGACCATGCCGAACAGGCCGGACTGCCCGGCGTGCTGCTGTACTCGGCTGATTCGGTACGGCAGGCGTTCGAGCATGCGCTGGAGCTGACCCAGGCCATGGCCCGCTCCGGCGGCAGCCGGCCGGCTCCGCGCCGCCGCACCGCCGCACGCAACGATGCGCATGCCCTGCTCGGCGACAGCAATGCGATGGCCGACGTGCGCGCGCAGATCGCGCTGTACGCCCCGCACGACAGCACCGTACTGGTTACCGGCGAGACCGGCACCGGCAAGGAACTGGTTGCACGCCAGCTGCACGCCGCCAGCGGTCGTCGCGGTCGCTTCGTTGCGCTGAACTGCGGTGCGATCAGCGAATCACTGCTGGAAGCGGAGCTGTTCGGCTACAGCGACGGCGCCTTCACCGGTGCGCGTCGCGGGGGGCGCGTCGGCCTGGTCGAGGCGGCCGATGGCGGTACGTTGTTCCTGGACGAGATCGGCGAACTGCCGCTGCCGCTGCAGACCCGCCTGCTGCGGGTGCTGGAAGAACGCGAAGTGCTGCGCGTGGGCGCCACCGAACCGACCCCGGTCGACCTGCGCGTGGTCGCCGCCACCCTGCAATCGCTGGAGCAGCGCGCGGCGGCTGGCAGCTTCCGCCGCGACCTGTATTACCGGCTGGCCGCGCTGCGCATCGCACTGCCCACTTTGCGTGCGCGTCGAGGCGATATCCCGCTGCTGACCACGCACTTCTTCCGCGAACTGCGCGGCATCGATGCACCGCTGGATGCAGAAGCGCTGGCCCTGCTCAGCGCTGCCGACTGGCCGGGCAACGTACGTGAACTGCGCAACCTGGTGGATAGGCTGCGCATCCACTGGCAGCCCAGTGAAGGGCTGATCGATGCAGCGCGCCTGCTGCAGCTGGCGCCGGAGCTGGTGAACGAAGGCGCCGCCACACTGCCAGTGGAAAACAACGGCAAGCGCCCGCCGCGTGCGCAGCTGCAAGCGCTGCTGCAGGAACACCGCAATGACCGCGAAGGCATGGCGCAGGCACTGGGTGTGTCACGCACCACGCTGTGGCGATGGCTGCGCGCGGAGGGGTTGTAACGTCCTGCCGTCTGGTTGGTGCAGAACCGATGCCTGGTGGGTGCAAACCTTGGTGCGCACCGCATTTTCTCAAGCACCCCATCCACGCATGGCGTGGATCTACTGGAGCGCCGCGCGCGCTTCGATGGCGAACCGTCCACTGCCCACGGCCGCAACCCATAGCAGCAGCACGCCCAGCGGCACTTCGCTCAGGTAAAAGAACCAGCTCAGCCAATCTGGCACGCTCAGCCCCGCAGGGATACGCGCGATGCCATCGGTCAGCGCCGCCACCGCGCAGATCGCCGCCAGCAGCAGTGCCGATGGGCGGCTGAGCAGGCCCAGTACAAGCAGTCCACCTGCGATCCATTCAATGCCGCCGAGCACCGGCGCACTGACTACTGGAAATGGAATGCCCGCATCGACCAGGGTGTGCACCATGCGCTCGCGCCCGGCGTCGGTGAATACCTTGTTCCAGCCCGATACGCAGAACATCACCCCGGCGACGACACGGGCGAGCAGCAACAGGAGCGCTTCCACGCCCTGGCGCGGCGGTGGCACGGTAAACAGGCAACGCCAGGAGGGCATGGCGACTCCGGATTTCGAGGGCATCGGTCGGAGTGTGCGGTTCGCTGACCTGCTCGCACATGAAGCGGGCCGGTCCGTTCGCGACAAACGGCTCTCGCAGTGGTACGCGTTGGAACAATGGCAGTCGTACAGGCTCGACCCTACGATGCAGGTGTACCGACCTTTCCATCCACGCATGGCGTGGATCTACCGGCCAGCAGCAGCTCGATCTCTTCCACCTGCACCACCGGCACCTGCCACGGGTGATGCGGCACGATGCCGTGCTCGAGGATGCGCTGTAGCCGCTGCGGATCGCGCGGCAGGCAGAACTCCAGCCGCACGCTGTCGACCACCTCGGTCTGCCCCGCCTCGCCCTGCGTGGGGATCGCACCCACGCGTGGCCGGAACTGTTCGAACCCCGGCGCGGACCACCACATGCCGTGCTCGTAATCGCCGGCCACCAGCGCATCCACCGAAAGGATGCCCTGCTTCACTGCCTCCAGGGCAGGCACCGGCACGAACACCACCACGCGATACAGCGGCACGCGTTGCATCACGGTGCCTTACGGGTACAACAAGCGCTTGCTCCAGCGACCTTCGGCACCGGCTTCATAGCACCAGCGCTCGTGCAGGCGGAACTGCGCGCCGTACCAGAACTCGATGCGGTCAGGCACCACCCGCAGACCACTCCAACCGTCCGGACGCGGCACGTCCTTGCCCTCGAAGCGCGCCTCGACCTCGGCCACGCGCGCGTCGAACTCCTCGCGCGAGTTCAACGTCTTCGACTGCAGCGACGCCCACGCGCCGATCTGGCTCATGCGCGGACGGCTGGCGAAATAGGCATCGGCCTCGGCATCGGCCACCTGCTCAACGCGGCCCTCGATGCGCACCTGGATGCCGGCCTCGCGCAGGCTGCGCCACAGGAACAGCAGCGCCGCCTGCGGATTGGCCTGCAGCTCGTTACCCTTGTGGCTGTCCAGGTGGGTGTAGAACACGAAGCCGCGCTCATCGAACGCCTTCAACAGCACGGTGCGCGCCGATGGCCGGCCCTGCACATCGGCGGTCGCCACGGTCATCGCATTGGGCTCGACTTCGCGGCTCTGTTTCGCTTCTTCGAAAAGGGCAGCAAAGGTCGACAGGGCTTCGGCGTACAGGTCGCTCATGACAGCATTCTTCTCACACGGTTTGGGCTATTGTGGCGGCATGGTCGCCGCTGCGTACATGCCCCAGGTGAAAGGATTCCCCGAAACAGTGGTCGAGCAGGCGCTGGATGACGCGCTGGGCAGCAGCACAGCCGTTCCAGTATTGGCGATCAGCGGCCTGCAGGGGAGCGGCAAATCGACGCTGGCCGCGCAGGTGGTTGCCCGTGCCCAGGCGCGTGGCCTGAACGCCGCAACGCTGTCCATCGACGATGTCTACCTGACCCGCGCACAACGCCAGCGCCTGGCCCGGCAGGTGCATCCGTTGTTGATCACCCGTGGCCCACCTGGCACCCACGACCTGCCGCTGGCACATGCGGTACTGGACGCAGTGGCCGCACGACAGCCCCTGGCCCTGCCCCGCTTCGACAAGCTGGCCGACGAGCGCCTGCCCGAAGCGCAGTGGCCGCAGCTGCAAACGCCGCTGGACCTGCTGGTATTCGAGGGCTGGTTCCTGGGCACCCCGGCGCAGGACGATGCCGAACTGGATGTCCCGCTCAACGCCCTGGAGCGCGAGGCCGATGCCGATGGCCGTTGGCGGCGCTGGTGCAACCAGGCGCTGGCCCGCGACTATCCGGCGCTGTGGCAGCGTTGCGACCGCTTGTGGTTCCTGCAACCTCCTGATTTTTCGGTGGTGCCGCGTTGGCGCTGGCAGCAGGAGCAGAACCTGCAGGCGGCCCAGCCGGGGCGGCACGGCATGAACCGACCCCAGCTGGAGCGCTTCGTGCAGTACTACGAGCGGGTCAGCCGGCAGGCGTTGCGTGCGCTGCCGGCCATTGCCGACCGGGTAGTGGCGCTGGATGCCCAGCGCCAGGTGCAAGGGCTGCGCTGAGCAGCCTCACTCCACCAGGAAGGTGACCCGCAGGTTCACCCGCCATTCGGTGATCTCACCGTTGCCGTCGGTGACCACCTTGGTCTCGTTGATCCAGGCGCCCTGGATGCCCTTGACCGTCCCGGACACCTTCTTCAAACCGCTGCGCACTGCGTCCTCCACGCTCTTGGGCGAGGACGCATTGATTTCGATGACCTTGGCAACCGACATGGCAGGCACTCCATCAGGCGCGGGATACCCCGCAGGAACCTCCACCCTGACGTGAAGAACGTAAAGGCCAAGGCACGGAGGTGTTAGCATCAGAGGGCATGAATCCCGCTCCGAACCTGATCCTGATCGGCCCGATGGGTGCCGGTAAAACCTGCATCGGCCGCCGCCTCGCCGAGCGCTTCACGCTGGACTTCGTCGACGTCGACCAGGCCATCGTCGATGCGACCGGGGCCAGCATCCCCACGATCTTCGAGCATTCCGGCGAAGCCGGTTTCCGCGCCCATGAGCGCCAGGCGCTGGCGCAGGTGCTGGCCGGCCGTGGCCAGCTGGTGTCCACCGGCGGCGGTGCCGTGCTTGACCCGGACAATCGCGCCCTGATCGCCAAGCGAGGCTTTGTCGTCTACCTGCGGGTCAGCGTCGCAGCCCAGCTGGAGCGTCTGTCACGCGACAAGGCCCGGCCACTGCTGCAGCGGCCGGACCGCGAACAGGTGCTGCATGATCTGGCCGCGCATCGCGACCCGCTGTATCGCGACCTCGCCGATGTCACTCTTGATACCGACCCGTTTACCGCCGCCGATGCCACTGCCCAGCTTGTCGTCAAGCTGGCCACGCACTGGCAGCGACAGGACCCCACTGCATGACCTCCCCTGCCCTGCTGCAGGTCGCCGTTGGCGGCGACCGTCCCTATTCCATCACCATCGGTGCCGGCGCCCAGGCCGACGGCGCCGCATTGGCCAGCCATGTGCGTGGCCGCCATGTCTTGCTGGTCAGCGACAGCGAGGTTGCGCCACGCTATCTGGATGCCACCAAGCAGACCCTGCTGGCCGCACGCCCGGACCTGATCCTGGCTGAGCATGTGCTGGCCGCCGGCGAAGCCTCCAAGACCCTGGCCGAGTTCGGCTCGGTCATCGAAGCGCTGGCCGCGCTCGGCGCGACCCGCGATGCCTGCGTGTTCGCCCTCGGTGGTGGTGTGGTCGGCGATCTCGCCGGCTTTGCCGCGGCCTGCTGGATGCGCGGCATCGACTGCGTGCAGCTGCCGACCACGCTGCTGGCGATGGTCGACTCCTCGGTGGGCGGCAAGACCGCCGTGGATATCCCGGCCGGCAAGAACCTGGTCGGTGCGTTCCACCCGCCCCGTGCGGTGATCGCCGATACCCGCGTGCTGGCCACCCTGCCGCCGCGTGAACTGCGCGCAGGCCTGGCCGAAGTGGTCAAGTACGGCGCGCTGGGCGATGCGGTGTTCTTCGAGTGGCTGCAGCAGCATGCCGACGCACTGGTGGCCGGCGAAGATGCGGTCATCGCCGAGGCCATCGCCCGCAGCTGCCGGCACAAGGCCGCCATCGTCGAGCGCGATCCCTTCGAGAAGGGCGAGCGCGCCCTGCTCAACCTGGGACACACCTTCGGCCACGCGATCGAAACCGAACAGGGCTACTCCGCACCGGGGCGCGATGCGCTGAACCACGGTGAGGCCGTAGCGGTGGGCATGGTGCTGGCGGCCCGCCTCTCCACCCACCTGGGCCTGGCCGACGACGCCGACCGGGTGCGCCTGCAGGCGCTGCTTGAACAGCTTGGCCTGCCGGTGGCAATCCCCGCCGGGCTGGACCCGCAGGCCCTGCTCGGCCGCATGCGCCTGGACAAGAAGAACGTGGCCGGCCGCCTGCGCCTGGTGCTGTGGCGTGGCATGGGCCGCGCCGAAGTCGTACCGGACGTGGATGAAGCGGCGGTACTGAAGGTGCTGGGCGCAGGCTGACCGCTTCCGCGTTCGCCGGGCATGGCCCGGCGCTACCTGGGAGGTTTCATGAGGTTGCCGGCCAGCGGCCGGCATTACCGGATCAGCGTTGCGGCAGGGCTCACCTCGCCCCCGCTACAATCGGTGCCATGCACGTCCACCTGCAACAACCCGCCGACGGTGCCCAGGCACCGCGCTTCCTGCGCCTGACCCTGGTCCCGGACCTGTTCGGCGGCTGGGAACTGCTGCGTGAATCCGGCCGCGTCGGCGCCCGCTCGCAGCTGCGGCGCGAGCTGTACCTGACGGCCGACGAAGCCCGCCACGCCTACGACAAAGCCCGCGATGCCGAACTGCATCGGGGCTTCCAGATTCTTTCGCACGGCGACTGACTGCGCCGCTGCTCTTTTCGCCCAAGGAATGCCCACTGTGACCAGCCCTCTCCGCAACGATCGCCTGCTGCGCGCCCTGCGCCGCGAACCGGTGGACTGCACCCCTGTCTGGCTGATGCGCCAGGCCGGCCGCTACCTGCCGGAATATCGCGCCACCCGGGCCAAGGCCGGCAGCTTCCTGGCCATGGCCAAGAACCCGGAGATCGCCTGCGAAGTCACCCTGCAGCCGCTGCGCCGCTTCCCGCTGGACGCGGCCATCCTGTTCTCGGACATCCTCACCATTCCCGATGCCATGGGCCTGGAGCTGTACTTCGTCGAAGGCGAAGGCCCGAAGTTCCGCCACCCGGTACGCGATGAAGCGGCCATCGCCAGGCTGGCGGTGCCGGACATGGAGCAGGATCTGGGCTATGTGATGGACGCGGTGCGCCTGATCCGCCGCGAACTGGATGGCCAGGTGCCGCTGATCGGTTTCTCGGGCAGCCCGTGGACGTTGGCCTGCTACATGGTCGAAGGCGGCGGCAGCAAGGATTTCGCGCGCATCAAGGCGATGGCGCTGAACCATCCGCAGGCCCTGCACCGCTTGCTGGAGGTAACCACCGACGCGGTGATTGCCTACCTCGGCGCGCAGCGCGCGGCCGGTGCGCAGGCCCTGCAGGTGTTCGACACATGGGGCGGCGTGCTGTCGCCGGCAATGTACCGCGAGTTCTCGCTGCGCTATCTGCAGCGCATCGCCGAAGGCCTGGAGCGCGGCGAAGGCAGCGAGCGCACACCGCTGATCCTGTTCGGCAAGGGCACCGGCCTGCACCTGGAAGCGCTGTCGCAGACCGGCGCCGATGCGCTCGGCCTGGACTGGACGCTGGACCTGGACGAAGCGCTGCGCCGCACCGGTGGCCGCGTAGCGCTGCAGGGCAACCTGGATCCGACCACGTTGTATGCCTCGCCTGATGCGATCGCCGCGGCGGCCGCACGCGTGCTCGATACCTATGCCGCCGGCAACGGTGGTTCACGCGAGGGCCATGTGTTCAACCTCGGCCACGGCATGTCGCCGGACATGGACCCGGCCCATGTACAGGTGCTGGTCGACGCAGTGCACGCACACAGCCAACGCTGAGCATCGCGCAGGCAATCACGGCGCGATGTTGATCGCGCCGTGACCCGCAGTGCGCGATCATGGCGCCCCCACGTTGCACCGGCCACGCCCCATGTCCACAGCGCCATCGACCTACACCCGCCAGCGTCCCCTGCTGTGGCTGGTTTCGCTGGCGATCTTCATGCAGATGCTGGACTCGACCATCGTCAACACGGCCTTGCCGGCGATGGCGGCCAGCCTTGGCGAAAGCCCCCTGCAGATGCAGTCGGTGGTCTTCAGCTACGCGCTGGCAGTGGCCACCTTCATTCCCGCCTCCGGCTGGATCGCCGACCGCTACGGCACCCGACGCACCTTCCTGGTGGCGATCATCCTGTTCACCCTCGGCTCGCTGGCCTGCGCGATGGCGCAGCAGCTGCACCAGCTGGTGGCCGCGCGCGTACTGCAGGGCATCGGCGGCGCGATGCTGCTGCCGGTCGGGCGCCTGGCGGTGATGCGCTCGGTGCCACGCGAGGACTTCCTGCGTGCGATGAGCTTCATCGCCATTCCCGCACTGGTGGGTCCGCTGATCGGCCCCACGCTGGGTGGTTGGCTGGTCGAGATCGCCTCGTGGCACTGGGTGTTCCTGATCAACCTGCCGATCGGCGTCATCGGCTTCATCGCGGCGATGAAGATCATGCCCGACCACTACGCCAGCCACCGCACCCGGTTCGACCTTCGCGGCTACGCCATGCTGGCCTTTGCGATGGTGGTGCTGTCGCTGGCACTGGATGGGATTTCCGGGCTCGGTACACCTCACGCGCTGGTGATGCTGATGACCGTGGCCGGCCTGGCCGCGCTGGTCGGTTACTGGCTGCACGCGGCAAATTCAACGGCACCGCTGTTCTCCCTGGCACTGTTCCGCGTGCCCAGCTACCGCATCGGCATTCTCGGCAACCTGTTCTCGCGCATCGGCAGCAGTGCCATGCCGATGCTGATTCCGCTGCTGCTGCAGGTCGGCCTTGGCCTCGGGCCGATGAACGCCGGCCTGATGATGGTGCCCGTGGCCGCCGCAGGCATGGTGTCGAAGAAGCTGGCGGTGAAACTGGTTGAACGCTACGGCTATCGCCGCGTACTGATGACCAACACCGTGCTGGTCGGCCTGGCGATGGCCAGCTTCATCCTGATGACACCGGGCCAGCACCTTGCCGTGCGCCTGCTGCAGCTGGCGTTCTTCGGTGCGGTCAATTCGTTGCAGTTCACCGTGATGAACACCGTCACCCTGCGCGACCTCGACCGCGAGTTCGCCAGTTCCGGCAACAGCCTGCTGTCGATGGTGATGATGCTCGCCGCCGGCTTCGGTGCAGCCGCCGCAGGCAGCCTGCTGGCCGCATTCGGCACGCAGCTGGAAGGCCACGGCGCCACGGCTGCGCTGCACGCCACGTTCCTGTGCGTGGGCGCGATCACGCTCACGTCGACGCTGATCTTCTGGCAGTTGCCCGACACCAAGCCCGAGCCGCGCCAGGTAGAAGAAGTAGCGGAGTAGAGGGTTCGGCAGGGCTGCGCCCTGCACCTGCAGATGCCGAAGCAACGGCAACAGCCGAAGCAAAGCTGGCATTCCGTGGGATGGCGGGGCGGTGTCGGAGTGCGGGGACGCCGCAAGTACGTCCCTGTAGGCTTGGCCGCCGCTTGCTCGTGTGCGCTTTCCTGCGCACACGGCAAGACCGGGGTTGGGCGTCCTGCCCAACCCGCCCGAGGCATGCCTCGGGCCCATGCGGCTGACACCCCGCAATCCGACACCGCCCCACCTCCGACAGTTCCCCGCGATCTGCAGTAGATCCACGCCATGCGTGGATGAATCTCCATTGGAAATCGAATATCTCGAAAAGCATCCACGCGTGGCGTGGATCTACTGGTCGAGCAAGGTCGACACCTGCCAACAGCATCACAGAGCGCCGTCTCGACAGCTCGCGGAGATCTGTCGAAGGCGGGGTGGGTCCGGTTGCGGGGGCGTGAGCGCCATGGATGGCGCGACCGAGCTTACAGGGACGTACTTGCAGCGTCCCCCGCAACCGGACCCACCCCGCCATCCCACGGAATGCCAGCTTTTGCTTTTGCTTTTGCCGTTGCCGTTGATTCGGCGGGTGCAGGGCGCAGCCCTGCCGAACCCCTACCGCCCCAGCACGCGGGCGATCGCTTCCACCAGCAGCTCACCGGTCACCGGCTTGCGCAGGAAACCACCGATGCCGGCCGCTTCCACCTGCTGCTGCAGGTCCGGGTCGGTGCGTGCGGTCACCGCCAGCAGCGGCAACGTGTAACCCTGGTTGCGCAGATGCTGGGCCAGTTCGAAACCGCTCAGGCCCGGCAGATCCAGATCGAGCAGGCCGACATCGAAATCACCCGCGCTGATTTCACGCAGCGCGGCCAGCGCGTGGGCCGCGTGGACCACCTCATGGCCACGGGTGGTCAGCAGCCCACACATCACATCGGCCACGGTCGCATCGTCCTCCACCAGCAACACCCGCAGCGGCGGCATGTTGACCGCAGCAGCGGCGGCGTCACTGTCGGCACCTCCGTCGCTGGCCGCCCCCTGCTGCAGCGGCAACGGCAGGCTGACACCAAAGCAGGTACCGCTGCCCAGCTGGCTTTCCACCCGGATCCGGCCCTGCATGGCCAGTGCCAGCTCGCGGCAGATCGCCAGGCCCAGGCCGCTGCCGCCGTACTGCGCTGCGGTGCGAGCACCGTCGGCCTGCTCGAAGCGGCGGAACAACCGTTGCTGCTGCTCCTGGCTGATGCCCGGGCCGGTATCGCGCACCTCGAAATACAGCCCACGCGGCCCTTCCTCGCAACGCGCGTGCAGCGTGATGCTGCCGCGGCTGGTGAACTTGACCGCGTTGGACAGCAGGTTGAGCAGGATCTGCCGCACCCGCATCGCATCGCCGGTCGCCTGCAGCCCTGCCGGCAACTGGTTGTCGAGGATGAACCGCAGGCCCTTCTGTGCAGCCAGTGGCCCCATCAGCGCGGCCAGGTCCTGCAGCAGGCGATTGAGACCGAACGCGTTGGACTGCAGTTCCAGGCGCCCCGATTCGATCCGCGCCAGGTCCAGCGCATCGTTGACCAGGTGCAGCAGATGCTCGCCCGCATGCCGGATCGACTGGGTATAGCCGCGTTGCTGCGGATCCAGCGGCGAGGCCAGCAGCAGTTCACTCATGCCCAGCACCCCGGTCATCGGCGTGCGGATTTCATGGCCGAGATTGGCAAGGAAGCGCGTCTTGGCCGCCGATGCGTGCTCGGCCAGATCCTGCTTGTGCAGGGCGAGCTGGTAGGCGTGCTGGCGCTGCAGCCGGCGCCGGTACAACCAGGCGAACCAGCTGGTCAGCAGCAACCCGATCGAGGCCAGCACCAGCAGGCCGGACAAGCTGCGCCACCACGGCGGCTGCACATGGAATTCCAGGGTCTGCACCCGCGACCACACGTGGTCGGCCGAGCGCGCCTGCACTTCCAGCCGGTAGGCGCCGGGTGGCAGGCGCGAGAACAGGCGCTCGCCTGCCGGGCCCACCTCGACCCAATCCGGGTCGTAGCCGGCCAACCGGTAGCGGTAGGTGTTGGAAGCCGAATCGGCGAAGGACAACAGGCGCGCGACGATACGCAGGTCGCGGTCACCATCGGCGATCTGCAGCGGCGTGTCATGGGTCAGGTCCAGCAGCTGCTCGTTGCGGCGTACCTCCACCCGCTCGATCACCAGCGGCGCACGCCGGGTGGACGGTCGAACCTGTTCGGGATCGAACACCACCACACCGGCGGGGGTACCTGCCACCATGCGCCCCGCCGAGGAGGCGATCAGGGTGTGTTCGCGGAACTCCTGGCTGGGCAGCCCATCGTGCACCCCGTACAGGCGTACGCTCTCGCCATCGGCACTCACCCGCACCAGGCCGCGGGCGCTGGTGGCCCACGCCACGCCCTGCGCGTCGACCACCAGGCCGGTAGCGGAAATCGCCGGATAGCCCTGCTCGGCGCCCACTACCGCCTGCCGTTCCAGCCGGCCCTGGCTCCAGAGATACCGCGACAGGCGACCATCCTCGGACAACCAGACCTGGCCGTCCTTGCCCACGTGCAGGGCGTACACCGCAGTGGCCGGCGCACCGGGCACCGGCTGGAAGCGCTGCGCATCCGGTTGCCATTGCAGCAGGCCGCGGCTGCTGGCCAGCCAGATCCGGTCCTGCGGGCCGCATTCCACGTCAAGATTGAGCTGACCGGCCTGCAGACCGTCCTGGCCGTTTTCCAGCCGCCGGCGCACGTGCCCGTCCAGATCACGCTGCTGCAACCCCGATGACAGCATCAACCACAGGCTGTCGCCATCGCAGGTCATCATCGCCTCGATGTTGCCTTCCATGGTCGCGTCCGCGCCCGAGTCCCGCCCCCAGCGCCGCAGCTCGCCACGACGCGGGTCGTAGCGCATCAGGGCGTCGGTCGAGCCCACCCACACCTGGCCCTGCCGGTCTTCGCGCACCGAGGTCAGCCAGTGCATGCCGTTGACGAAGGTGCGGTGCTGCTCGATCACGCCCGTGCGCGGATTGAAGCGGTCCAGCGCGCCATGGCTGCCGACCGTCCACACCCCGCCATTGCTGGAGGGGCTGGTACCGAGCACATAGGAATTGCGCAGCGAGGACGGATCATCCTCCAGCCGCGAAAACACCGAGAACTGCCACCAGCGCGGAAGCAGGTGCCACAGGCCGGCATTGGTACTGGCCAGCCAGATGCCGCCTTCGCGGTCCTCATAGGCGCCGGTCCAGTTCGGCCGCACCAGGCCACGGGCGATGGCGCTGTACAGCGGCACGGTCTGGTAGCGGCCATCGATGCCCCGGCCCAGGCCGCTGCGCGTGTCCAGCCAGTGCCCGCCCTGCTCGTCGCGCAGCATCATGCCCAGCACCTGGTCGCCGGCCGGCAATGTCCAGGGAACGGATTCGAAACGGCCATCCGGGCGCCGCACCGTGGCCCCGGCCAGCGTGCTGATCCAGAGGCTGCCGTCGGGTTCTGCGGTCAGTCCATTGATCAGCAGGCTGGGCACCAGGTCGCCGCCGATGCGTTCGAAATCGGTACCGGTCCAGCGCGCCACGCCATGCTTGGTGCCGACCCACAGGCTGCCATCGGCAAGCGTGGCCAGGTAGGGCACCGACGCGGCCGGCAGACTGCGCGGGTTGTTCGCTTCGGGCAGGAACCGCTGCAGACGGTCATTGCTGTCCAGCCGGTACAGGCCGCCCTCGTGGGTGCCGAACCAGATCGCGCCATCCGGTGTCGCAGCCAGGCTCCAGACGGTGTTGCTGCCCATCAGCGGCTGGCTGCTGCGATCGTAGAAGCGCAGCTGGCGGCGATCGGCCGACATCCGCACCAGGCCGGCATTTTCAGTGCCGATCCACAGCTCGTTGCGGGCATCGACCAGCACGCTCCAGATGCGGTTGTCGCGCAGGCCGTCTTCGGAACGCCAGATGCGGTAGTTGCGCCCGTCGTAGCGGGCCAGGCCATCGTTGGTGGCAATCCACAGGTAGCCGTAGCGGTCCTCGGCCATGCGGTTGACGGTGTTGGACGGCAACCCATCGAACACGGTGACCTGGCGCGGCGAAGGTGGCACCGGCTGCGCGGCAGCGGGCACCAGGCAGCACAGCAGCAGCATCAGCAGCGTCACTGCCCGCAGATACACCACCGATGGCCTCCTCACGCTGCTGTTGATGATGCCCACGCCGTGGGCGTCGGCATGGTAAACCGAAAGCTGCGCGATTCACGCCGCAGGATGCCGTACTCAGCTGATGATCTGGCGTTTGCTGCGTGCCTGGGCAATGGCCGCCACCAGCAGATCGCCAGTCACCGGCTTGCGCAGGAAACCATCGAATCCGGCCGCAAGCACCTGCGTCTCGGCATAGGCATCCGAGCGCGCGGTAACGGCCACCAACGGCAGCTCGTAGCCCATCGCGCGCAGTTGGCGGGCGATGGCGGTGCCATCGAGTGCCGGCAGGTCGAGGTCGAGCAGGCCGACGTCGAACCCCTCGGTCGATATTTCCGACAGTGCGCCCAGGCCATGCAGCACGTGCACCACCTCATGGCCACGGCTGCGCAGCAGACCGGCGATGACCTCGGCAACGGTGGCATCGTCCTCGACCAGCAGGATGCGCAGTGCAGGCAGCATCGGCGACGCTGCCTCGCCAGGGCTGGAGGCCTGCTGCCGGCTCCACGGCAGCGGCAGCCGCACGGCGAAGCGTGCGCCACGCCCCGGCTGGCTGTCGACATCGATGCGGCCGCCCATCGCCACCGCCAGCTCCTGGCAGATCGCCAGGCCCAGCCCGCTGCCACCATAGCGCGAGGCAGTACGCGGGCCATCGGCCTGTTCGAAGCGGTGGAACAGGCGCTGCTGCTGCTCGGCATTGATGCCCGGCCCGCTGTCGCTGACCTCGAATGTCACCGCGCCGCCGTCGTCGTCCAGGCGCGCCGCCAGGCCGACATGGCCACGCTCGGTGAACTTGATCGCGTTGCCCAGCAGGTTCAGCAGGATCTGGCGGACGCGCATCTCATCGCCACTGACGCAGATCGGGCCTGGCAATGCCTCCCCGCGCTGGAACGCCAGCCTGCGCTGTTGTGCCATCGGCTGCATCAACGCCTGCACCTGGTCCAGCAGTCCGTCCAGGTCGAACGGGCGGATGTCCAGTTCAAGCCGGCCAGCCTCGATCCGGGCCAGGTCCAACGCATCGTTGACCAGGCGCAGCAGATGGCTGCCGGCCTGCTGGATCGAACCGGCATAGCTGCGCTGCACCGGGTCCAGTTCGGTGGACAGCAGCAGTTCGCTCATGCCCAGTACACCGGTCATCGGCGTGCGCACTTCGTGGCCCAGGGTCGCCAGGAAGCGGCTCTTGGCCTGCGATGCCTGCTCGGCGATCTGCTGCTTGTGCACCGTCAACTGCCACTGCTGGCGTCGCCGCAGCCGCCTGCGGATCGACCACAGCAGTGCCAACAGCAACAGCGAGCCCAGCATTGCATAGCCGAAAATCGCCATGCCGCTGCGCCACCAGGGGGGCAGTACCTTGATGTGCAACTGCTGCGAGGGCGTCCACGGACCACTGGCCGTCGCGGCCTGCACCTCGATGGCGTAGGTGCCGGGCGGCAGCCGCGACAACGTGCGTTGGCCGTCCCCGCCCTGTTCCACCCAGTTCTGGTCGTATCCCTGCACGCGGAACCGGTAGCGGTTGCCCTGCGGGTTGGCGTAGGACAGCAGGCGTGCATCGATCTGCAGGTCACGGTCGTCGGGCCCCAGCAACAGCAGGCCGGAGGTCGGCAAGGGCTGCCAGCCGCGCGCATCATCGCGACGGACGCGAACCTGCGCGATCACCAGCTGCGAGGGTGGCAGCTCGGCGTCGGCAGCATTCGGATCGAAGCCCACCATGCCGGTCTGGGTAACGGCCAGCACCCGGCCATCGGCATCGATTGCCGGTGGGCGTCCGGTGAACTCGGCATCAAGCAGGCCGTCGCGTTCATTGAAGATCTGCAGGCGACGCTGTTTCGGATCCCAGCGCAGCAGGCCGCGGGGCGTCGTCGCCCACAACTGACCGTTCCGGGCCAGGGCCAGCCCACCCATGCTGACCGGCGGCACGCCGGCACTGGCATCGACGCGCTGGATCAGGCGCAGGCTCAGGCCATCCCACTGGTAGCGCTCGAATGCGCCCTGGCGTGCGATCCACAACTGCCGGGGATCGATCCATACCAGATCGTAGATGGGCCCCCTGGAAACGCCGGGCACCGCTTCGAAGCGGTCTCCCTGCTCGCGCCAGATGCCCATTTCCCCGACCACCCAGGCGTGCCCACTGGCATCGAAGCGGATCTGCTCGACCGGCGCGTCGGTGCTGCCTCGCAGCGTAGCGCCGTCGAAACTGCGCAGCAGGCGGCCGTCGGCACTGCGCTGTTGCAGGCCCAGGTTCATCACCGATACCCAGACCGTGCCATCGGGGGCCTGCCGCATCAGATCGATCCGCTGCCGAAGGTCGGCGCCACCGCCAATGCGCCAGTCGCGCAGCACACCGGTGGCGGGGTCGTAGACGCTGATGCGCCCCGCGCGGCCGAGCCACAGCCTGCCGTCGGGACGTGGCAGTACCGACCACACCGCGCCGCTGCCCAGTTCGCGGTCGCTGACCAGCAGGCTCAACGTCCCCTGTGCATCGATCTGGTAGACGCCATGCGCAGAGCCGACGTAGTAGCTGCGACCGTCGCTGGCAGCACTCAACAGGTACTGGCTGTCCAGCGGCTTGCCATCGAACTGGTACCAGGTTGAAAAGCGTCGCCAGTCGGGCGGCAGGTAAGCCAGGCCCTGGGTCAGCAGTGCGACCCACAGCCCTCCCTCATGGTCCTGCATCAGGTCGAGCACGCCACTGTGGCCGGTCAGGAAACCACTGCCACGGTCGCCTTCCAGCCTGCGCAGCACCTGGCCGTCACCACGCAGCAGGCCATCGGAGGTTCCCGCCCAGTAGCCTCCGTGGCTGTCGGCCAGGACCAGTGCCGAGCGCAGGCGGGCACTGTCGGCCCAGGCCGGTCGCGTCACCCGATCCTGCGCATCGATGCGGTACAGGCCGTCGTTCTGCGTACCGACCCAGATCGCGCCATCGGCATCGCGGCTCAGCCGCAGCACGCTCACCGCCGCCAGTTCGCGCGGCGCCACGGCTTCGAAGGCGTGGCCGTTCCAGCGCGCCACACCGGCTTCGGTGCCCACCCACAGCCGTCCCTGCGCATCCACCAGACTGCTGAAGACGGTGTCACTCGGCAGACCGCCGGGCTGCGCCCGATCATGCTGGAAATGGCGCAGCGAGCCATCTTCGCCGACGCGGCAGACCCCATGGCTGCTGCTGCCGACCCATAGCGCATCCTCGGCGTAGGCCAGGGTCCAGAACTGTCCCTGGCATCCTTCAGTGACGGAATCGAAGGTCTTGAAGCGTTCGCGGTCGGCATCCAGCCGGGCCAGCCCCTTGCCGTTGATGCCAACCCATACCCGGTCGAGCGGGTCGACCAGCAGGGTTTCGATCTCGTTGCCGGGCAGCGAATCCGGTTGTGCCGGGTCGTGCTGCCAGACCCGCAGCTCACCGCCGTCATAGCGGGCCAGGCCGCCGTCGGTGGCGGCCCACACGCGGCCCTGTCGGTCTTCGGCCAGCGCCACCACCATGCGCGAGGGCAATCCCTCGGCCGCGCCGAAACGGCGCAGGCGCGGTGTTTCACCGGCCATGTCCAAGGTCGCCGCTGCAGCCGAAAGCGCCAACAGCACCAGACCTGCTCCTGCAATGCCTTGGCACCACCGGCGCCAGCCGCTCTTCATCCTGAACCCCCTGTCCTGTGCCGATTGTCACACAGGGCTGCAGCCATCGCTGCAACAGCCTGTTTCCGGCCACATCGGCACCACGAACTGTTGCAGCCGTGCACACAGCGTTGCGCGGGGGCTATGGGTATGATCGAACGGTCTTTTTCCCGGAGCCCCCCGCCGATGCGCCACTGCCTGGCCCTGCTGCCGATGCTGCTTGCCGTGGCCCCCGCCTGGGCAGGCAACGAGGCCTACCGCATCGATCCGGTGCACACCCGTGTGCTGTTTGCGATCGACCATGCCGGCTACTCGCAGGCGCTGGGTACGATCTCCGGAAGCCAGGGCCAGTTGCAGTTCGATAGCGACAACTGGCGCGATGCGACACTGGACGTCGAGATTCCTGTGTCGCGATTGGACCTTGGTGATTCCAAGTGGAACCAGGCAACCCTGGCGCGCAGCCTGCTCGATGGCGAACGCTTCCCCACCGCCCGCTTCGTCTCCCGCCATGTCGAACCGATCGATGCCCGCCATGCGCGCGTACTGGGCACCCTGACCCTGCGCGGGGTCAGCCAGGAAGTCGCGCTGGAGGTGACATTGAACCAGGTCAAACGCTATCCGCTGCCGCCGTTCCGGCGTACTGCAGGGTTCTCCGCCACCACCACGCTGAGCCGGCGTGCCTTCGGCATCACCGCATGGCCGGGCGTGATCGGTGATGCGGTGCAGGTGCGTATCGAGGCTGAAGCCACGCTCGACCGCAGCGATTCTCCGGGAACTCCCCCGCCCCAACCCCACTCCGACAGCCAGACGGCCACCAAGGACCCTTCATGACCGCCAAGAACACCCCTGCCGCCTGGGGGAGTGTCAGCCAGACCCTGCACTGGCTGATCGCACTGCTGATTCTCGCTCTGGGCATCGTCGGCCTGACCATGGGCGAGCTGCCGAAGACGCCCAAGTATTTCTGGGTCTATACCGCGCACAAGTCGATCGGCATCACCGTACTGGCACTGGTGGTGCTGCGCCTGGGCTGGCGCCTGTATGCCGGTGCCCCCAAGCCGGTACCCGGCGTGCCGGGCTGGCAGGAGCGCATCGCCAGCGCCACCCATGTGCTGCTGTATGTGCTGATGTTCGCCATCCCGTTGTCGGGCTGGCTGTACGACTCGGCCAGCGGCCTGCGTCCGTTCCGCTGGTTCGGTCTGGTCGATGTGCCCAAGCTGAGCGGACCGGATCCGCAGATCGTGGCGGTATCCCATGCCCTGCACGAATACGGCTTCTGGCTGTTGATCGCGGTGGTGCTGGCCCATGCCGGTGCCGCCTTCTACCACCACCTGTTCCAGCGCGATGCCACCCTGTCCCGGATGTTGCCGCGTGGCTGGCTCGCCTCTCCCCAGAAGGACTGACCGATGAACCTGAAACTGACCACTCCGGCCGCCGTGGCCGCCGCCCTTGCCGGCATGCTGGCCACCGCACCGGTGCTCGCCGCCGATTACGCCCAGGCGCCGGGTGCCGGTTCGTTCCTGGCCTTTGCCACCAAATACGACGGTGAAGTGTTCACCGGCAGCTTCCCGGGCTTTGCCACCAAGCTCAGCTTCGACCCGGCCAATCCGTCCGCAGGTTCGCTGGACGTGGTGATTCCGCTGGCCGGCGCCAAGAGCGGCAACAGCGACCGCGACTCCACCCTGCAGGGCGCGGATTTCTTCAACGTCGGCAAGTTCGCTACCGCACGCTACACCGCCAAGGGCTTCCGCGCGCTGGGCAACGACCAGTTCGCCGCCGACGGCACGCTGGAACTGCGCGGCGTGAGCAAGCCGGTCACCTTCACTTTCACCTGGAAGCCCGGCGCGCAGCCGGTGCTGACCGGCAAGGCCACGGTCAAGCGCCTGGACTTCGGTGTCGGTGGCGGCGACTGGGCGGATACCAAGACCATCCCGGACGAAACCGCGATCAGCACGATCGTGAAGTTCGACGCGAAATAAGACGCCTTCGTCCTGGTAGCGCCGGGCCATGCCCGGCGGCTTCCACCGCTGGCCGCGCTTCGCGCTCGCCAGGCATGGCCCGGCGCTACCTGCCTGCCAACAGCCAGGCCTGCACCGTGGCCGCATCGAACGGCCAGTCCAGCTCCCGCCCACCGCGCTCATCGCGCAGCACCGGCACCCGCGCCCCATAGCGCGCCTCCAGCGCCGGCTGGTCATCGAGGAACACCGATTCGAACTCGGGCGCCCGCGCCCTGGCCAGTTCGGCCAGGGCCATGTCACACAGATGGCAGTCGTCACGCTGGAACAGGGTCAACACCGGGGTTTGCTCCCTTGGCGGAAATGCTGCGCCGCAGTCATGGAAGTGCGGCGTG
Source organism: Stenotrophomonas sp. 2694 (assembly GCF_040548715.1). Classification (NCBI taxonomy): domain Bacteria; kingdom Pseudomonadati; phylum Pseudomonadota; class Gammaproteobacteria; order Lysobacterales; family Lysobacteraceae; genus Stenotrophomonas; species Stenotrophomonas sp. 2694. The sequence goes on from NZ_JBEPSG010000009.1 coordinate 74,350, forward strand.
AACCGCTAGAATAGCGGTCTCTCCCGGTACCCGCAGTACGGCAACCATGGCTGTCAGCACGTTCGACGTTTTCAAGATCGGCATTGGCCCGAGCTCCTCGCACACCGTCGGGCCGATGAGGGCCGCCGAGCGCTTCATCCATCGGTGGCTGCTCGACCCGGGCAAGCTTGCGCAGGTCGCGCGCATCCGTGCCGACGTGTACGGCTCGCTGGCACTGACCGGTCGCGGCCACGGCACCGACAAGGCGATCCTGCTCGGCCTGGAAGGGCAGCGTCCGAACCTGATCGACCCGGACATCATTCCGTCCACGCTGGAGCGCATCCGCAGCAGCAAGCGGATCATGCTGATGGGCCAGCACGAGATCGCCTTCGACGAAAAGCGCGACCTCGGCCTGAACAAGCGGCAGAAGCTGCCCTACCACACCAACGGCATGCGCTTCACCGCGTACAACGCCGATGACGAAGTGCTGGCCACCCGCGATTATTACTCGGTCGGTGGTGGCTTCGTGGTCAACCAGGACGATGCGGCCGATGACCGTATCGTGCCTGACGAAACGCCGCTGCCCTACCCGTTCAAGAGCGGCGACGAGCTGCTGGCGCAGACCGCGCGCAGTGGCCTGAGCATCGCCCAGTTGATGTTCGAGAACGAGAAATGCTGGCGCAGCGAGGACGAGATCCGCGACAACCTGCGCGAGATCTGGAGCGCAATGCAGGCCTGCGTGGCACGCGGCATCCGCGAGGAAGGCGTGCTGCCGGGTGGCCTGAAAGTGGGCCGCCGCGCGCCGGCGCTGTACCGCGAGCTGTCGTCGAAGCCGGAAGCGGCGATGCGCGACCCGCTGACCACGCTGGACTGGGTCAACCTGTACGCACTGGCCGTGAACGAAGAGAACGCTGCCGGTGGCCGCGTGGTCACCGCACCCACCAACGGCGCGGCGGGTGTACTGCCGGCGGTGCTGCACTACTTCGACCGCTTCTGCCCGGGCGCGAACGAACAGCGGGTGTTCGACTTCCTGCTGACCTCGGCGGCGATCGGCATCCTGTACAAGGAAAACGCCTCGATCTCCGGTGCCGAAGTGGGCTGCCAGGGCGAGGTCGGCGTAGCCTGTTCGATGGCCGCCGGTGGCCTGGTCGCGGCGCTGGGTGGCAACCCGAGCCAGATCGAGAACGCGGCGGAAATCGGCATGGAGCACAACCTGGGCCTGACCTGCGATCCGATCGGTGGCCTGGTGCAGATCCCGTGCATCGAGCGCAACGCGATGGGTGCGGTGAAGGCGATCAACGCCTCGCGCATGGCCATGCGCGGCGACGGCAAGCACAAGGTGTCGCTGGACAAGGTCATCAAGACCATGCGCGATACCGGCCGCGACATGCAGGACAAGTACAAGGAAACCAGCCGCGGCGGGCTGGCGGTGAACGTCATCGAGTGCTGATGGTCTGCAGGGCCAGGCATGGCCTGGCTCTACTGCAGGACCGGGCATCGACCCGGCTCTGCAGTGCCGTTCTCGACCGGACAACACCGTCACCGTTTTCCGGTTAGGCTCGGGCATCCCCCTGCCCCGGAATGTCCCATGCGCGTGATCGCCACCGCCCTGCTTGCCTGCCTTCCGCTGTCCGCTCTCGCTGCGCCAACCTACGGGCCGCGGCTGGAGGGCTTCGACTACGGCTATCCAGTGAAGACCTTTGCACTGGAATCGCAGCGCCAGGCCTTGGAGATGGCCTATCTGGACGTTGCGCCGAAGAAGAAGCCGATCGGCGTGGTGGTGCTGCTGCATGGCAAGAACTTCTGCGCGGCAACCTGGAAGGAGACGATCAAGCCGCTGGTGGCGGCAGGCTACCGGGTGATCGCGCCGGACCAGGTGGGTTTCTGCAAATCCAGCAAGCCCGAGCGCTACCAGTATTCGTTCGGGCAGCTGGCCGACAATACCCATGCGCTGCTGCAGCAGCTGCAGCTGGGTGATGTACCGGTGCACGTGGTCGGCCATTCGATGGGCGGCATGCTGGCCATCCGTTATGCGCTGATGTATCCGCAGGACATGCGCAGTCTTTCGCTGGTCAATCCGATCGGGCTGGAAGACTGGAAGGCGCTGGGCGTGCCCTGGCGCAGCGTGGACGCGTGGTATGCCGGCGAAATGAACATCAGCTATGACAGCATCCGCCGCTACCAGCTGGATGTGTACTACGACGGCAAGTGGAAGCCGGCGTACGAACCGTGGGCGCGCATGCAGTCGGGCATGTACGAAGGCGCGGGCAAGCAGCAGGTGGCCTGGAGCCAGGCACTGACCTCGGACATGGTGTTCAACCAACCCGTCGTCTACGAACTGAAGAACCTGCAGGTGCCGACCACCTTGTTCATCGGCCAGAAGGACCGCACGGCGATCGGCCGTGACCAGGCATCGCCCGAACTGAAGGCGACGCTGGGCAACTACCCGGCACTGGGCAAAGCGGCAGCGGCGGCGATACCCGGCTCGACCCTGGTCGAGTTCGCGGCACTGGGCCATTCGCCGCAGGTGCAGGACCCGAAGCAGTTCAATGCCGCATTGTTGAAGGCACTCAAAGCGCGTTGAAGTTCCATAACCGCCGGGCATGGCCCGGCGCTACGAGGATCGGCGTGGGTAGCGCCGGGTCACGCCCTGCGAGCGCAGTAGCGGCTGGGCTCACCCCACGATCCGCAGCACGTCATCCAGCAGCGCCGCTGCGGTCACTTCCGCACCCGCGCCCGGCCCCTGGATCAACAGCGGCTGCGCGCGGTAGCGATCGCTGTGGATGGCCACGCGGTTGTCGGTGCCCGCGCCCTGCGCCAGCGGATGGTCGGCAGCCAGCTCACGCAGGCCCACCTGCGCACCCTCGCCATCGACGCGCCCGACAAAACGCAGCACCCGGCCGTTGTCGCGCGCCCGCTGCCAACTCGCCTGCAGCGGTGCATCCAGCTGCTCCAGCGCATTCACTGCATCTTCCAGCGGCAGCGCAGCCAGCGCATCCGGCACCAGTGAGTCGACCTGCACCTGCGACGCGTCCAGCGCCAATCCGCTGCTGCGGGCCAGGATCAACAGCTTGCGGCGCACATCCTCGCCGGAAAGATCCAGCCGCGGGTCCGGCTCGGTGTAGCCGGCCGCCAGCGCTTCACGCACCGCCGCCGAGAACGGCGACTGGCCGTCATAACGATTGAACAGCCACGCCAGCGAACCGGAAAGCACGCCCTCGATGGCATGGATGTGGTCGCCACCGGCAACCAGCGCGCGCAGGCTGCTGAGCAACGGCAGGCCGGCGCCGACGGTGGCGCTGTCGCCGTAACGCGCACCACTGTCGGCGCAACGATCGGCGATGGCCTGCGCGCGCGACAGCTGCGCACCGCGGCCAAGCTTGTTGGCGGTCACCACGTGCACACCGCGCGCCAACCACTGAACGTGGCGCGCCGCTACATCTTCGCTGGCGGTGGCATCGACCACCACGTCGCCACGCTCCAGCCCTTCAGCGCTGGCCCACGGCGGCGAACTCTGCCCATCACGCGGCGCACGCCGTGCCAGTTCCAGCGGCAACGCCAGATCGCGGTCGATCGCCAGCGCGGTGCGTGAATTGGCCAGCCACTGCACGCTGGGCAGTTCCAGCCCACGCGCCTGCAACGCCTGGTAGCGCTGCACGAAGGCCGAACCGACGGTGCCGGTTCCGAGCAGCGCCAGGCGGCCAGTACCCAGCAGCGGAATCTCGACAGGCAAAGCGCTCATGCGTCTGCCACCTGTTTGCCGCGCGCCACCGCATCGATCACCGCCTCGGCGCGCGCCAGAGCGCTGCCCAGATCGGCCAGCAGGTCGCGCTCGCCCTCGATACCGACCGACAGACGCAGCAGGCCTTCACTGATGCCCGCAGCCGCGCGTGCTTCGGCAGTCATTGCCGCGTGGGTCATGGTCGCCGGGTGTGCGATCAGGCTTTCCACGCCTCCCAGCGACTCGGCCAGCGTGAAGTAACGCAGGCCTTCGACAAACGCGCGAACAGCAGCATGCGGATCATCGCCGGCACAGCTGGCCAGTTCGAAGGACAGCATCGCGCCGAAACCACTCTGCTGACGCGCGGCAACGGCGTGGCCCGGATGATCGGCCAGGCCCGGGTAGTAGACCTTGGCCACCGCAGGATGCGCATCAAGCAGCGCCACGATCGCGGCGGTGTTTTCCTGGTGCGCGCGCAGGCGTGCATCCAGCGTACGCAGGCCGCGCAGGGTCAGGAACGCATCGAACGGCGAGCCGGTAAGGCCCAGGGCATTGCCCCACCACACCAGCTGTTCATGCACGGCGGGATCGCGGGCAATCACCGCACCACCGACCACGTCGCTGTGGCCGTTGATGTACTTGGTAGTGGAGTGCAGCACCAGATCCGCGCCGAACGACAGCGGTTGCTGCAATGCCGGTGACAGGAACGTGTTGTCGACCACCACCAGCGCACCGGCTTTGTGCGCCGCGTCGATCACGAAGCGCAGGTCGGTGATGCGCAGCAGCGGGTTTGACGGGGTTTCCACCAGCACCAGCTTCGGCTGCGTGGCCAGGGCCTGGGCCAGCGCGCGCGGGTCGGTCAGGTCGGCAGTGACGAGTTCGAAATGGCCTTTCTTCGCCAGCGCGTTGAACAGGCGCCAGCTGCCGCCGTACGCATCGTGTGGCACCACCAGGGTGTCGCCGGGCTGCAGCAGTGCGTTCAGCACCAGGTTGATCGCGCCCATGCCGGTGGCGGTGACCACGCCGCCGGCGCCGCCTTCCAGTTCGGCCAGCGCCTCACCAAGCAGGTCGCGCGTGGGATTGCCACTGCGGGTGTAGTCGTACTGGCGCTTGTTGCCGAAGCCTTCAAAGCTGAAGTTCGACGACAGCACGATCGGCGGCGTGACCGCGCCATGGGCGGTGTCGCGATCGATGCCGGCGCGGACGGCGGCGGTGGTGCGACAACAGGACGGTTCAGCGGCGTGCAGGCTCATGCGGACTCTCCAGAAGTGCGGAAGGCGGTGGCGAGGATCGCGTCGATGCGATCGGTTTCTTTCAGGAAGGCGTCGTGACCGTAGGGCGAGCGCAACACGCGCAGGCTGCCGCGTGGGCCCAGTCCCTCGACCAGGCCGACCAGGTCGGCAAGCGGAACCAGGCGGTCGCCTTCAACGGCAACCACCACGGTCGGCGGCAGGATCGCGCTCGGGTCCACGCGGTGCAGGTCGATCGACTCGGACAGGCGCAGGTAGGCATTGACCGGCGTGCGCGCGACGTACTGCGCACCAGCCGCGTCGAGATAGTCTTCGGCCGCGACACGGACGCGGCCATTGACCACCTCCGGTGCTGCATCGAAGCGTTCGCCGAATTCTTCCGGTGTGCGGTAGCTGAGCATGGCGAACTGGCGGGCCAGCGCCAGGCCGTGGTCTTCGCCACACTGCAGCTGGCCCAGCGCCACGGCACGGCGCTGCAGCGCACGCCACGCGGCGGCATACGGGTGCGGGCGGTGCGCACCGCTGGCCAGCACCAGCTGGCGTACCCGGGCACGGTGGCGGATCGCGAACTGCTGGCCGACCAGCGCGCCGTAGGAATAGCCGACGAATGCCTTCAATGCGCGGATGCCGAGGTGATCCAGCAGCAGCGCCAACGCATCGGCCTGGTCGGCGGTATCGATCGGCACATCCAACGCACCGTCGGCGCCGATGAAATCGAACGCGAGCACACGCAGCTGCTGCGGATCCAGTGCGCGGCCACTGCCGACCAGGCCTTCGGCCCAGCCCTTCTCGCTGAACTGCGCATTGGAGGCTACATGGCGGTGCGCGGAAATGCCGCCGGCCAGCACCACCACCGGTGCGTTGACCGGACCGACCCACTCATAGCGCAGGCGCACCGGGCAGGGGCCGGCATGACGCATCGACAGCACGGCGGCGAACTCGCCGCGCTCGGCGTGCACGCGGTCATCGACCGGCACGCTGACGGGGACAAAGGGTTCGGGGCGAAGCACGGTGCTGGTGGCGAAGCTCATGGCGGGTTCCGGTAGGGAAATCGGCCATCGAGCCTTCGCGGGGCTCGCGTTCGAAGTGCACGTTGGGTGCAGGTTCGAACCATCTTTCGGTGGACGCCACGGTCCCCGCAGGATTTGGCACCTACGCAGGCGCTTTCGCGTCTGCGGGCTGCCCCGGCTTCAAAGGGCCTGTCCCTCTGCCGGTCTCGATGGTGGAGCCACGATGCCAGTCCTTTCCGGGCATGTCAATCCCTTCATGCGGATAAAGAGATGGATGAATGCGAAGCCCCCACCCTTCCCCCGTCCCGACAGCTTGCGTAGAGTCCCGGCGGTCCATGTCGCTGGAGCCTTCTATGCGCCGCCTGCCCCTGCCCTGCCTCCTGCTGCCCCTGTTGGCGAGCGCCCCCGCGAACGCTGCCGACTGGCGCCAGGGCTGGGGACTGGTGCCACAGACGCCGGCCGCGCGCACGGCCGGCGCCACGCCGCACGCGGCGCCGATGGCCCGCCTGCGCCTGCAGTCGCTGGGCGACCAGTGGCAGGCGCGGATCGACAATCCACTGTCCGGCCCGGTGCAGATCGAGCTGCGCGCCGCCCCCGGCACACAGGTGGAGGGCCTGCCGCTGCAGTCACTGGTGCAGGCCACCGGCAGCCTGGTGGTGGGCCATCTTCCCTCTCCTGCCAACGGCAAGGCACTGGATCTTCGTCTGCAGTCGGTGCCGGGCAATCCGGCCGCGCGCGCCGAAGACGTCGCCTATCGCCTGCCGTTCCAGGCTGCCCAGCTGCGCGTGGATCAGGCCCCGCAGGGCCGGTTCAGCCACGATGACGAGGAGAACCGCGACGCCATCGACTTTGCTCTGCCCGAAGCAACGCAGGTCCTGGCCGCCCGCGAGGGTACGGTGATGCAGGTACAGGACGGTTTCCGCGGCAATGGCCTGGACCGTGAACGCGATGCTGGACGCGCCAACTTCGTTCGTATCCTGCACAGCGACGGCAGCATGGCGATGTACGCCCACCTGCAGGCCGGCGGCATGCGCGTGCGTCCCGGCCAGGCCGTGCAGGCCGGGCAGCCGATCGGCCTGTCCGGCAACAGTGGCTACAGCACCGCACCGCACCTGCACTTCGTGGTGCAGCTCAACCGGGGCATGGGGCTGCGTTCGGTGCCGGTGCGCATCCTCGCCCCGCAGGGCGAATTGCACTTCGCCCGTGAGGGCAGCGGGGACGCCAGCGCCGGGCGCTGACCCGCCGACGCCGGCAGGCCGGTATAATCGGGCGCTTATCTCTTTGAAAAGCGCCCCGTGCGGGCGCCACTGCCATGTCCGAAGTCGCCACCGAAGCGTCGCGTCGCCGCACGTTCGCCATCATTTCCCACCCTGACGCCGGCAAGACCACGCTGACCGAAAAGCTGCTGCTGTTCGGAGGCGCGATCCAGATGGCCGGCTCGGTGAAGGGCCGCAAGGCTGCCCGCCACGCCACCTCGGACTGGATGGCGCTGGAAAAGGAGCGCGGCATCTCCGTCACCTCCTCGGTGATGCAGTTCCCGTACGAAGGCAAGATCATCAACCTGCTCGACACCCCGGGCCACGCCGACTTCGGCGAGGACACCTACCGCGTGCTGACCGCGGTGGACTCGGCGCTGATGGTGATCGACGTGGCCAAGGGCGTGGAAGAGCGCACCATCAAGCTGATGGAAGTGTGCCGCCTGCGCGACACGCCGATCATGACCTTCATCAACAAGCTCGATCGCGAGGGCAAGGAGCCGATCGACCTGCTGGACGAGGTTGAAAGCGTGCTCGGCATCCAGTGCGCACCGGTCACCTGGCCGATCGGCATGGGCCAGCGCCTGAAGGGCGTGGTCCACCTGATCACCGGCGAAGTGCATCTGTACGAGCAGGGCCGCAACTTCACCCGTCAGGATTCGACCATCTTCCCCTCGATCGATTCGCCCGGGCTGGCCGAGAAGATCGGCGAGCGGATGCTGGCCGACCTGCGCGACGAACTGGAACTGGTGCAGGGTGCCAGCCACCCGTTCGACCTGCAGGCCTACCGGGCCGGCAAGCAGACCCCGGTGTTCTTCGGTTCGGGCGTGAACAACTTCGGCGTGCAGCCGCTGCTGGACTTCTTCGTCGAACACGCACCGTCGCCGCAGGCGCGCTCCACCACCGGTCGCGAAGTCGCCCCGCAGGAGCCGAAGCTGACCGGCTTCGTGTTCAAGATCCAGGCCAACATGGATCCGCAGCACCGTGACCGCGTGGCGTTCATGCGCGTCTGCTCGGGCCGGTTCACTGCCGGCATGAAGACCCTGCACGTGCGCACCGGCAAGGACATGAAGCTGGCCAATGCGCTGACCTTCATGGCCAGCGACCGTGAAATCGCCGCCGAGGCGTGGCCGGGCGATGTCATCGGCATCCACAACCACGGCACGATTTCCATCGGCGACACCTTCACCGAAGGCGAGGCGATCACCTTCACCGGCATCCCCAACTTCGCCCCGGAACTGTTCCGTCGCGCCCGCCTGCGCGATCCGCTCAAGCTCAAGCAGCTGCAGAAGGGCCTGGCACAGCTGTCCGAGGAGGGCGCGACCCAGTTCTTCCGTCCGCTGACCAGCAACGACCTGATCCTGGGTGCGGTGGGCGTGCTGCAGTTCGATGTAGCTGCCTACCGCCTGAAGGACGAATACGGCGTGGAAGCCACCTTCGAGCAGGTCAGCGTGACCACGGCGCGCTGGGTCCACTGCAGCAACGAGAAGAAGCTGGAGGAGTTCCGCGAGAAGAACGCGCTGAACCTGGCCCTCGACGCGGCCGGCCACCTGGTCTACCTGGCGCCGACCCGGGTCAACCTGCAGCTGGCGCAGGAACGTGCGCCGGACGTGCGTTTCTCGGCAACCCGTGAAGCCGCGCATACGGTCACCGGCAACTGATTCCAGCGACCATACGGTGGCGGGGGTGCACGCGCCCGCCATCGCGGCGATGATAGGGGGGTGCAGGTCCCCCTCCCTGCAGACGATGCCCATGCCATGTCCACGACTTCCGTTGATTCGATCCGCGAAGAAATTGCCAGCGCCCTGACCCACGGGCTGGGTGCGGTGCTTGCCCTGGCCGCCAGCGCGGTGTTGATCACCCTGGCCGCGATCTACGGCGATGGCTGGCAGCTGGCCAGTGCGATCGTGTTCGGCATCGCCCTGCTGCTGCTGTACACCGCCTCCACGCTGTACCACGCCATCCAGCACCCGCAGGCCAAGGGCCGCCTGAAGGTGTTCGACCATTGCGCGATCTATGTGCTGATCGCCGGTACCTATACCCCGTTCACCCTGATCGGCCTGCGCGGCCCCTGGGGCTGGGGCATGTTCACCGCGATCTGGGCGCTGGCGCTCGGCGGCGTGGTGTTCAAGCTGTTCTACACCGGCCGCTTCAAGCTGCTGTCCACGGTGATCTACATCGCCATGGGCTGGCTGGTGGTGGTGGCGATCAAGCCGATGTGGGCCTCGATCGATGGTGGCACCCTGGCTTGGCTGTTCGGCGGCGGCCTGTCCTATACGCTGGGCACGTACTTCTACCACCGCGAATCCATCCCCTATTCGCACGCGATCTGGCATCTGTTCGTGATCGGTGGCAGCGTCTGCCACTTCGTCGCCGTGACCCGACAGGTGCTGTGATCCCGTATTGAGGGTAACGCCAGGCCCCTGGCCGGCGAGCAGGCACCGGCTCTGCACACGATGCACATGATCGCTTCGCGCCCCGTCCACCCCGACGGGGCAACCATGGCGGTGTGAATGCTGCCTCTGCTCCTGCTGATTCCAAGGCGTCGCGCTGGCGTCTGCGTCGCCCCGGCCCACGCGGGCAGCGCTGGCTGGCTGTGCTGGTGTTCCTGCTAGCGGCACTGCTGGTCCTCATCGCCCTTTGGGATTGGAACTGGTTCAAGGGCCCGGTCGAACGTGCGGTACAGGCGCGCACCGGCCGCGCCCTGCACATCGGCAACCTGGATGTCGACCTCGGCCGCACCAGCACCGTGCGCGCCGATACCCTCACCTTTGCCAATGCGCCCTGGGCGAAGCAGCCCACCATGGTCAGCGCCGACCGGGTCGAGATCGACGTACGGGTGTGGCCGCTGCTGCGTGGCAGCGTGCAATTACCCGAAGTGCGCCTGACCCGCCCGGACGTACTGCTGGAAACCGCCCCGCGCAAAGGTGACCCCGGCAACTGGAACTTCCTCGGCGACAGCAAGGGCGGCACCACGCCGCAGCTCAAGCGCCTGCACATCGACGATGGTCGCCTGCAGTTCCTGGACGCACTCGGCCGCACCGACATCCTGGTGAACGTGCGCAGCGGGCAACCGAAACAGGCCGACGCCGCACCACCGTTGCTGGTGGCCGGCAAGGGCCGCTGGCAGGGCAATCCCTTTACCCTGAGCGGTGGGACCGAATCGCCGCTGGAACTGACTGACAGCGCACACCCCTTCCGCATCCATCTGGATGGCCGCGCCGGAGCCACCCATGCCGTTGCCAGCGGCACCTTGACCAACCCGTTCCAGCTGCAGGTGTTCGACCTGCAGTTCGCGCTGAGCGGTCAAGACCTGGCCGACCTGTATCCATTGCTGGGCATCGCCATTCCGCCTTCCCCGCCCTACGCACTGGATGGCCGCCTGAAGCGCGATCACCAGGTGTGGCGCTACGAGCGCTTCACCGGCAAAGTCGGCGACAGTGACCTGGGCGGCGATGTGCAGTTCGATGTCTCCAGGGAACGCCCACGGATGACCGCGAACCTGGTGTCGCGCCGCCTCGATTTCGATGACCTTGCCGGCTTCGTCGGTGCGCCCCCGAAGACCGGTGGCGGCGAGACCGCCAATGCAGAACAGCGGGCCGAGGCTGCGCGCGTGGCCGCCAGCGCCAAAGTGCTGCCGGCCACGCCGTACAACCTGGGCAAGCTGCGCGCGATGGATGCCGACGTGCGCTGGAAGGCCCAGCGCATCAATGCACCCAAGCTGCCGCTGGACGACATGGATGCACACCTGCTGCTGGACGATGGTGTACTGCGGCTGGACCCGCTGAACTTCGGCGTTGCCGGCGGCGACATCCGCAGCACGATCCGCATGGACGCACGTCGCCCGCAGATTGCAACCTCGTTGAAGGCCAGCGTGCGCGGCGTGCAGCTGGGCCAGTTGTTCCCCGACGCCAAGCTGGCCGAACAGGCCAAGGGGGGTATCAGCGGCGCCATTGACCTGACCGGCAACGGCAACTCGATCGCAGCGATGCTCGGCAGCAGCAGCGGCAACGTGGCGCTGGGCATGGGCCGCGGCCACGTCGGCAACCTGCTGATGGAAGTGGCGGGACTGGACATCACCGAGTCGTTGAAATTCCTGTTCACCGGCGACAAACAGATTCCGCTGCGATGCGCCTTCGCCGACTTCGGCGTGCGCGAGGGCCTGATGCATACCCGGTCGATGGCAGTGGACACCACCGATACGATCATCCTCGGCGAGGGCGATGTCAGCCTGCGCGATGAAACGCTGGACCTGCTGCTGAAGCCACGACCGAAGGACAGGAGCATCCTGGTGCTGCGCTCGCCGCTGCGCATCGGCGGCACCTTCAAGGACCCGTCGTTCCGCCCGGACTTCAAGGCGCTGGGTATCCGGGGTGCGGTCGCGTTGACGCTGGGCAGCATCGCGCCGCCGGCGGCACTGCTGGCCACCATCGAACTGGGGCCGGGCAAGGATGCCGACTGCGGTGGGCACTACGCGAAGTAGAGCGGGCGTTCGGCGCCCTACTGCAAATGGGACGAGGGTGACGGGTGGCCCAGGCAGGACACGCCGTGAACCCCTCTCCGCGGTCCGGCCCAGCCGCTGGCGGCTGTGCGTTCGGGCGCTTGCGAAGCAGTGCTTCGCAAGCAAAGCGCCCTCACCCATGGGGGCTCGATGGCGCCATCCATGGCGCCAACGGTCCTGCTTGGGCCACCCGTCACCCTCCCGACAGTTTCCTGCGCGCGCGAAACGAGAGCAGGAATTCAAGATCAAAAGAAGAAAGCAGAATCAAAAGCAGTGCCAACCAAGGTTGGCATCTACCAACGGCAGACAGTCAGGGTGAAGGCCGCCGCGCTCGCAGGAACGTGTCCTGAGGCGGAGGGCATGGCCGTGCAGGACCGTTGGCGCCATGGATGGCGCCATCGAGCCCCCATGGACGGGTTTACGGCGTGTCCTGCACGGCCATGCCCTCCGCCTCCCCGGCATGCCAGGCAGGCGCTGCCCTGGCTTTGGCTTTGGCAGTTGCTTGAAAAAGCGGGCCGGCGGGCCGCAGGCCCGCCAGCGACAGAACTCACCCCGCCACGATGTACTGCTGCAGCTGATCCAGCTCGCGCCGCTGCGCATCGATCACCGACTTCACCAGGTCACCGATGGAAATCACCCCCAGTACCTGCCCGCCCTCGACCACCGGCAGATGGCGGATGCGGTAATCGGTCACCAGCTGCAGGCAGTGTTCCACCTGCTCACCGGGACTCACCGTCACTACTTTCGCGGTCATGATTTCCGACACTGCGGTGTCACGCGACGAACGATCGTGGAGCACGATCTTGCGTGCGTAATCACGCTCGGAGAGGATCCCGACCAGCCGCGGGCCATCCATCACCAGCACCGCGCCGATGCCCTTCTGCGCCATCAACCGGATCGCATCGATCACCGCCGCGCCTGGCGCGACCGCATGCACTTCAGGGGACTTGCCGTCCAACAGTTGCCGTACCGACGTCATCTGCCTGCCCTCCCAGGGTGGGTTGCAGCTCCGAGTCTGCCACGGAAGGGGCCAACCATGCGTCAACCAGGTACAACGGCCGTTGCTTGGACTCCTCGTACAGGCGTCCCAGGTACTCGCCGATAAGCCCCAGCGCGATCAACTGCACGCCACCGAGGAACAGGATCACCGCCATCATGGTCGGCCACCCGGCCACCCGGTCGCCGTACAACGCCGCCTTCGCAATCACCCAGATGGCAAACACGAAGGCCACGCCTGCGGTGGCCAGCCCCATGTAGGTGGCCGCCCGCAGCGGGACCGTCGAGAAGCCGGTGATCCCTTCCAGTGCGAAGTTCCACAGCCGCCACAGGCTGAACTTGCTGCTGCCGGCCAAACGGGCATGCCGGTGATACGGCACCGCCACGCGGCGGAAACCGACCCAGCTGAAGAGCCCCTTCATGAACCGGTGCCGTTCGCGCATCTCGCGCAATGCGCTCAGCGCGCGCGGCGACAACAAGCGGAAATCGCCGGTATCGGCCGGAATGGGCGTGCGCGAGAGGCGACCAATCACCCGGTAGAACACCGATGCGGCAGCACGCTTGCTCCAGCTCTCACCGTCACGTACCAGGCGCGTGCCGTAGACGTTGTCGTAGCCCTGCCGCCAACGTTCGACAAAGTCCGGCACCAGTTCCGGCGGGTCCTGGCCATCAGCGTCGAGGATCATCGCCGCGCCTTCGCGCACATGGTCCAGGCCGGCGGTCAGCGCCGCCTCCTTGCCGAAGTTGCGCGACAGCTTCAGCGCCGATACCCGCGGGTCGGCCTGGGCCAGCGAGGCGATCAACGACCAGGTCGTGTCACTGCTGCCGTCATCCACGTACAGGATGTGACCATCGATTCCGGCCAGGCCGTCCAGTACCGCGCACAATCGCGGATGCAGCTGGGGCAGCACCAGCTCTTCGTTGTGTGCGGCGATGACGAAGGTAAGACGCTCACGAGTCATCGCCGGATTGTACGTCGTTGACGGGGATGCAGCCCGTCAGTCCAGCGTTCGAAATACCCGCTTCCCGCATCGGAAGGCACCACGGACATCTGGGGTCGTGGCCCCTCAGTCCTCCGCCAGGTACCCCGCTCCACCCAGCTGCCGTGCCTGCCGCTGGATCCACGCCGCACGACGCTGCACGTAGGGGCCTGGCTTGGCCGCGTTGTAGCGGCGCGGCGCCGGCAGCACTGCCGCCAGACGCGCGCTCTCGGCAGGGCTCAGCCGCGCGGCGTCCTTGCCCCAGAATGTCTGCGCCGCTGCCTGGGCGCCATACACACCGTCGCCGAACTCGGCGATGTTGGCGTACATCTCCAGGATCCGCTGCTTCGGCCAGAAGGCTTCGATCAGCACCGTGTACCAGACCTCCAGGCCCTTGCGGATCCAGCTGCGGCCCTGCCACAGGAACAGGTTCTTGGCCACCTGCTGGCTGATCGTGCTGGCCCCGCGCAGGCGCCCGCCCCGCGCGTTGTGGTCGCGCGCCTTTTCAATGGCCTGCAGGTCGAACCCGCTGTGGTCGGGGAAGCGCTGGTCTTCTGCGGCCACCAGCGAAATCGGCAGGCTCGGCGCCATCTGGTCAAGGTCCCGCCACTGGTAGTGCAGCCGGTAGGACCAGTCGCCTTCACCCAGTGCCTCACCGAAACGCCAGACCATCACCGTGGACAGCGGCGGATCGATGAAACGCAGCACCAGGACCTGCAGGCAGCTGAAGGCCACGAACAGCACCGGCAGCCACAGCAGCCGCTTCCAGCGCCAGCGCCTGCGCGGTGCCGCGTCGGCGGCGGCCACTACCTTGTCCTGCTCTCCCCCTGCCCCCATTACTGGTGCATCCTTCTTATGCCTGGTTGTCGGCGCATTATCCGGCAACCATCCCCGTTTCCGCGCGATGTGAGCCGATGACCGCCCAATCCGATTCCCTTATCCGTTTCCTGCTCCCCGACGCCGGTGTCCGTGGCGTCCACGTGCGCCTGCAGGCCACCTGGCAGGACATCCAGTCCCACGGCGAGTATCCGGACAGCGCCACCGAACTGCTCGGCGAAGCCTGCGTGGCATCGGCCCTGTTCACCGGCCACACCAAGGTGGACGGCCGCCTGTCGATCCAGCTGCGCAGCAATACCGCTCTGCGTACCCTGTTCGCCGAATGCACCGCCGCCGGCACCCTGCGCGGCATCGTCCAGATTGCCGAGGGCGGTGACGCCCCCCGTGACCTGACCGACCTGGGCCGGGACGCCCTGCTGGCCATCACCATCGAGAATCCCGGCCTGGACCCGCGCGAACCGCAGCGCTACCAGAGCCTGGTCGCACTGACCGCGCCGGAACTGGATGAAGCATTCGAAGACTACTTCCGCCAGTCCGAGCAGCTGCCGACGCGACTGCTGCTGGCCGCCGGCCGCGACGGCACTGCCGGCCTGCTGCTGCAGAAGCTGCCGGGCGACGAAGGCGACGACGATGGCTGGTCCCGCGCCAGCGCGCTGTTCGACACCCTGGGCAAGGCGGAGCTGCTGGCCACTCCGGCCGAGGAACTCCTGCACCGGTTGTTCCACGAGGAGAAGGCGGAGCTGGTGGGTGACAAGGCCCTGTCCTTCGCCTGCTCCTGCTCGCGTGAACGGGTCGCCTCGATGCTGTTCTCGCTGGGCGAGGAAGAGGCCCGTGCGGCTGCCGAAGACACCGGCGCCGTAGACGTACGTTGCGAATTCTGCGGACAGGAGTATCACTTTCCGTTGACGGAGTTCGGCATACTGTTCCACGGTGCCCAGGGGGCTGTACCGGCACCTGAACGACTTCAGTAATACCCAATGAGTCTTGTATCTGGGGAGGAACAAGGCTTGTTAAGAATTCATAAACACCCTAGGATCGAGTTCCCGCCCCAGCGGGAACTTTCACTGCCCGTCCCTGTCTGAACTGGTCCGATGCGTACCTTCCTGCGTCTACCGCTGGCCCTTCTGATCGCCCTTGGCGCGATCACGGGCGTGCACGCGCAGAGCAAGGACACCCGCACCGTCATTCCGGTCTGGAACAAGGGCAGTGGCAAGGTCGAGGCCCTGCTGTACCTGGAACCGACCGGCGAGCAGGCCGTGGGCGCACGCTGGCATTTCGGCCGCAATTCGCTCGATGCTGCGTTCGGCCTGTCTTCGGGCGACTCGCTCGGCCTGCTGTGCAACAGCAGCAGCGGCTCCAGCATCAGCGGACTGGCCAGCCATTGCATGCTGGCCAGCCTGGGCGACGACGATGATGCCATCGGCTCCAACCGGCGCCTGACCGGTACCGCCGCGCTCAACCGTGGCACCGGCCGCCTGGGAATCACTGCCGGCACTGGCCGCGAGACCCTGCCCGCCTGGCTGGCCACGCCCAGCAAGACCCCGTCGCTGCGCGCCGAACAGAATGACCTGACCGTGTTCGCGCAGAAGAACATCGGTCGCGAAGGCTTTGTCTCCATCGCCGGCACCTATGCCAAGGCACGCCTGGTACCCCTGGCTGACGCCTCACCGGCCATCGTTGACCGCTGGGACAGCAAGAGCCTGAGCCTGGGCGCCGGCTACGGCAATTTCAGCGGCAGCATCATCGGCCGCGTGGTTGACGTTCCCGGCAAGCCCGGCAAGTGGGAAGGCCTGGGCATCGGCCTGACCTGGCGCACCCCGTGGTCCGGCCAGCTCACCGTCGGCGCGGAAAACGTCATCAGCCGCGGCAAGAACCCGTTCTCCCCGCGCAACGAAAGCAACGATGACGGCACCGTGCCGTACGTGCGCTACGAGCAGGATCTGTAGTCGCTCATCGACCGCGAACAAGCTGTGTTGAACATCGGGCGCCCAGGGGCGCCCGAATTGTTTCTGGACACATCTGTCAAGTGCGAAAAGCACCTATCCGTTACAAACGGATACATCACGACATGCATCAACTGAAACTTTTTTGTGCGTCGAGGGCAGGCAGGCGCGGTTGCGTCCCTTCCCACATCCAGATAACTCATTGAAATAAAAGAAATCAAAGCGCATTCATGTGTAACCACAGCGTGAATTAACGCAGCTTTAATTTTTGGCTGGGGGCCGTTACTATCGATTCAGCCTCGCGATTTTGGAGCCTTCTTTTTTGGCACCGCCGCGCAGGCACTACCCCAGCCAAGATTTCTTGGAGAGAGAGAGCCAATGAATTTCCAGTCCAACAAGCTGCGTGACGCTGTCGTCGTCGCGCTGATCGCCGGTGCGGCGACGTCCGTAACGGCCCAGGCGCAGGAAGCGACCAACCTGGATCGCATCTCGGTGACCGGTTCGCGCATCAAGAGCACCGACATCGAAACCTCGCAGCCGGTCCTGAGCCTGACCCGCGCCGACATCGAAAAGCAGGGTGTGACCTCGGTCGCCGACATCCTGCAGCGCATCTCGGCCAACGGCGCTGCGCTGAACCGCACCTTCAACAACGGCGGTGATGGTTCGGCCGGCGTCAGCCTGCGCAACCTGGGTGCCGAACGCACGCTGGTGCTGGTCAATGGCCGTCGCTGGACCACCGGCCTGGACGGCAGCGTCGATCTGAACACCATCCCGACCGCGATGATCGAGCGCATCGACGTCCTGAAGGACGGCGCTTCGACCATCTATGGTTCGGACGCCATCGCCGGCGTGGTGAACATCATCACCAAGCAGAACTTCGACGGCGCCGAAGCGAACGTCTACAAGGGCCAGTACAGCCAGGGCGACGGCGAGCGTGAAGCCTATGACTTCAGCATCGGCACCACCACCGACCGCGCATCGCTGGTGCTGGGCGCGTCCTACGTGAAGGAAGGCAGCGTCATGGCCGGCGATCGCAAGATCTCCGCCGGTGGCCCGCCGTTCTTCGGCGGCCAGAGCGCTACCGGTATCCCGGGCTCCTACATCCGCAATGATGAGCAGTACGTCATCATCAATGGTCAGGAAACCGTCTTCGATTCTGACATCCACGGCTACAACACCTCGCCGGACAACTACCTGCTGACCCCGCAGGAACGTACCTCGCTGTTTGCGACCGGTTCGTACAATGTCACCGACAACGTCACCTTCCGTACCGAGGCGATGTACAACGAGCGCAAGTCCGAGCAGCTGCTCGCGGCGATGCCGGTGACCGGCCAGCGCCTGAGCGCCAACAGCATCTACAACCCGTACGGCGTTGACCTGACCAGCGTTGCGCGTCGCTTCAATGAAACCGGCGGCCGTTCGTTCAACCAGAACGTCAAGAACTGGCACTTCTACGGTGGCTTCGAAGGCTTCTTCGAATTTGCTGACCGCAACTTCGACTGGGACGTCGGCTACCGTTACGACAAGACCGATCAGAACGACCTGACCTATGGCCTGTTCAACCGGTCGCGTCTGGCCGAAGCCTATGGTCCGTCGGCAATTCGTGATGGCCAGGCTGTCTGCCTCAACGCTGCTGGCGCGGTCATCTCTGGCTGCGTGCCGATCAACCCGCTGGGTGGCCTGGGCTCGATCTCGCAGGAAGCCCTGGACTACGCCTCGTTCACGGCGCATGACTCGGCAAGCCTGGTTTCGCGTGGCTACTACGCCAACCTTTCCGGTGAAATCGTGCAGCTGCCGGCTGGCGCACTGGCCTTCGCCGCAGGTTACGAATACCGCAAGGAAAGCGGCCAGTTCGATCCGGACGCCTTCATCGCTGCAGGCCTGAGCACCGGCAACGGCGCTGCTCCGACCAAGGGCTCCTACGACCTGGACGAATTCTTCGTCGAATTGTCGATCCCGGTGCTGGCTGACCTGCCGGGCGCCAAGCTGCTCGACTTCAGCGTGGCTTCGCGCTACTCGAAGTACAGCAACTTCGGCAACACCACCAACAACAAGTTTGGTTTCCGCTGGAAGCCGATCGACGACCTGATGATCCGCGGTAACTACTCCGAGGGCTTCCGCGCGCCGAGCATCAACAACCTGTACCGCGGCGACACCGACTCCTTCGAAACCTACGCCGATCCGTGCTCTTCCGGCAATGGTCGTCGTACCGGTGCAGTTGCTGCCCAGTGCGCCGCTGAAGGCGTGCCGGCGGGCTTCCTGCAGCCGGGTGCCGGCAGCGGCGCCAACAAGCAGACTCCGGTCGCCTTCACCTGGAAGTCGAATCCGGATCTGAAGCCGGAAACCTCGACCAGCAAGACCCTGGGCGTGGTGTGGAGCCCGAGCTTCGTCAGCGGCCTGAACGTGACCCTGGACTGGTGGCAGATCGAGATTGAAGACGCGATCACCCGCCCGGCCATTCAGGACATCATGGATCGCTGCTACGGTGGTTCGCCGCAGGAACAGGCAGCCTACTGCGGCCTGATCACCCGCGACCCGAACTACGGCACCCCGACCCAGCGCTACACCATCACCAACGTCGACATGCCGCTGCAGAACCTGTCGTCGTACAAGGTGGAAGGCTGGGATCTGGGCGTCCTGTACAAGCTGCCGGAAACCTCGTTCGGCCAGTTCACCATCAGCTGGGACAGCACCTACCTGTCCAAGTGGAACACCAAGTCCACCGACGATGCTCCGCTGGATGGCCGCGCAGGTCGTTACCTCGATCAGGATCCGTACTGGCGCATCCGTTCCAACCTGTACGTCGACTGGTCCTACGGCGATTTCGGCGTGAACTACGGTCTGCGCTACAAGTCGGGCATGACCGAAGAATGCCCGTTCGATCCGGTGCGTGACGCCGACCTGGTGGGCTACTGCTCCGACGGCCAGAACGGCAAGAACCACATGGCCTCGACCACTTACCACGACATCCAGGTGCGCTACAACACCCCGTGGAAGGGCACGATCATGCTGGGTCTGAACAACGCATGGGACAAGCAGCCGCCGGTCTCGTACTCGACCTCGTACAACATGTTCGACCCGCAGTACGACCTGCCGGGCCGCTACATGTACATGCAGTACAAGCAGAAGTTCTGATCGCTCCACTGATCAGCTGATGCAGCAACGGCCCCGCAAGGGGCCGTTGTTTTTTGTACGTTCGCTGCTGGCATCAACACCAACGAAAAAGGCCGCGGCACTGCCGCGGCCTTTCTGCATCCAGCGATGAAGAACGCCTCAGCCGTTCGGAATCAGCGTGTCGATCAGATGCTCGACATACGCTTCAAAATCCTCGCGCGCCTGCTTGGGCTGCTGCAGCTGCAGCGACAACTGCAGGAAGCCGACATAGGCGGCGTAAGCCAGGCGTGCGCGATGGCGTGCATCGGTCGAGCTCAGGCCCGCCTGGCGGAACGAGGCGATCAGGTAATCGAGCCGTCGCTGCGACACGCGGTCGATCACCGGCCGCACCATCGGATGGTCCAGTGCCTTCAGCAACTCGCTGTAGATGATGTGCGGCTGCACTTCGTGCGCCACCATCTGGAACAGCTGACGCAGGCGCACGCGCGGATCCGGCACGTCTTCCAGGCTGCCGAACACCTGTTCCTGCTCGAACAGTTCCCAGCGTTCCAGTGCCGCCTGCAGCAGCGCATCACGCGAGGGGAAGTGCCAGTAGAAACTGCCCTTGGTCACGCCAAGGCGGCGCGCCAGCGGCTCCACCGCGACGGCGCTCACACCTTGCTCGGCAATCAGATCGAGGGCCGCCTGGGCCCAGTCTTCGGCACTCAGGCGGCTGTTGCGGCCGGCACGCGGTTCGCCGGCGGAAGCGTCAGGTTGATTCATGTGCTGATTTAACCATACGCCGGGGTTCGTTGCAGTACGCGGTTGCGGCCGAAACCGTCGGCAGCCGGGCCGAGAGGCATTCCCGCAGCGCACCATACCGTGCAGTATTGACATCCCGCCGAACCAATCCATACTAGCGAGTATGGTTATGTCCCCTACTCTCGCTGCATTCCATGACCTGCGCCTGGAGGCGGCCCACGGTGCCTCGCTGGCTGCAACCGCCAGCACCTCCGGCCGTCGCGGGCGCGTACTGTTCGCGCATGGATTTGGCCAGACCCGCCATGCCTGGACGACGACGGCCAAGGCGTTGTCGGCAGCCGGCCTGCAGACCCTGGCTTACGACGCCCGGGGTCACGGCGATTCCGACTGGAATGCGGCCGATCTGGCGTACCACGGCGAGCAGTTCGCCGATGACCTGATCGTGCTGGCCGGCGAACAACCGCGACCGCCGGTGCTGGTGGCTGCCTCGATGGGTGGCCTGTTCGGCCTGCTGGCCGAATCACGCTGGCCAGGCCTGTTCTCGGCCATGGTGCTGGTGGATATCACCCCGCGCTGGGATACCGCTGGCGTCGAGCGCATCCTCGCCTTCATGACCGCGCATCCGGAAGGATTCGCCTCGCTCTCCCAGGCTGCCGATGTGATTTCGGCCTATGTGCCGCATCGCCCGCGCAAATCCGAAGACTCACTGCGCGCGCTGCTGCGCGAAGATGGCCACGGTCGCTGGCGCTGGCACTGGGACCCGCGCCTGGTGGCCGAACTGGCCCGTGACAGCGAGCAGCACCAGGACGCACTGGCCGAAGCCGCGCGCCAGGTGAAGTGCCCCCTGCTGCTGGTCAGCGGTGGCCGCAGCGACCTGGTCACCCCGCAGACGGTGGCCGAATTCCTGGCATTGGCGCCACACGCACGCCACGTACAGTTGCCGCAGGCCACGCACATGGTCGCCGGTGATGACAACGACGCCTTTACCGCTACTGTGTTGGACTATCTGGACGTGTTGCCCGCAGCGGATGCTGCAGCTTCGTCCGCCATAAACGAGCACGTCACCGGAGCACGCTCATGAGCCTCGTCATTCCCTTCCTCGCCCTGCTGCTGGCAGGCGCGTTCGTCGCCTACCACCGCATGCGCCTGCTGACCTGGACGCTGATCAGCGTGGCCCTGCTGGTGGCCTGCTGGTTCATCCCCTACGTCAACCAGACCGCCACGATCGTCGCCGCCGCGATACTGGCCGTGATCGTCGTGCCGCTGCTGCTGCCGTTCATCCGCAAGCCGCTGCTGACCGGCCCGATGATGAAGGTGTTCCGCAAGGTGCTGCCGCCGCTGTCGCAGACCGAGCGCATCGCCCTGGAAACCGGCTCGGTCGGCTTCGAAGGCGAACTGTTCACCGGTGATCCGGACTGGAACATCCTGCTGAACTACCCCAAGCCGCAGCTGACCGCTGAAGAACAGGCCTTCCTCGATGGCCCGGTCGAACAGCTGTGCACGATGGTCAACGACTGGGAAATCACCCACGTCCATGCCGACCTGCCGCCGGAACTGTGGGCCTTCATCAAGAAGAACAAGTTCTTCGGCATGATCATTCCGAAGGAATACGGCGGCCTGGGCTTCTCCGCGCTGGCCCACCACAAGGTGATCCAGAAGCTGGCCTCGGTGTCTTCGGTGGTCAGTTCCACCGTCGGCGTGCCCAACTCGCTGGGCCCGGGTGAACTGCTGGTGCATTACGGCACCCAGGAACAGAAGGACCAGTACCTGCCGCGTCTGGCCGATGGCCGCGAAGTGCCCTGCTTCGGCCTGACCGGTCCGTTCGCCGGCTCCGATGCGACCTCCATTCCCGACTATGGCATCGTCTGCAAGGGCGAGTGGAACGGCGAGCAGGTGCTCGGCGTCAAGCTGACCTTCGACAAGCGCTACATCACCCTGGCGCCGGTCGCCTCGCTGATCGGCCTGGCCTTCCGCATGTACGATCCGGATGGCCTGATCGGCCAGACCCGCGATATCGGCATCACCCTGGGCCTGCTGCCGCGCGAGACCGCCGGCGTTGAAATCGGCCGTCGCCACTTCCCGCTGAACTCGACGTTCCAGAACGGCCCGATCCGCGGCAAGGACGTGTTCATTCCGCTGACCCAGCTGATCGGTGGCGCTGCGATGGCCGGCAAGGGCTGGAACATGCTCAACGAGTGCCTGGCCGTGGGTCGTTCGATCACCCTGCCTTCCACCGCCAGCGGCGGTGCCAAGGCCGGTGCAGCAGTCACCGGCGCCTATGCGCGCATCCGCAAGCAGTTCGGCCTGTCGGTCGGCCGCTTCGAAGGCGTGGAAGAAGCGCTGGCCCGCATCGGTGGCAAGGCGTACAAGATCAGCGCGCTGTCGCAGGCCACCGCTGCTGCTGTGGACCGCGGTGACGTGCCGTCGGTGCCGTCGGCGATCGCCAAGTACCACTGCACCAACATGAGCCGCGAAGTGATCTCGGACATGATGGACGTGATCGGCGGCAAGG
Source organism: Stenotrophomonas sp. 2694 (assembly GCF_040548715.1). Classification (NCBI taxonomy): domain Bacteria; kingdom Pseudomonadati; phylum Pseudomonadota; class Gammaproteobacteria; order Lysobacterales; family Lysobacteraceae; genus Stenotrophomonas; species Stenotrophomonas sp. 2694. Next base: position 97,190 of record NZ_JBEPSG010000009.1, read on the forward strand.
GCATCATCCTGGGGCCACGCAACTTCGCCGGCCGCAGCTGGCAGGCCGCGCCGATCGCCATCACGGTGGAAGGCGCCAACATCATGACCCGCAGCCTGCTGATCTTCGGCCAGGGTGCGATCCTCTGCCACCCGTGGGTGTTGAAGGAAATGAAGGCCGCGCAGGACCCCGACACCCGTGCGGGCCTGCAGGACTTCGACCGCAGCCTGTTCGGCCACATCCGCTACGGCATCTCCAACGCCGTTCGTTCGTTCTGGTTCGGCCTGACCGGCGCACGCTTCGGCGCTGCCCCGGGCGACGCCTACACCCGCCGCTACTTCCGCAAGCTGGACCGTTACTCGGCCAACCTGGCGCTGATGGCCGACATCTCGATGATGACGCTCGGCGGCAAGCTGAAGTTCAAGGAATCGCTGTCCGGCCGCCTGGGCGACGTGCTGAGCCATGTGTACATGACCAGCGCCATGCTCAAGCGCTACCACGACGAAGGCGCGCCGCAGGCGGACCAGCCGCTGCTGGCCTGGGCCTTCCATGACAGCGTGCACAAGATCGAGGAATCGCTGTCGGCTGCCCTGCGCAACTTCCCGATCCGTCCGATCGGCTGGTTGATGTGGGCACTGATCTTCCCGCTGGGCCGTCGTGCCGAGGCCCCGGGCGACCGCCTGAGCCGTCGCGTGGCTGCGCTGCTGATGGCCCCGAACGAAGCCCGCGACCGCCTCGCCAGCGGCGTGTTCCTGACCCCCTGCGAGAACAACCCGGGTGGCCGCATCAACAGCTACCTGAGCAAGGCGATCATGGCCGAGCCGGTGGAGCGCAAGTTCCTGAAGGCGCTGAAGAGCAAGGGCATCGAGGCGCTGGACTTCAACAGCCAGCTCGACGAGGCCGTGGCCGAAGGCGTGATCACCCAGGACGAGCGCAGCCTGCTGGAAGAGCTGCGTACGCTGACCCTGGACACCATCACCGTGGACGACTTCGACACCCACGAACTGCGCGCGGCCAGCTACTACGACCGCCAGAACAAGGACCCGCACTCGCAGGCGGCCTGATCGCCCGCGACACGCGTTGCCTCGACGGCGGGCCTGGCCCGCCGTCGCTTTGTCCGCCGACCGGAAACCGCCATGTCCACGCCCCTGCTTTCGCTCTATCACCGCCTGCAGCGCTGGCCTGCCGGCACCTGGCTGTTCTCGCGCGCGGTGTGCTTCAAGGCGCCCTATTTCGCCAGCATCGCCCCGCGCATCACGCGCCTGGAGAACGGCCGCTGCGAGGGCACGCTGGCCGACCGCCGCAAGGTGCGCAACCACATCGGCACGGTGCACGCGATCGCAATGTGCAACCTGGCCGAACTGACCGCCGGGGTGATGGTCGATGCGTCGCTGCCCAAGGGCATGCGCTGGATCCCGAAGGGCATGCAGGTGCAGTACCTGGCCAAGGCGCGCGGCACGCTGCAGGCGACAGCATTGCCGGCGCAGCCGATCGTGGTGGCGACCGAAGGCTATGCGTTGCCGGTGACGGTGAGTGTCCGCGACCGCGCAGGGACGGAGGTGTTCAGCGTGGTCATCGACATGTGGGTGTCGCCGGCGAAGTGATGTTGCCGCGAACGGCACAGCCCCTCGTGGGTGGATGCTGAAAGCGGTTCATCGGTTGGGCCGGAGGGGTGGGATGCCCAGGGGGCGCCGTGAATACGTCCCTGTAGGCTCGGGCGCGCCATCCATGGCGCTTACGCCCCTGCGCATCCCACCCCTCCGGCCTCTGACAGATCGCTGCGGCGTCCACCCACGCAAGAGAAAAAGAAGAGCAAAAGCAAAAAAGCGGCCCGGCGGCCGCTTTTTTCATGCGCGCAGAACCCACGAGCGCAGCGACCCGCTGTTGCTCTTGATCTTCTTTTCTTCTCCGTGGGCTGGCCGCGCACGGAACCTGTCAGGGGTCGGGCGGGTTGGGTTCGCGGGGGTGTCCGCGGCATGGATGCCGCGGCCAAGCCTACAGGGACGTACTTGCGGCGTCCCCCGCGAACCCAACCCGCCCGACCAACCCCATGACAGCTCTACGCGACCAACCCACGAGGGGCTGTGCCGTTGGCCGGAAATCACGCCAGTGCGCGAAACACCAACGCCAGGATCGCCGGCACGGCCTGGATCATGAAGATGCGTCGGCTCACGCTGTAGGCGCCATAGCACCCCGCCACCACCACGCACACCAGCGAGAACGTCACCAGCACCGGCTGCGCCAGCACCAGCCCCACCACGATGCCCGCCGCCAGGAAGCCGTTGTACAGGCCCTGGTTGGCCGCCAGCACGCGCGTGGTCTCCGCCTTCTCCGGTGAATTGCGGAACGTCTTCAGGCCCAGCGGCCGGGTCCACAGGAACATCTCCAGCACCAGGAAATAAACGTGCAGCAGGGCGACCAGCAGGGTCAGGGCGAGCGCGATCCAGTACATGGGCAGTTCCTTGGACAGGGATGGAGAATGGGGTCAGATCCCTTTCCCTGCGGGAAAGGGATCCGACCCCGGAAAATCAACGGTCGCGCGGCAGCTTCTTCTCTTCGCGCAGCACACCGAACGCCGCCAGGGTCATCAAGCCGGCTACGGCTACACCACCGATGAACACCACGTGCGAACCGAACAGCGACAGCCCCTTGTGCAGCCAGGCGAAGGTCAGGTCGGCGCCGCGGTACACCACCGTGTCGATCGCCGCGCCGGCCTTGTAGCGCCACTGCCGGTCCACGCGGGTGTAGATGGTTTCGCGGGCCGGCTTGGCCAGGGCGAACTCGCTGGCGCGGGTCATCACCTGCACCACCGCCACCATCAGCGGCATCGGCGATGCGGCCAGCACCGAGAAGCCGATCAGGATCGCAAAACCGGGAATCAGCAACGCCGGGGCGATGCCGTGGCGCGACAGCAGCCAGCGGGTCAGCCCGAGCTGCATCAACAGCGCCAGCGCGTTCACCGCCAGGTCGATGCGCGAAAAGAAGGCTGTGGCAGCGCCTGCATCGTTGAACGAGGCACGCACGATGCTGGCCTGCTGGTTGTACAGCAAGGTGCCGACACCCACGCCGAACACCACCATGATCGCCAGCCAGCGCAGCAGGGGCTCGCGCACGATCAGCTTCAGGCCATCGAGCACGCTGCCGCCCATCGGCTGCTCACCCGACACCAGCTGCTGCTCACGCTCGCGCAGCACCGCCCAGTGGCGCAGGCGCCAGATGCACAACAGGCACACGACCAGGAAGCCGGCCGAAACCAGCATCAGGTTGGCGATGCCCACCCGCTGCACCAGCGCACTGGTGATGATCGGGCCGAGGAAGGCGCCAACAGTGCCGGCCGCACCGATGTAGCCGTAGTAGGCCCGCGCCTGCGCATTGGAGAACACATCGGCCATGAAGCTCCAGAACACCGCGACCGCAAACAGGTTGAACACGGTGATCCAGAAGAAGAACGCCATGCCCCGCCCGGGTACGCCGCTGTCGAACAGTGCGTAGAAGCCCAGCAGGGTGGCGATGAAGAAGCCGTACACCGCCGGCAGGAACACCCGCCGCGGGAAGCGGCTGACCAGCCAGCCATAGACCGGCTGCAGCACCAGCATGATCACGAACACGCAGGAGAACAGGAACTGCAGGACGAAGTCCTTCAGGGCGATGCCATGGCTGGCGAACCAGGCGATCAACGCCGCCGGGAACACCGTCTCCAGGTCGGCCGAAGCGGCCATCGCCTCGCGTACCGGCCGCAGCACGTAGTAGCCGCTGAGCAAGCAGAAGAAGTACAGGAACGACCACCACAGCGCCGGCGACTCGCGCAGCACGGCCAGCAGGCCCTTCAGTGCCCCGCTCTCCCGCGCCGCGCTCACGCGGCTCCCCTCGCCCGCAAACGGCGGTTGGACAGCGGCATGGCAGGCTCCGGGGGCAGTGAAGCGCGTACGTTATCCAATGCACTGCAACATCGCCAGCGCAGGCGGCGCCGATGGCTGCAACGCAGTGTCACGGACTGGCCCGGCGGACACCTTGTGATACACGCTTTTCTGGCGTCAAAAATCCAACTTTTTCAACGAGATGCGCATTCATCTTCGCTTTGTTTGTGCACAGGCGAAAAGCGGCGCTAGAATCATCCCCAGCAGTCGCGCACGGGTTCCAACCGATGAAAAAGAACAGCCTGCGTCGTCCGATCCGTTCGGCGGCCACCGGTTTGCTGGGCATGTTGATGCCCCTTGCCTTGTCCACCACCGCGCAGACCCCGCCGGCGTTGCCGCCGATGCCGACCAACATCGAAACGGCTGCCGGTGGCGCCGTCGCCCACACCCAGCCTGCGGCCTACCGCACCGGGCTGGTGCCGCAGGTGCAGTTGCCCGCTGCCGGTTTCAACGTCGCCAACATCGAATCGATGGCGCAGCAGCTCACCTATGGCGAGCGCGTGCCGGGCATGGCAGTAGCCATCGTGCAGGGCGGCCGCGTGCTCAGCGCGCGCGGCTACGGTGTCACCGACGTCAACAACCCGTTGCCGGTCGATGCCCACACCGTGTTCCGCCTGGCGTCGCTCTCCAAGGCCTTCGCCGGCACCATGGCCGGCCTGCTGGTCAACGACGGTACCCTGCGCTGGGACAGCAAGGTCACCGACTACGTGCCGGGCTTCCGCCTGAACTCGCCGGAGGCCACCGACCGCCTGACCGTGGCCGATGTACTCAGCCACCGCGTCGGCCTGCCGTACAACGCCTATGACCGCGACATCGAAGGCAATGCCGAGTACTACGCGCTGACCCAGAAGCTGGCCAACACCAGCCTGAAGTGCCTGCCGGGCGACTGCTACGCTTACCAGAACGTGGCCTTCAGCCTGATCGGCGACGTCGTGTATGCCGCCTCCGGCAGCTTCTACGAGCAGTCGGTCGAACGCCGCATCTTCAAGCCGCTCGGCATGAACGATGCCAGCCTCGGCCTGGCCGGCATACAGGCCAGCTCGCGCTGGGCGCGCCCGCACGTGCGCAGCCGCAATGGCTGGGTGTCGCTGACGCCGAAGCCGACCTATTACCGCGTCGCCCCTGCTGCCGGCGTCAACGCCAGTGCCAGTGACATGGCGCAGTGGCTGTTGGCCCATACCGGCCACCGTCCGGACGTGCTGCCGGCGCCGCTGCTGGCCACGCTGCACTCCAGCCTGATCAACACACCCGGCGAGATGCGTTCGGGCTGGCGCCGCGAACGCCTGCACTCGGCCGGCTACGCGCTGGGCTGGCGCACCTTCGACTACGCCGGTCACGATGTCGTGTTCCATGCCGGCGCGGTGCAGGGCTACCGCGGCCTTGTTGCACTGGTGCCCGAGCGCGACCTCGGCATCGCCATCATGTGGAACGGTGAAAGCGGCCTGCCCAGCGGCCTGCTGCCGACCGTGCTCGACGCAGCCCTCGGCCTGCCGTCGCAGCGTTGGCTGGACGTGGACACCGACTTCGGCAGCGACAACCTGATGGCCGAGGGCGCCACCCCGGCACAGCAGGACAAGCGCAAGGGCAAGGGTGCCTCAGGCAACCGCGCGGTGGCCTCGCCGCGCTGAGCTGGCGAGCTCAACGTTAAGCAGAAGGGCGGCCCTCGGGTCGCCCTTTTCGTTTGTTTACGCAGCGCTGAGCGTCCCTGCCTTCACCGTTTCGTAGAATCAGGCGCGCCCGGGATGCTAGTGGGCGAAGTAGTGCATTCCGCCATCCACCGGAATCACCGCCCCGGTGATGTACCCCGCCAACGGCGACGCCAGGAACGCAACCAGGTGCGCTACCTCCTCTGGTTCGCCGAAACGCCCCATCGGGATGTTGCGGGCGATGAACTCACGCCGGCTCTCTTCCGTGGGATGCAGCCGATCCAGGATCTGCGCGCTGTTGATCCGCCCCGGCGCGATCGAGTTGATGGTGATGCCCTCGCCCGCCACGTCGCAGGACAGCCCCTTGCTCCACAGATGCAGCGCCGCCTTCGCCGGGCTCGCGGCGTTCACCGCACGCGGCTCCATCGACCCGCTGAGGTTGATCACACGCCCCCAGCCATTGGCCCGCATCGACGGCAGCAACGCCTGCGTCAGCCGTCGTGCCGCCGAGAAGTTCAGTGCCATCGCCTCGTCCCACACCTCGTCTGCTGCGGCCACCCCGGCCAACCGTGCGCCACCGGCCGCGTTGACCAGGATGTCCACGTGCTGCAGCGCCTGCAGCGAAGCGCTGGCGATGCGCTGCACATCGTCGGCGTCGGTCAGATCGCCCACCAACACGACGGGTACCGGTCCACCCGCCGCCTCGATCGCGGCCGCCACCGATTGCAACGGCGCCTGCCGCCGCGCGGTGATCGCCACGCGCACACCCTGCCTCGCCAGTACCCGCGCAACACCTGCGCCGATGCCACTGCCTGCGCCGGTGACCAGCGCGGTACGTCCTTCAAGATCCAGTTTCATGTGTTGCCCTGCCAGGTTCTGCCGGCCCATCTGGCCGTGCGGACATGCTCTTTGAACACCCTCGATTGATAAACTCCGGCGAGGTTTCAACATTCAGAACCCGGGGTGTCAGATGAACCTGTTGGAGAGCATGCAGGTCTATGTGCTGGCCGTGGAAAAGGGCAGCCTCAGTGCCGCGGCATCGGCACTGGACATCTCTGCGACGATGGCCGGCAAGCACCTGCGCGCCCTGGAAGAACGGCTGGGCATGCAGCTGTTGAACCGCACGACCCGTCGGCAGCACATGACCGCTTTCGGTGAGGCCTACTACGGCCGCTGCAAAGAGATCCTGCGCCTGGTGGAGGAAACCGATGCGCAGGCCCAGCACCACCATCTGGCACCGGCGGGCACGCTGCGGATCAGTGCACCGGTGATCTTCGGCACGCATGCGCTGGTGCCGGCACTGTCGACCTACATGGACCGCTACCCCGAGGTCAGTGTCGAACTGGTCCTGACCGATCGCGTGGTCGAACTGGCCGATGAGGGATTCGAGGCCGCCATCCGCATCGGCACGCTGGCCGATGCCACACATCTGGTGGCGCGCCCGCTCAGCCCCTACCGGCTGACCCTGTGTGCGTCACCGGCCTATCTCGCACGGCATGGCACGCCGCACAACGCGCAGGAACTGCAGCAGCATCAATGCCTGTCGCTGGATCCGGCTGCGCTGTCGCACTGGCTGGGCAACGAAGTGGCATTGCCAGCGCCGCCTTCGGGACGGTTGCAGATCAACAACGGCGAAGCGTTGCGGCTGGCCGCGCTGCAGGGCCAGGGCATCATCCTGCAGTCGAGCCTGCTGCTGGCAGCAGACATCGATGCGGGTGGCCTGGTCCCGTTGCTGCCGGAACATGGCCGGCGCGGTCGGCCCATGCACGTGGTCTATCCGCACGACCGTTATCACTCAACCCGGCTGCGCAGCTTCGTGGATTTCCTGGTCGAGCGGTTTCCCTGTGAAGCAGCTGACCATCGCAGCTGGCCAGGCGCACACAGCCCATAAAAAAACCCCCTCCCCGCTGGGCAGTCGGGGAAGGGGTCTCAGGGTACGGCTATCGGGAAGTACTTAGATCAGCGGTGCCGGAGTTGCCGGAAGGGCCACCGGAGCGGCCTTCTTCTTGCGGGCGGCCGGCTTGCGCTTGGCAACCTTCTTGGCAGCCTTCTTCGGGGCAGCCTTCTTGGTCGCCTTCTTCGCAGTCTTCTTCACTGCCTTCTTGGCGGTCTTCTTTGTCGCCTTCTTCACTGCCTTCTTGGCGACCTTCTTGGCCGGCTTGCGGGCAGTGGTCTTCTTGGCGGCTTTCTTGGCAGTCTTCTTGGTGGCCTTCTTGGCTACCTTCTTGACGGCCTTCTTCGCGGTCTTCTTTACGGCCTTCTTGGCAGCGGACTTCTTGGCTACCTTCTTCGCAGCCTTCTTCACTGTCTTCTTCGCCGTGGCCTTCTTGGCGACCTTCTTGGCAGCCTTCTTCACTGCCTTCTTGGCGGTCGCCTTCTTCGCGACCTTCTTCACTGCCTTCTTGGCAGCGGCCTTCTTGGCGACCTTCTTCACCGCTTTCTTGGCGGCGGGCTTTTTCTTCGCAGCTTTCTTGGTTGCCATGGTGATGGCTCCTCGTCAGTGATAGGGAGTTGAAACGCCCAGGTGGATCAAACCCGCCCATGCTGCGTGCGGGGACCGCCGGCGCGTCGGGCGCGCCGTTACGGATGCGGTGATGCCCGCCACGATCGGCGGAGCAGGCATCGGAACAGGGGTCGCCTTGCATTTCTCCGGGGGAAGCGGAGCCATGTCCACCGTCTTGAGGATCGCGGTGGTCTTCGAGGGGCTGCTTCGCATCGGACGATTGATTCTGCGCACTCGGTTTGGCAGGCAAGGTCTGCTGAGGCGAAACCTAATCACGGTTTTTTTTACTGTCAACAACCCCCGCGAAAAATTTTCACATCCGCCGCGTCCCGGAAGCCCTTCCCGCGCCTGCCGATGTTCCTCCGCGAGCGCCGGCAAGCACTGCATCGCGCATCGTCGCTGCCATCACCTGCGCACGAACAGCGAAGAAAAAACACTTGAAATAAGCACTCTGCGTCATGTAGGAGCCTGAAGCGGAACGCCACGCGGCGACGCGGCCATGCATGGCAACGCACGCGCCAACGCCAGCACAACGGACCTGCAACAAGGCCAAAAACTTTTCACATCCGGGCGCGCCGCCGCGGGGGTGGAAACGCGGATTTGCGCAAAACTGCGCACGCCTTTTGCCCGCGCTCAACGCCGACTGATGCCATGGCGATGGCATGCGGCGAACCGGCCGGCATAAGTTCGAAGCCTCCTCCAAAACGAAAACGGCCACCCGAGGGTGGCCGTTTTCGTACCGGGGAAACGACGACTCAGTGCTCTTCGTCTTCCAGGCCTTCGGCGTACGCGTCCGGGTCCAGCAGCTCGTTGAGCTCGTCGCTGTTGGACACTTCGACGACGAACATCCAGCCATCGCCGTAGGCGTCTTCGTTGATGGTTTCCGGCTTGTCGGCCAGTGCCGAGTTGACCTCGACGATGGTGCCGCTGATCGGGCTGTAGACGTCGGAGGCGGCCTTCACCGACTCGACGACCGCGATCTGCTCGTTGGCCTTGGCGGTCGCGCCGACTTCGGGCAGCTCGACGTAGACCAGGTCACCCAGCAGGCCCTGGGCGTGGTCGGAAATACCGACGGTCACGCGGCCATTGCCTTCGACACGGGCCCACTCATGGGACTTGAGGAACTTGAGGTCGCCGGGGATCTCGCTCATGGGACTGCTCCAGAGATATGCAGGGGGTGGAAAAAACGGGGCTAGTGTAACCAACCGGCCGCCACTGCTGGCAGTGACGACCGGCATGTTTGGATCAGGCGTCGCCAAGCACGCCGGGCTGGGCCTGGCCTTCGCGCACGAACGGGAACTTGACCACCCGCACCGGCACCTGACGGCCGCGGATGTCGACGGTGACCTGACCGAGTTCACCGGCCGGCACGCGCGCGAATGCGATGCCCTTGGCCAGGGTCGGCGAGAAGGTGCCGGACAGGATCTCGCCCTGGCCGCCGGCAGTGGTGACCGCCTGGCCATGGCGCAGCACGCCCTTCTCATCCATCACCAGGCCGATCATCTGACGTGCGTTGCCAGCCGCCTTCTGCGCCTCCAGCACGTCGCGGCCGATGAAGTCGCGGCCCTCGTCCAGCGACACCGTCCAGGCCAGCGCCGCTTCGTAGGGGCTGATTGCTTCGTCCATGTCCTGGCCGTACAGATTCATGCCGGCTTCCAGGCGCAGGGTATCGCGCGCGCCAAGACCGGCCGGCTTCACGCCGGCAGCAAGCAGGCGGTTCCAGAAAGCGACCACGGCATCCTGCGGCAGCAGGATCTCGAAACCGTCTTCGCCGGTGTAGCCGGTGCGGGCAACGAACAGTTCAACGCCGTCGTCGGACTGCACCTGCAGCGCGGCGAAACGGGCGAGCTTGCCCAGCGACTCACGGTCGGCTTCGCGGGCCAGGCCGATGACGATGTCGCGCGCCTGCGGCCCCTGCACGGCGAGGATCGCCAGGTCCGGACGCTGTTCGACCGAGACGTTGAACGGCGCAGCCTGCTCGCGCAGCCACGCCAGATCCTTCTCGCGGGTGGAGGCGTTGACCACCATGCGGAAGAAGTCCTCGCCCAGGTAATAGACGATCAGGTCGTCGATGACGCCGCCCTGCGGATTCAGCATGCACGAGTACAACGCCTTGCCGGTGGCCTTGAGCTTGTCGACCGAGTTGGCCAGCAGGCGGCGCAGGAACGGCTTGACCTGGTCGCCGCGCAGGTCGACCACGGTCATGTGGCTGACGTCGAACACGCCCGACTCACGACGCACCAGGTGGTGCTCGTCCAGCTGCGAGCCGTAGTGGATGGGCATGTCCCAACCCCCGAAATCGACCATCTTGGCGCCAAGGGCGCGGTGGGTATCGTTGAGCAGCGTCTTCTGGGTCATGACCGGGTCCGGCAGCAGAGGAAACAAGAACGCGCATTATCCCAGATCGGTCGGCCGCAGGTCGCGCCGCAGCGCAGCGGGGGGATGTTGGCCGGCCTGCGGCCGGCGGGCGCTTTCTACAAGCCAGGCAACGGCAACGGCCAAAGCGTATCGGCTCGGCGACGTCTGTGGGCTGGTGGGGCGATGTGGGGTTGCGGGACGCGCCGCAAGTACGTCCGTGTAGGCTCGTAGGCGCCATCCATGGCGCCTGCGGTCCCTCCACCCCACACCGCCCCACCCCGACAGGTTCCCGATGACGGGACGGAAGGCAAGAGCGGTTGTGGATGTCGATACATATATGGAGAGAAGTGTCGAAGCCATTGCCTGCGGAAAGGGATCCGACCCCGGGCACACAGAGCGCAGCGACCGGCGGCGGTGTCCGCGGCATGGATGCCGCGGCCAAGCCTACAAGGACGTACTTGCGGCGCCCCCTGCACAGCCCACCCGCCCGACCCAACCCAGCATCTGCTTTCAGCGACCACCCACGAGGGGCTGCGCCGTTGGCTGGAAACCCTAGGCGACCGCCTCGACCACCAGCGCACTGCCCTGCACCGCCACCACCCGCACCAGCGTGCCGGCCGGCAGCTCCGGCCCACTCACCTGCCACGACGCGTCGTCGATGCTGACCCTGCCCTGCCCGGCAACGATGGCCTGCTGCAAGGGCACCACCCGCCCGACCAGTTGTTCAGCGCGGCGGTTCAGCAGCGGCGCGTCGCTCTGCCGCGCACGCGGCTTGCCCCAGTGCCGGTAGCACTGGATCGACAGCACGCTCAACACCACGAAAGCGACCACCTGCCACAGCACCGGGATATCGGCGAACACCGCTACCAACGCGAACACCGCCGCCGCACCGATGCCGATCCACAGCATGAACGCGCCGGGCGCCAGCGCTTCGGCGGCGAACAGCAGCAAGGCCAACGCACCCCAGGCAACGACTTCCCAGCGCATGTCAGCCTCCGATCGGTGGCGGCCGCTTTGCCGGCGGCCGGGTTTCCTGGTTGGACAGGGCCTGCTTGGCCAGCTCGGCCACGCCGGCGATCGAACCAATCACTCCGCTGGCCTCCATCGGCATCAGCACCAGCTTCTGGTTCGGCGACGTGGCCAGTTCCTTGAACGCTTCCACATACTTCTGGGCGATGAAGTAGTTGATGGCCTGGACGTCGCCGTCGGCGATCGCCGCCGACACCACCTGGGTCGCCTTGGCTTCGGCTTCGGCCAGGCGCTCGCGTGCTTCGGCGTCGCGGAATGCGGCCTCGCGCCGCCCCTCCGCCTCCAGCACCGTAGCCTGCTTCTCGCCTTCGGCACGCAGGATCTCGGACTGCCGCGAACCTTCCGCCTCGAGGATCTGCGCGCGCTTCTCGCGCTCGGCCTTCATCTGCCGTGCCATCGCATCGAGCAGGTCGCGCGGCGGCTGGATGTCGCGGATCTCGATGCGGTTGACCTTCACGCCCCACGGGTTGGTCGCATGATCGACCACGCTGAGCAGCTTGGCGTTGATCACCTCGCGCTGGCTGAGCGATTCATCCAGGTCCATCGAGCCGATCACGGTACGGATGTTGGTCTGCACCAGGGCGATCATCGCCACTTCCAGCACCGATACCTCGTAGGCGGCCTTGGCCGCGTCCAGTACCTGGAAGAACACCACGCCATCGACGCGCACGGCGGCGTTGTCCTTGGTGATCACTTCCTGGCCGGGCACGTCCAGCACCTGTTCCATCATGTTCACCTTGCGCCCCACCCCGTAGACGATCGGGATCAGGAAATGCAGGCCGGGCGACATGGTGTGGGTGTAACGGCCGAACCGCTCGACGGTCCATTCATAGCCCTGTGGCACCATCCGCACTGCCTTGAACAGGATGACCACGGCCACGAAGGCCAGCACCGCGCTGAAGAACATGGTCGGAAACATCGCGCTTTCCTTATGGGAGACGTCCGGAGCCCAGCATAGCGCGTGGATGCAGGCGGTGCGGGTACCGCACGTTCCAGCCGAAAGCAGCCGAGCGTGGCCCGGCGCTGCAGGATGAACCCGCTCAGATCCGGGTCGTGGCCAGGAAGCGCTCGCGGTCCTGCTGGGTCTGCCGGCGGATCTCGGCCAGCGCCTGGCTTTCGGTCGCCTCCAGCATCGCCTCGAACAGGCGCTGGAAGTGATGGCGCATCGCATTGCGTGCAGCGACGGGATCGCGCGCGCGCAGCCCCTCGAAGATCGCCATGTGCTCGTCGGCGCGGCTGGCACCATCGTCATGGCACACCCGTGCGTAGACCTCGGTCACCCGCGGCAGCTCGCTGCGCATGCGCCAGATCTGCTGCACCAAATACTCGACCACCGGATTGCCCGACAGGCGGGCGATGGCCAGGTGGAAGCGGCGGTCGTAGTCGCCGGCCTCTTCATCGGTGAGGTCACGCCGGCACAGCGCTTCAGCCAGCACCTGCAGCTCGGCGATGCCGGCCTCATCGATATTGCTTGCCGCCAGCGCTGCGGCTTCCGCTTCGAACACGGCACGCGCCGCGGTCAGGTCGAAGGCGCTGATATCGGGCAGCCCGCCGGCAGCCTGGGCCGGGCGCGGCTTCACATAGACGCCCGAACCGATACGGATCGCGATCCAGCCCTGCGCTTCCAGGGCGATTTCCGCCTCACGGATGGTGACCCGGCTGACGCCGAAGCGTTCGGCAAGTTCACGTTCGCCCGGCAGGCGCGAACCCGACGGATATTCGCCATCCTCGATCAGCTTGCGGAGCTTGGCGGCGATGGTCTGGTAGAGACGGTTGGCGGACATGCGGCTGACCCTTGGCGGTTCCCTCCGGGCCCGTCCCCGGCCACCGGGCACGGTGCGGGTCCGGTTGGAGCGACGGCGCGACCATTGGCCGCGCCGCCCTGTTCAGAACTTGTATCGTACACCGAAATACGCGCGCCGCCCGTAGCTCACCACCTCGCGGAAATTCCCGTAAAGCGGCTGGTACGCCACGCGTGGCTCGTCGGTCAGGTTCATCAGTTCCAGCGACAGCGACAGCTGCTTGTTCACCCGGTAACGCAGGCGCAGGTCGACGCTGGTGTTGTCATCGTAGTAGCGGTTCTGCTGCGCCGTGTTGCCGGTGAAGTCCTGGTAATAGTGCGAACGGAACTTGCCGATGGCCTGGATGTTGAAGCGGCCCACATCCCAGTAGAGGGAACCGGACAGCACATGCCGCGAGAAGCCGCTCAGGCCGGCCGGCGGAACGATGGCCGGAATGATCGATCCATCGGCGGCCAACTGCTCGCCCAACCGCGAATCCTGCGTCTGGTAGTCGGCGTCGGCATAGTTGTAGCTGACCTTGAAGCCGAGGCCATCGAACGGCTTGGGCAGGTACGAGAACCGGTGGGTAGCACTGAGCTCGATACCGGTCAGGGTGCTGTCTTCATCGGTGGTCACCTGCTGGCGCACCGGCACGGTCACCGTCTGTCCGTTGAGGGTGTAGGTCTCCGGCACCAGCGCGGTGGCGGTGCCGCCGTTGAACTGCTTCCAGTACACCGCACCGGCCAGCAGCGTGTCCGGGTTCGCATACCACTCAAGCGAGACATCGCCGTTCCAGGACATAAGCGGCTGCGCAGCCGGATTGCCGCTGGCACTGATGTCGTCCAGCGCGTCGGCCAGGCCGGTATAGGTGGCATCGCTGCTGACATTGATGGTTCGCCCGGCACCGAGTGCGGCGATATCCGGGCGTGACATCGCTCGGTACGCGCCAACCCGCAGCAACAGGTCCGGCTTCAGCTCGAACGCGGCATTCAGGCTTGGCAGCAGCTTGTCGTTGCCCGCCTTGAACACCTGGGTGGTGAAATCACCAGTGGGTTGCAGGCGGATCGTGCCGTCGCCGTTGTCGATGACCGCCAGGTCGGTGCGCACGCCTTCCGAACGCACGTCGGTCTTGACCCAGCGCAGGCCGACATTGCCGGTGACCGGCAGGCCGAACAGCGTGCTGCTGAATTCACCCATCAGGTACAGCGCGCGGGTTTTCTCGGTCACATCGACGTTGTTCGGGTCCTGGAAGTCCGGGTCCAGGCCACTGTCGCTGGTGCCGCGGAAGGATGCGTAGAGGCAGCTCGGATCGAAGTACGCCCACGAGGAGATCGTATTGCCGCTGGCCGCATCCATGAAATCGTCCTGCGGGAACGGTGCACGGCAGGCACGGTTGGCGGCAATGATCTTCGCCTTGTCGGCCGCTACGCGCTGGTCGTAGTCGGTCACCAGGGTGTTGTCGCGCAGGCGGTAGTCGGCCTGGCTGGCGCGCACGCCGCCCTTGATGCGGGTGAAGAAACCGGACTCGGGCATGAAGCTGGCATCGAAGCGGCCGGCCTTGATCTTGTGGTCGTTCTCGGTCGCGCTGGAGGTCACCCGCGCCGCGCCGGTGTAGGCATCCCAGTTGTTCGGGTCGAAGTTCGGCGCCAGCGCCACGCTCGGCACCTCGCCATGCCAGTCCCAGTCGTAGTCGACATAGCCGGTGGCGCCGCTGCTGATGCCCGGCACGATGGCATTGTTGACGTCGCGCTGGTTGGCGCGCAGCCGGGTCATGCGCTCGCTGTCCAGGCGGTTGGTATGCGAATAGGAAAGATCGGTGGACAGCTCCCAGGCCGGGCTGGGGCGCAGGATCAGATTGAGGCCACCGCCGGTGTATTCCTCGCCGCGCCAGTAGCGGTTGGAGGTCGAATCGATGGAAGTGCTGCCATGCAGGTGGCGGACGATGCCATCCTCGTCCACCTCGCGCTGGGTGATGCCGCGTCGTGCATTGGACAGGCTCAGGTCGCTGCGGTCCTCGTCCCAGTTGCGCTCGGTATGTTCGAAATCGAGGTTGACCTCGACCACGTCGTTGGGCCGCCATTGGATCGCCGCGAATTCGCTCTGGCGATCATTGCGCTCCTGCTTCAGGCGATAGATGCGGCTGCTTGGCACCAGATAGTACGGCGCGCCGTTGGCGATGGCCTGGGCGCTGACCTCATTGCAGTTGGCATTGGCCACGTTCTGCCTGCCATCGCAGGCATACCAGGTGGAGCCGCTGGTGATGCTCTCCTCCGGATCGGTGCCCTCCAGCCGCTGGATGCCCAGCGAGATGCCGAGCTTCTGGCCGTTGCCGAATTCGAACTGGTCGATGTAGCTGGCGGTACCGCGATAGCCGATGCCATCGTCGTCGCGGTACTTCTTGTCATACTCGGCCCAGCTGCCGCGCAGATCGATCTGCGCCGAGCGCTTGCCGTACTCCAGCGGCTTGACCGTCTCCAGCCCGATGGTCCCGGCGACACCGCCTTCGATGATGTCGGCACGCTGGGTCTTGTAGATCGCCACCGTATTGATCAGCTCGGCCGGGAACATGTTGAAGTTCACCGAGCGGTCGCCGCTGCCGTTGGTGATCTCGCGGCCGTTGAAATTGGTGCTGCTGAGGAAGGCGCCGAGACCACGGATCGAGATTTCCGATGCGCCGGTCTTGTCGCGGGTCGAGGCGGCCCCGGTCAGCGTTTCGATCGCATCGGCCAGTGATGGCGCGGGCAGGTCGCCGATGTCGTCGGCCGACAACACATCGGCGATCACCGTGTCGTCGCGCTTCTTGTTGATCGAGCTCTGCATCGATTCGCGGATGCCGGTGACCTGGACCTGGTCCAAGGTGGTGGCGTCCTGCCCGGAACCGCTGCCGGCAGACTGCGCCTGCACGGCCGGTGAAGCCGCCAGCGCAGCGAGCAGTGCCACGATCAGCGGTGTGGGTGACAACGGTGTACGACGTACAACTCCGGCTGGTTGCCGCATGGTTTTCCTCCTCCCAAAGGATCGCCCGGACGGTAGGCGTGGGACGCAGCTTCGACACGCCGACGCAAAAATGTCAACCAACTGGACTGGATTTTTCGTAATACCTTTGATTCAGACCGGTTGCCCGGCATTTCATGTGCTGATGCAGCATGACTTTGCGCGCAACGTGGCTTACAACACACCTACCAAGTGGTATGCACACCCACTCCGAAACCGCGGCATCGCCGTCTCTGGAAGGACTTCATGCGCATTCAACCGACTTCGCACCGCCTTTCGAAACCCACCCTTGGATATTGCCTGGCAATTGGACTGGCATCATGCCTGACCAGTTTGCCGGCGAATGCTGCGAGCTGGCTGGTCCATGATGCCGCCGAGTTCGCCACCGCCGCTGCCGCACTGCAACCCGGCGATGAAATCGTACTGGCCGATGGCACCTGGACCGATGCGCGCCTGCTGCTGAAGGGCCAGGGCACCGCCGCCGCGCCGATCGTGCTGCGCGCGCAGACGCCGGGCAAGGTGATCCTCAGCGGGGGGTCGGACCTGCGTCTGGCCGGCAGCTACCTGCAGGTCTCCAACCTGGTATTCCGCAACGGCTACACCCCGGGCGACGCCGTGGTGGCGTTCCGCGAGTCGAGCAAGGCAGTGGCCAGCCACAGCCGCGTCACCGGCCTGGTCATCGATGACTACAGCAACCCCGATGGCAGCGACCAGGACTACTGGGTGTCGCTGTACGGCAGCAACAACCGCCTCGACCACAGCCAGCTGCGCGGCAAGACCAACGCTGGCCCGACGGTGGTGGTGGTGCGCGATGCCACCCAGGGCCTGGACAACCAGCACCGCATCGACCACAACTGGTTCGGCCCGCGGCCAGCGCTGGGCGTCAATGGCGGAGAGACGATCCGTGTCGGCACCAGCGACACCTCGCTGAGCGATTCCAACAGCACGGTGGAGCACAACTGGTTCGAGGGCTGCGATGGCGAGACCGAGATCGTCTCCAACAAGTCCGGCGGCAATACCTTCCGCGGCAACGTGTTCTATCGTTCGGCCGGCGCGCTGACCCTGCGCCATGGCAACGGCAACCGGGTGGTCGACAACCTCTTCCTCGGCGACGACAAGGCCGGCACCGGCGGCGTGCGCATCATCAATGCCGACCAGACCGTCAGCAACAACTACTTCGAACGGCTGGCCGGCTCCAGCAACCGCTCGGCACTGGCGGTGATGGATGCACAGGCCAATCCGCCGTTGTCCGGCTACGCGCCGGTGGTCAACGCGACCATCAGCCGCAACACCTTCGTCGACGTGGCGAAGATCAGCTTCGGTGTGGGCCATGACGAAACCAAGGGCATCGTGGTCGCCGCCAGCAACAGCCACTTCAGCGGCAACCTGATCGTCAACCGGACCAGCAAAAATCCACCGAATGCGGCCAGTTCGCTGGCCGGCATCGCCTTCAGCAACAACGTGCAGTCGCCGCAGGCTAGCAGCGTATTCCCGGGCGGGGTGAGCAGCGCCAGCATCACCCTGCAGCAGGCCGCCAGCGGCCTGTGGGTGCCGGCAACGCCCCTGCCCACCCTCGGCGCCGATCCGGCGCTGGCAATGACCCCGCGCAAACAGACGGGGGTGGACTGGTATCCCAAGGTGGGCGAGGTTGCCCTGTCACGCACCAGCACCGGAGTTGATCGATGAGGTTGCAGCCGCTGTCCCTTTGTTCCCACCGTCTGGCGCTCGCCCTCGCCCTGGCCGCTCCCTTCACCCTGTTGCCGACGGCACCGCTGCATGCGGCACCTGCCGCAGCCGCGCGACAAGGCGATACCGCGCCGGTACTGGTGACCGCCGCGCAGTGGCAGCAGATGGCCAGCGAAGGCAGCCGCTATCCGTGGTTCGCCAAGGAACAGGCGCGTACGCAGAAATCGCTGCAGAAGATGATGAAGGCCGGCATCGACGTGCCGGTGCCGAAGGACAAGGGCGGCGGTCGCACCCATGAGCAGCACAAGCGCAACTACCAGGCACTGCTGGCCGCCGGCACCCTGTACCGGCTGACCGGCGACAAGGCCTATGTCGCCTATTCGCGCGACATGCTGCTGCAGTACGCCAAGCTCTACCCGACCCTCGGCCCGCATCCGGAAGGTCGCGGACAGATTCCCGGCCGGGTGTTCTGGCAGGTGCTCAACGATTCGGTCTGGCTGGTCAACGCCATCCAGGGCTACGACGCGATCCGCGATGCGCTGTCGCCGCAGGATCGGCAGACCATCGAATCGCAGGTGTTCCGGCCGATGGCCGAGTTCCTGGCCAGCGAGCCGAAGAACTACGACCAGATCCACAACCACGCGACTTGGGCCGTGGCCGCCACCGGCATGACCGGCTACGTGCTGCGTGATCGCGAACTGGTGGAGAAATCGCTGCGCGGCAGCCGCAAGGATGACCAGTTCGGTTTCCTGCGGCAGATCGACCTGCTGTTCTCGCCCGATGGGTATTACGAGGAAGGCCCCTACTACCAGCGCTATGCGCTGGCGCCGTTCCTGCTGTTTGCCAACGCGATCGAACGCAACGAGCCGCAGCGGAAGATCTTCGCGCGCCGCGACGGCGTGCTGCTGAAGGCGGTGGACGTGCTGGTGCAGACCAGCTACGACGGCCTGTTCTTCCCGATCAACGATGCGATCCTGGACAAGGGCATCGATACCGAAGAGCTGGTGGCTGGCATCGGCATCGCCTATGCGCAGGCCGGCGATGACCGTCTGCTGTCGGTCGCCCAGCAGCAGAAACGCCTGCTGCTGTCGCCGGAAGGGCTGCAGGTGGCGCAGGCGTTGGCAGCCAACAAAGCCAAACCGTTCGACTACCGGCCGATGCTGCTGCGCGACGGCCCGGACGGTGAACGCGGCGGCCTGGCGATCCTGCGCATGGGCGGCGAACGCGGCCAGGTGCTGGTGCAGAAGGACACCATGCAGGGCATGGGCCACGGCCACTTCGACAAGCTCAACTGGCTGTTCTACGACAATGGCAACGCCGTGGTGACCGACTACGGCGCGGCGCGCTTCCTCAACGTGGAAGCCAAGCGCGGTGGCATCTATCTTGCCGAGAACCGCAGCTGGGCCAAGCAGACCGTGGCCCACAACACGCTGGTGGTGAACGAGCAGAGCCACTTCAAGGGCGACTGGAAGCGCGGTGAGGAACTCGCCCCGCAGGTGCGCTTCTTCCAGGCCGACGCAGATACCCAAATCGCCTCGGCGACGATGCGCGATGCCTATCCGGGCGTGGTGTTCACCCGCACCCAGGCACTGCTGCGCCACCCCGAACTGGGCCTGCCGGTGGTGCTGGACCTGCTGCAGGTGCACGGCGACAAGGTTGCACGCTACGACCTGCCACTGCACTTCAACGGCCACATCGTCACCACCGGTTTCGAGGCCGAGCATTTCCCCGCCCAGCGCCCGGTGCTCGGCAGCGACAACGGCTACCAGCACCTGTGGCTGGACGCACGCAGCAGGGCCGGCAGTGAGCCGCGCACGCTGGCGTGGCTGCTCGACGGACGCTTCTACACCTACCGCTTCGGCAGCAGCGCGCCGGCGCAGGCGTTGCTGGTGGAGAGCGGTGCCAATGATCCCGAGTTCAACCTGCGCCGCGAACCGGCGCTGCTGCAGCGCGTGGAAGGACAGAAGGATGTGACCTTCTTCAGCGTGCTGGAGCCGCATGGCGAGTACAACGGCACCGCCGAGTACGTGCACGGTGCCGACAGCCGCATCAAGCAGATCATCCGCACCCGCGGCAATGATGCCGAGGTGCTCGAGCTGCGCCTGGCCAGCGGCGCCCGCATCGCACTCGGCGTGGCCGACGACAGCGACGCGAAGGGCGAACACAGCGTGACGGTGGATGGCCATGCCTACCGCTGGAGCGGCAGCCATGCGCGCATGGACCGCAGCAAGGGTGAGGCACGATGAACGGCCCCTCGGCCGTGGCCACGCTGCGCAAGGTGCCGGTGCGCTCGGCCGTGCGCTGGCTGATCGTCGGCCTGATCGCGGTGGCCACGGTGATCAACTACATCGACCGCAATGCACTGGCGGTGATGTGGCCGGAGATCGCCAGGGAAGTCGGCGCGACCAAGGACGATTACGCACTGCTGGTGACCGTGTTCATGCTGTTCTATGCCGCCGGCCAGTTCCTGTTCGGGCGCCTGTTCGACATGATCGGGACGCGGCTGGGGTTCGCGTTGTCGATCAGTGTGTGGTCGATCTCGATCGCGCTGCATTCGGTCACCCACTCCATGCTCTCCTTCAGCGTGGTGCGGGCGATGCTGGGCATCAGCGAAGCCGGTGCCTGGCCCGGCGCGGTGAAAGCCAATGCCGAGTGGTTCCCCGCGCGTGAGCGTGCCCTCGCACAGGGCATCTTCAACGCGGGCGCGTCCATCGGTGCCATCGTTTCGGCGCCGGCCATCGCCGGCCTGTACCTGTGGCTCGGCTGGCGCGGCACCTTCGTGCTGGTCGGTGCACTTGGCTTCCTGTGGCTGCTGCCATGGCTGTTCGTCTATCGCGCCGGCCCGGACAAGCATCCGTGGGTGAGTGACGCCGAGCGGCGCCTGATCATGGAAGACCAGGCTGGCCAGCAACGCGTGGATGCACCGAAGGTCAGCGTGCGTTCGCTGCTGGCCCACCGGCAGAGCTGGGGCATGCTCGCCTGCCGTTTCCTGCTGGATCCGATCTGGTGGCTGTTCGTGTCGTGGCTGCCGATCTATCTGGCCGAGACCTTCGGCTTCGACATCAAGCAGATCGGCCTGTTCGCCTGGGTGCCCTTCGTCGGCGCCATGCTCGGCAGCCTGAGCGGCGGCTGGCTGTCGGGGCGCCTGATCAATGCCGGCCAGAGCGTGGACCGTGCGCGCAAGCTGTCGATTTCGCTGGGCTGCGTGATCATGGCACCGGCCCTGCTGGGCGCGGTACTGGCCAACCAGCCGCTGTTTGCGGTGCTGGCGATTGCAGCAGTGCTGTTCGGTTTCCAGATCGCCATCGGCAACATCCAGACCCTGCCCGGCGATCTGTTCGACGGCCGCTCGGTGGGCACGCTGGCCGGTCTCGGCGGCCTGGCCGCCGTAGCCGGAACGTTGATCACCACCTGGCTGGTACCGGTGCTGACCCGCCATTCCTATGCACCGATCTTCATCCTCGTCGCCGCACTGGTGCCGCTGTCGCTGGCCGCACTGTGGTGGTGGACCGGGCCGATCCACAAGCTCGACCGCACCGACGGTTGAACCCCCATTCCCTCGCATTCCCCCGCAAACCAAGGAGTTTCCCGCATGTCGTTCCAGGACAAGGTGGCCATCGTCACCGGTGGTGGCCGTGATATCGGCCGTGCCGTCTCGATCAAGCTGGCTGCGGCCGGTGCACGCGTCTGCCTCAACTACGCCAACGACGAAGCCAGCGCGCAGGAAACGCTGGCGCTGATCAAGGCGGCCGGTGGCCAGGCCATCGCCCACCGCGCCGACGTCACCGATCCCGCCGCCGTGGCCGGCCTGGTCGCAGCAACGCAGGCTGCATTCGGCCAGCGCATCGACGTGCTGGTGAACGTGGCCGGCGGCATGGTCGAGCGTCGTCCGCTGGCCGACATCGACCCGGCGTTCTTCCACAAGGTCATCGACCTCAACCTGACCTCCACCTACCTGACCACCCACGCGGTGGTACCGCACATGGGCGAAGGCGCGGCGATCGTGAACTTCGCCTCGCAGGCCGGTCGTGATGGCGGAGGCCCTGGTGCGGCGATCTATGCCACTGCCAAGGCGGCTGTGATGACCTTCACCCGGGCCATGGCCAAGGAGCTGGGGCCGAAGGGTATCCGCGTCAACGCACTGTGCTGCGGCATGATCGCCACCCGCTTCCATGACGAATTCACCAAACCGGAAGTGCGTACGGCGGTGGCCGGCGCGACGCCGCTGCGTCGCCAGGGCCTGCCGGACGAAGCCGCCGATGCGGCGGTCTACCTGGCGTCGGCAGCGGCAGCGTTCATCACCGGTGCCAATCTGGACGTCAACGGCGGCACCTACTTCTCCTGACCGGACCGAAGCCCATGCAGCGCTGGATCACCCTGCTTTCCCTGGCCATCGGCACCGCCGTGGCCGCCCCCGTGGCGCTGGCCGCACCGGTCTGGGTCACCGCCTGGACCGCTTCGCCCGCGCCTGACCGCAAGGATGGCAGCGCTGACGCGCCCGTGCAGTTCGCAGCGCAGACCGTGCGCCAGGACATGCGCCTGGGTAGCAGGGGCGATGCGCTGCGGCTGCGCATCAGCAACGAACTGGGCACCTCGCCGCTGCGTGTGGAAGACGTACGGTTACGCCTGAAGGATGGCAAGGCGGCAGCGCTGCCGGTCACCGTCGATGGACGCACGTCCATCGACGTACCGGTGGGCGCAGCGCTGCTCAGTGATGCACTGCCCTTGCGGGTTGCCGCCCTGCAGGAGATCAGCGTGACCGCGTACTTCCCGCAGCCCACCCGCCCCGCGGTGCGCCGTACGGTGGTGCGGGTGGCCGACGGAAAGCAGGACGCGGTGGCCGACAGCGTGCGCGTGGGCTACCAGCAGAACGTGTTCTCTGCGGTACTGGTGCAGCGCGCGGACCGGCCGCAGGTGATCGTGGCCCTGGGTGATTCCATCACCGAGGGCGCGACGGCCTCGCGTGGCTCGTTCAACCAATGGCCCGAGCGCTTGGGCCAGCGCCTGCAGCAGGCGTGCCCGGACCGCTTCGTGGTGCTCAACCAGGGCATCAGCGGCAACAAGCTGCTGGACCATGGCCGCAGCCACAGCGCGCTGTCACGGCTGGATCGCGACGTGATCGCAGTGGCCGACGCCGACCAGGTGATCCTGTTCGAAGGCATCAATGACATCCGCCACGGTGGCGGCGCACAGCCGCTGCCGGGACGCAGCGCGGCAGACATGCTGCTGGGCTACCGCCAGGTCGCCGCCCGGCTGCATGCACATGGCATCCGCGCTCATCTCGGCACACTGACGCCCTTCGGCGATTCGGAGCGCTACGAACCGGTATCGGCCACCACCCGCACCGCGATCAACCAGTGGGCGCGTGGCCAGGACACCGGCTTTGATGGCGTGGTGGATTTCGACGCTGCCCTGCGTGATCCGAAACAGCCGGAATCATTGCCGGCGGACATCACCCGCGATCATCTGCACCCGAACGACGAGGGCTACCGGCGCATGGCCGACGCAATCAACCTGGCGGCGCTGGGCTGCAACGCGCGTTGAAAGAGCGCCGAGCCGGCTTACCCCGGTTGCCGCGGCCCGAACATGATCACCGCCATGCCGGCCAGGCAAAGCGCAGCCCCCAGCATGTCCCAACGGCTGGGACGGATGCCGTCGACCAGCCACAGCCAGAACAGCGCCGTGCCGATGTACACGCCACCGTAGGCTGCGTACACGCGTCCGCTGGCGGTCGGGTGCAGGGTCAGCAGCCAGGCGAACAACGCCAGGCTGGCCGCCGCCGGCAGCAGCAGCCAGATACTGCCACCCTTGCGCAGCCACAGCCACGGCAGGTAGCAGCCGATGATCTCGGCCAGCGCGGTCAGCAGGAACAGACCGAGCGTTTTCACGCTTTTTCGGTGGCCTTGGCGTGCTGCCAGAGCGCTTCCTGCGCATCCAGATCGAGTGCGGCCAGCGAATCCCCTTGTGCCTCGGCCTGCGCCTCCATCGAACGGAAGCGACGTTCGAACTTGTGGTTGGCCCCACGCAGCGCGGCACCCAGATCGATGTCCGCATGGCGCGCCAGGTTGGCGCACACGAACAGC
The DNA here is from genome assembly GCF_040548715.1 of Stenotrophomonas sp. 2694. Lineage (NCBI taxonomy): Bacteria > Pseudomonadati > Pseudomonadota > Gammaproteobacteria > Lysobacterales > Lysobacteraceae > Stenotrophomonas > Stenotrophomonas sp. 2694. The sequence continues at coordinate 121,166 of NZ_JBEPSG010000009.1, forward strand.
AGGTCACCCAGTTCCTCCTGCAGGCGCGCCTTGTTGCCCACGATGTCACCGCGTTCGAACTCTTCGCGCAGTTCCTGCAGTTCCTCGGCCGCCTTGTCCAGTACCGGCAGCGGACCGGGCCAATCGAAACCCACCTTGGCCGCGCGCGACTGCAGCTTCACCGCCCGCTGCCATTCCGGCAGGCCACGGGAGATCCCGGCCAGCGCCGAGGTGTCCTGATCGCCCTTTGCCGCGCGCTCGGCACGCTTGATCGCGTCCCAGTTGCGCATCACGCCGTCGGCATCGTCGACGCTGACATCGGCAAACACATGCGGGTGCCGCCGCTGCATCTTGTCGCAGATCGCGCGCGCGACCTCGGCGAAGGCAAACGCACCCTGTTCTTCAGCCATGCGCGCATGGAACACGACCTGCAGCAGCAGGTCACCCAGTTCATCGCAGAGGTCGTCGAGGTCGCCCCGATCGATCGCGTCGGCCACTTCGTAGGCTTCTTCGATCGTATAGGGGGCGATGGTGGCGAAGTTCTGTTCCAGGTCCCAGGGACAGCCACCCTGCGGGTCGCGCAGGCGCGCCATGATGGCCAGCAGCCGCTCCAGCTCCGCGCTGGCGTTGCCGGTGGCAGGGGTTTCGTGCGTGCTCATGCGTTTCTCCTGGATCAATCGGACAACCAGTCCCGCCACGGCAGGCTGGTATCGCCCAGCGCCATGAAATCGCCGTTCAACAGCGTCGGCCGGCGGTTGTAGCGGAACGGCTTGCCGGTCCCGACCGAGAGCACCGCGCCACCGGCCGCGTGCAGCACGCACTGGCCAGCAGCGGTATCCCATTCGGAGGTCGGGCCCAGCCGCGGATAGACATCCAGTCCGCCTTCGGCGATCCGGCAGAATTTCAGCGAAGAGCCCTGCACCACGGTCTCGATGTCGCCCATGCGGGCCAGCAAGGCATTCGTCTCCGCTGAACGATGCGAGCGGCTGGCGGCGACGCGAAGGGGCGCAGTCGCGGGTGTACGGGTACGCAGCACGGTGTCATGCACACCCTGCCGGCGATACGCCAGCTCGCCTCGCATCGCGTGCCAGACAATGCCGGTGACCGGCGACTGGACCACGCCGAAGGCCGGCGCGCCCTGGTAGATCAGCGCGATGTTGACGCTGAACTCGCCATTGCGCTTGACGAAATCGCGGGTGCCATCAAGCGGGTCGACCAGCCAGTACGCGCCCCAGTGCTGACGCTGCTCCCAGGGCACCAGCGGCGACTCCTCCGACAGGATCGGCAGGTCCGGTGTCAGCTGGCGCAGCCCCTGCTGGATCACCCGGTCGGCGGCAAGGTCGGCAGCGGTGACCGGGCTGTCGTCGTCCTTGAGTGTCACATCGAAACCGTTGCTGTAGACCTGCATGATCGCCTGCCCGGCTTCCTGGGCGATGGCGATCGCGGTTTCGCGCAGTTCCGTGGTCAGCTTGATCATCGTGCTCCCTGCAGCCACTGGCGGGCGATGAACAGCGCCGCCAGCGAACGCCCTTCGGAAAAGTCCTCGCGCAGCATCAACTGGTCCAGATCAGCCAGCTTCCACGGCACCACTTCCAGTTCCTCCGGCTCGTCGCCGGCCAGCTTCTCCGGATACAGGTCGCGCGCGACCACCAGCCAGGACTGATGGCTCATGTAGGTCGGCGCCAGGGTCATCGCGCGCAGCACGTCGACCCGTCGAGCGCCATAGCCGGCCTCTTCCTTCAGCTCACGGTCGGCGGCCTGCTCCGGCGTTTCGCCGGCATCGATCCGGCCCTTCACCAGGCCAAGCTCGTAGCGGTGCATGCCGGCCGCGTATTCACGTACCAGCAGCACGGTTTCTTCATCCAGCATCGGCACCACCACCACCGCGCCATGGCCACGGCTGACCAGGCGTTCGAAGCGGCGGCGTTCGCCGTTGGAGAACTCCAGGTCCAGGTGCTGGCGCTGGAAGGGCCCGTTCTCCTCGTCGGTGATCCGATGGATGATCGGCAGAGGACGCCTTGCGCGGTCATCGTTCACGCGGAATCTCCGGGGCAGACGGCGCGTGCGCCGAGGCCGATAGAATGTGCAGGCAGCAACATGTTCATGAGCCCGAAATGCTAGCAGACCCAACCCCCTCTCCGCTGGTCCAGCACTGGCGGCAACGCGACCTCAAGGTCCTGTGGCACCCGTGCACGCAGATGCGCGAGCATCCGGACACGTTGCCGCTGGTGCCGATCGCCCGCGGCGAAGGCGCCTGGCTGATCGATCACGACGGCAACCGCTACCTGGATGCGGTCAGCAGCTGGTGGACCAACCTGTTCGGCCATGCCGAGCCGCGCATCGGCGCTGCCATCGCTGCCCAGGCCGGGCAGCTGGAACAGGTGATGCTGGCCGGGTTCGGCCACGAGCCCGCGATCACCCTGGCTGAGCGCCTGCTGGCCCTCGCGCCGCGCCAGCCCGGCCGCGCGCCACTGGCCAAGGTGTTCTACGCCGACAACGGTTCGGCCGGCGTCGAAGTGGCGCTGAAGATGGCCTTCCAGTATTTCCAGAACCGCGGTGAGACCCGGCGCACGCGCTTCGTCTCGCTGGAAAACGGCTACCACGGCGAGACGCTGGGCGCCCTCGCACTGGCCGACATTCCGCTGTACCGCCGGGTCTACGCGCCGCTGCTGGCCGAGGGCCTGTTTGCGCCCTCGCCCGACGCCTACCTGGCCGAGCCCGGGCAGAGTGCGGCCGACCGCGCACGCCAGGCCGCCGATGGCCTGGCCACGCTGTTCGACCAGCATCCGGGCGAGATCTGCGCGGTGATCCTGGAGCCACGGCTGCAGTGTGCCGGTGGCATGCGCATGCACGATCCGGCCTATCTGCAGCGCGTGCGTGAACTGTGTGACGCCCATGGTGCGTTCCTGATCGCCGACGAGATCGCCACCGGCTTCGGCCGCACCGGCACGATGTTCGCCTGCGAGCAGGCCGGGGTGATGCCGGACCTGCTGTGCCTGTCCAAGGGCCTGACCGGTGGTTTCCTGCCCTTGGCTGCGGTGCTCGCCACGCAGGCGCTGTACGACGCCTTCCTTGATGATTCGCGCGAACGTGCCTTCCTGCATTCGCACAGCTACACCGGCAATCCGCTGGCCTGCGCGGCGGCGCTGGCCACGCTGGACATCTTCGGCGAGGACGATGTGATCGCGCGCAATCGCGGCATCGCCTCGGTGATGGGCACCTTGGCCGCGCCGTTCGCCGACCATCCGCACGTGGCCGATGTGCGCCAGGCCGGGATGGTGGTGGCCTTCGAACTGACCCGCAACGGTGACAAGCGCACGCCCTTCGATCCGGCCCTGCGGCTGGGGCTGCACGCCTACAAGGCGGCGCTGAAGCGCGGCGTGGTGCTGCGCCCGCTGGGCAACGTGCTGTACTGGATGCCACCGTACTGCGTGGACGATGAACAACTGGAGCTGCTGGCGCATACCACGCTGGCGGCCATCGACGAGGCGATTGCATGCGCGTGACCCGCTGCCCCATCGACCTGGCGCTGCACAGCGGCCAGACCGTGACCCTGCCGGAAGAGACGGCCAACCACCTGGTGCGGGTGATGCGCCTGCGCGAGGGTGATACCTGCGTGCTGTTCAACGGCGATGGCCATGACTACACCGCGACGCTGACCATGGCCGGCAAACGCGAAGTACAGGTACGCATCGACGCGGTGCAGGTGATCGCCAACGAGTCGACGCTGACCATCACCCTGCTGCAGGGCATTGCACGCGGCGAAAAGATGGACCTGATCCTGCAGAAGGCCACCGAACTGGGGGTGAGTGCCATCGTGCCGGTGAATGCCGAGCGCACCGAAGTGAAGCTGGATGCAGCTCGCGCGGAAAAACGCGTGGCGCACTGGAACAACGTCGTGCAGTCGGCCTGCGGGCAGTCCGGTCGTGCGCGCATTCCGCAGGTAGGACCGCCGCAGTCGCTGGCACAGGCCAGCGCGGCACTGCCCGCCGATACGTTGCGGTTGACCCTGGACCCGCTGGGAGCGCACCGGCTGTCGACACTGCAGGCGGCACCAGCCGGCGGCGTGGTGATCGCCATCGGCCCGGAAGGCGGCTGGTCGCCGCGTGACCGTGAGCAACTCGCCGCCGCAGGCTTCCAGGGCCTGCAGTTGGGCCCTCGCATCCTGCGCACGGAAACCGCAGGCCTGGCCGCGATCGCGGCGTTGCAGGCAAGGCTGGGCGATCTGGGGTAAGGCTCCGGTCCGGTGGCCGCTGCGCTCGCCGGGCATGGCCCGGCGCTACCGGTCCGGTGGCCGCTCTGCTCGCCGGGCATGGCCCGGCGGATTCCGATCAGGCCGTCAGCGAATCCAGCGCAGCTTCCAGCGCGTCGAGATTTGGCAACAGCGCGCTCTGTTCGCCCAGCAGCACGCGCATGTGCACGATGTCAGGCAGGTTTTCCTCGGACGCGTCGGCCAGCAGGCCATCGCGCGGTACCGAAATCAGCTGCGGGAAGCTCTGCGTCAACAGCGCGTAGTAGGGGCGCTGCGGGTTGCCGTTGAGGGTCTTGAGCACCACCACCTTGTTGTGGCCGGCCACCGTCTCTTCGCCCAACCCGGAGAGCCGTGCGAACGACACCAGGGGCACCTGCCAGCCGTGCCAGCCGATCTCACCCACCAGCCAGCGCGGCGCGTCGGCGACCGCCTGCACCGGCACCCGCGACATCATCTCGGCCACGGTTGCATTGGGCAGCAGAACCCGTTCGGCACCGGCCGAGATCAGGACGCCACGGATCTCATCATTGCTGGCGTAGCTCATGCGGCATCTCCGTCGTCATCCAGGCCCCAGCGCGCGGCGATCACCTGCGCCAGTTCCTGCGGTTCACCGGCCACCATGCCGGCGGCGACCACCGCCGTCGCCGCAGCCGGGTCGTAGCAGCCTTCGCCCACCTGCCCGGCCACCCAGGCACCGGCGGCGGCGAGGTCCAAGGCCGGGCCCACATGGGCCAGATCGGCACCGCTGAGCAGCACCAGCGCGCTGTGCTCGGCCGACAACGCGGCAATCGAGATGCCCTGCGCTTCGCTCTGGAAATACAGGCCATCGGCAGCAGCGTGCACGCCGATGTCATCGGCCAGCACGTGCACTTCGCCAGCGGTGGCGCGCTGGCCGGCTTCGGCCAGCTGCACCGGCAGCGGCGATACGCGCGCCATCTGCTTGACCAGGTTGCCGTAGCGGCCGCCGTCCAGGCGCATGTGCACCAGCACCGGCACGGCCAGCCCGCTGGGCAGTGCAGCGAGCAGGCGACGCAATGCATCGGGACCGCCGATACCGGCCAGTACCAGCAGCGCGCCGGAGCGACTGCCTGCAGGCGCGGTAGCGTCCAGGTCGACCAGTGAAAGATGTCCGGTATCGAATGCAGGTTCCGCCGATTCGGTCGAGGTGGCAGCCGATGCAACTGCCGGCGCGTCGCTGGCCTCGTCAACCAGCGACCAGGCCGTGTGGTCGGTGAATACCGACGGCGCAGCTGCCGGTACCGGCGGCGGTTCCGGCGCGGCTTGCACAGGCCCTGCCGTTTCCGGCAGCACCGGCTGCAGCGCAGCCAGCGCCTGCTCCAGCGCGACGGGCTCGTGCAGGTGTGCCGGCGGCGAATAGAGGCCATCAGCCGGCACGTCGTCGGCCCACGAACGGGCCTGTTCCAGGTGCGTCTGCAGCGCGGTTTCCTTCGGCACCGGCGGCGTCGACGGCAGGCCCGGCTCCAGCTGCAATGCCGGTTCGTCCTCGGCGCCGGGCGGCAGCACCTGCTGGTGGCCGTGCAGCTTGGCGGCAAGGTGACGGCCCCAGCGCTGCGCTTCCCAACCATCGCGACGCGCGGCCAGTTCAGCCTCATCGAACACCAGGGTCAAGCCGGGCGCCGACAGCGCCGGTTCCAGGCGCTCCAGCGCGTCTTCAATGGCCGCTTCCAGCGCGATCACCACGAACTGCGGGCGCGCATCATGCAGCGCCTGCGGTTCCAGCGTCATGGGATCGTCTTCCAGCACGATCTGCACGTCGGCATGGGCCAACGCCTCGCGCAGGCGCTCACGCGCCGCACCCGGGCGGGCCAGCAGGGCTACGGCCGGAACCGGATCGAGGTCACTCACGGACACGGGCAATCCCCAGCAAGTCGTACACGTTACGCATCAGGTCCAGCTCCTGGTACGGCTTGCCCAGGTAGCGCTGCACACCGATTTCGAAGGCGCGCTGGCGATGCTTGTCGCCGCTGCGCGAGGTGATCATCACGATCGGCACGTCCTTGTAGCGCGGGTCAGCACGCATCGCGGTGGCCAGCTCGTAGCCGTCCATCCGCGGCATTTCGATGTCCAGCAGCATCAGGTCCGGCACGCGCTCTTCCAGCTGTTCCAAGGCTTCGACGCCATCGCGGGCGACGCTCACCTCGAAGTTGTGACGCTCCAGGATGCGGCCGGTGACCTTGCGCATGGTCAGCGAATCGTCCACCACCATCACCAACGGCACCTGCCGTTCCTGGCGGGGTGCGTTGACCAGCACCGGCGCGGTCGGGTTGGCCAGGAAACGACGCACCAGCGGGGCCACGTCCAGGATCACCACGACGCGGCCATCGCCGGTGATGGTGGCGCCGTAGATGCCCGGCACCGAGGCGATCTGCAGGCCCACCGGCTTGACCACGACTTCGCGGTTGCCCAGCACCTGATCGATCGCAACGGCGGCGCGCAGGTCGCCGGCGCGGACCAGCAGCAGCGGCACCTGGGCCTGGCCGTCAGCGCGTGCCGGGGCCTGGCCGACCAGACTGCCGAGGTCGTACAGCGGATAGTCTTCGCCACCGTACCGGTAGCTGCTGTCGGCTGCTTCGAAGCGCTCGTGCGACAGCCGGCCAATACCACTGACCGAGGCGACCGGCACCGCGAAGGTGGTTTCGCCGATCTGCACGAACACCGCCTGGGTGACCGCCAGCGTCTGCGGCAGGCGCAGGGTGAAACGCACGCCCTGGCCACGCACCGACTGGATGTCGACCGAGCCGCCGAGCTGGCGCACTTCGTTGCCGACCACGTCCATGCCGACGCCACGGCCCGCCAGCTGGCTGACCTGGTCGGCGGTGGAGAAGCCCGACGCGAAGATCAGGTTGTCCAGTTCCTGTTCGCTCGGCTGTGCATCGGCAGGCAGCAGGCCGCGGTCGATGGCGCGACGGCGGATCGCTTCACGATCCAGGCCAGCGCCATCATCGGCCACGTCCAGTACGATTTCCGAGCCCTCGCGGTGCAGGCGGATGGCGATTTCGCCTTCTTCCGGCTTGCCGGCGGCACGACGTTGTTCCGGCGCTTCCAGGCCATGGGCAACCGAGTTGCGCAGCATGTGCTCCAGCGGCGCGACCATGCGATCGAGCACGTTGCGGTCGAGTTCGCCGTGGGTGCCTTCCAGGGTCAGGTGAACCTGCTTGCCGGTATCCATGCCGGCCTGGCGGACCACACGGCGCAGGCGCGGCACCAGGCCGTCGAACGGCACCATGCGCGCGCGCATCAGGCCATCCTGCAGTTCCGAACTGACACGCGACTGCTGCTGCAGGAGCGAATCGTACTGGCGCGACAGATCATCCAGCACGCCCTGCAGGCCACCCAGATCGGCGGCCGACTCGTTCAGCGCGCGGCTGAGCTGCTGCAGGGTGGAGAAACGGTCCAGTTCCAGTGGATCGAACTTCTGGTCGGCCTGGTCCTGCTCGCGCTGGTAGCGGGCCACGATCTGCGCTTCGGTTTCCAGGTCCAGGCGACGCAGCTGGTCGCGCAGACGCGCATTGGTGCGTTCCAGTTCGCCCATCGCGCCACGGAAGGCGCCGAGCTGCTGTTCCAGGCGCGAACGATAGATCGCCACTTCACCGGCGTGGTTGACCAGGCGGTCGAGCAGGTCGGCGCGCACACGCACCTGTTCCTGCTGCGGACGGGCCAGCGGGTCTTCCTCGCTGGAACCTTCCACCGGCAACGGTGCCGACAACGGGGCATCGACCACGGCCGGAGCCGCCTGCGGGGCCTGCTCCGCCACGACGACAGCACTGGCTGCAGCTGCGCTGACAGCGGCAGTGATGTCGGTGGTGGTGCGTGCTTCAAAGGCGTCGAGCAGATCCTGTGCCGGCTCGACGATGCGATGTTCGCCGGTACGGGTCAGCAGCTGGTGCAGACGGTCGAAACCGCGTTCCAGCAACTGCACATCACGACGTTCGATCTCGGTGCGCCCGCCAGCGACAGCCTCCAGCAGCGATTCGATGCTGTGGCCGAGATCACCGATGGCATTGATGCCCGCCATGCGCGCGCCGCCCTTGAGCGTATGCAGATCGCGCTGCAGGCCGGCCAGGGCTTCGCGATCCTGCGGCGCTTCGCGCAGCTCGCTGATCAGCCCATCGCAATGATCCAGCAGGTCCTTGCCTTCCTCGACGAAGATGTCGACCAGCTCGCGATCATAGATGCTGAAGTCGAGCAGGTCGGCGCTGTCTTCGGATTCGGAGTCGGTCTGGGCTTCTTCGGTCTGGGCTTCGGGCAGGGGCGCATCCGCCGGTACCACCGCATCGACGCTGTCGAAGGCGACAGGTTCGACCTCGACCGCCGCAGCCTCTGCCGCAACCGGCACCACGTTCATGCCGCTGTCCGCCGCGGCAGCCTGGCCCGGAGCATCTTCCAGCTCGAAGAAACGCGAGGGCGAAATGGCGTCCTGCGCCGTCTCCGCGGCCCCGACGTCTTCCACCGTCGCCGGGGACGGCTGGTCGGTGCTCTCTCCTTCACCGACCGCCGCCTCCCCGCCGACGTCCGCATCCTCGGCAAAGGCTTCCGCCTCGCCAGGCGCGAGTTCGCTGGCCTGCAGGCCGAGCACGGGCCATTGCCCGTCTTCGTCCTGGCCCTGCTCCTCGTCGATCACGTGCAGGCCGGCCTCGAGCGCGGCTTCCAGCGTGACCGGGTCTGCGAAGCCCGGCACAGCCATTTCATCCTGCAGGCTGGACAGCTCGCTGTCGAGCGGCAGCGCAGCAGCGTCTTCATCCACCGCCGTTTCAGGTGTGGATGGCAGCGGCGTATTCAGGTCGTTTGCGACATCCAGGACATCCGGATCGCGGTCGTCAACCGGCAGCGCACTGGCATCCAGATACGGCGACAGATCATCCGCCGCAGTCAGCGCGGTGTCTTCCAATGCGGTGTCTTCCGATGTCGCCACCGCCTGTCCAGCTTCAATTTCCGTGGCAACGAGCGTGGAAGCAGCCACTTCCAGCGTCGACTCCGGCGCCGGGCCGTCCGGCATCGACGGCCACCCTGCATCGAAGTAGCGCGACAGATCATCGCTGCCGGTCAATTCGGCGGACTCCAGGCCCGCATCGCTCAACGCGTCCTCGCTGACCTGCAGCGCCTCCAGCACCTCGGCACCGGTGTCGCGTTCGACCTCCGGCTCGATCTCCACCGCATGCACCGGCTCGACCATGTCGGCGTCGGCGGCATCCGCTTCTGCGACCAGCGGAAGCAGCGGGTCTTCGTCTTCATCCTCGACGTCCAGCCCGGCCATCGGCCAGCGTGCTTCCGGCAGCTCGCCGGCCAGCGCCTGCAGGCGCTGCGCCAGTTCAGCCTGCGGCGCAATCCGCGGCTGCTCGGCCTGCAGCGCGTCCATGGTCGCGTTGATCGCCTGCGCGGTCTCGTCCAGGGCCGCCACGGCGTCATCACCCGGCACCACCTCGGCGGCCAGCGCGCGCTTGATGTACGACTCGGCGCCGCCAGTGACAGCGGTGATTTCCGGCACCTCGGTCATCGCGAAGGCACCGTTCATGGTGTGCACCGCGCGCAGCAACGCATCGCTGACCGGCTGTGGCGCCTGCTGCGCCGAGCGCAACCAGCCCTGCAGCGTGGCCTGGTGGAGTTCCACCTCGGCCTCCAGGATCTCACGCAGCACGCTGTCGATGTTGGCCGGGGTACCCGGCGCTTCGACAGCGCTCTGTGCGGGGGCATCGACATCCGGCACGGCGCTGTCCAGCGGCGCGGCAGCATCGGTCGGCGCCTCGGCCGTCGGCGCGGTGGCGCCCGGCAGCGCAACGTAGAACGTTTCTTCGCCTGCACCCACGCGATCGGCGATGGCCTGCATCGCCTGCAGGTCGACGCTGACCCGCTGGCCATCGCGCAGTGCCGCGTTCAACTGCGGCAGTGCCGTGTATGCGTGATCGACCATCGCCAGTACCGCCGGCGTGGGGGCACGGGTGCCATCGAGCACGCGGTTGAGCATGCCCTCGATCTTCCACGCGAACTCACCCAGGGTACGTGCGCCGACCAGGCGGCCACTGCCCTTCAGTGTGTGGAAAATGCGGCGGATCGGCCGCAGCCGGTCCATGTTGTCCGGTTGCATGCGCCATGCCGGCAGCAGCGTGCCGAGATTGCCCAGCTCGTCGTCGAATTCTTCCAGGAACACCTCGCGGATGTCCTGGTCGATGTTCTCGGCATCGTCGTCGAAACCCGCATCGAACCCGCCCTCGGCCACGACCGGCGGCACGGTTTCGGTCGGCACGACGGCGGCCGGCATGGCCTGGGGATTGAAGCCGGCGGCAGCGGCATTCAGCTCTGCGAAGAACTGCGCATCGGCTTCGCTGAAGTCGATCGGCGCGATGGTATCCACATCGACCAGTGCCACGGTCGGCGCAGCAGGCACTGCCGGCAGGTCTTCGGATGCGGGCAGATCAACGGCCGGTGCGACGTAGACTGCGGCATCGATCGCGGCGTCGCCGTCAACGGTGGAGTCGAGCCGTTCGGTGATGGCCAGGCCATCGTCGGCCTGCGCCACCGCACCTGCGTCAATGAACTCCAGCGTCGCAGGCGAGGCCTGCTCGTCGTCCAACGACAACGTTTCCATTGCCTCCAGCGACAACACGTCATCGGCGTTGTGCAGCAGGCTGCTGTCGAAACGGAACACCACATCGTCGCTCAGCGACGTCTGGCCGTCCTGCTCGGCGGCAACCGGATCGAAGGCCGGCGAAATGACCACGTCCAGCGACGCGGCAGACGACGCCTCGTCCAACGACGTCGCCAGGAAGGCGTCATCATTGCCGTCTACGGCGCTTGCCTGCGTGTCGCCCTCTTCCGGCACCGGAATCGCGGACAACGTCCAGGCAGCAGCGTCGGACTGTTCGGCTGACACAGGGTCGAAACTGACCGGATCGAAGCTGTCGAACGTCGGCGCACGCTCGTCGCGGCGTTCGGCAGCACTCCCTGCCGGCGCGTCGAATCCACCCAGTTCCCACTGCGGCACTTCCGGCGCGGGGGCGCTGGAGGCAGCGAACAACAGGGGCGGCGGGGTGCCGTGCGGTTCGGCCGACAACGCTGGCGTACCCAGCGATCCGAACATCAGGCCGTTGTCGGCGGGCGTAGCCTCCGGCAGCGGGTCGAAGGTGAAATCGGGCAGCGGCACCGGCACGCCACCCGGTGCCGGCGCGGAGGCCTGCACGTCGATATCCAGCGGTTCGATCTGCAGCGGCTCGGCTGGCACGACCACAGCTTCGCGCATGACCGGCTGCACGTCTTCGGCAGCGACCACGCCGCGCTCGGGCAGCGGCCAGTAGCGCAGCGCTTCCAGGCTGCTGCGGGTGATGTCGAGGATGTCCTCGCGACCCGGACGGCGGTCACGCAGGGCTTCCAGGTAGTACTCCAGGCTGGCCATGGCGTCGGCCAGAGTGTCCAGCTGGCGACCACTGGGCACCCGCTGACGACCGATCAGTTCGGCTTCGATGTACTGCTGCACGCCACGCAGATAGTCTGCCGCGGTGCCCAGGTCGAGCATGCGCAATGCGCCGGAGACATCGCCGAGCAGGCGTGGCACGTCCTGCAGTTCGGCGTGGTTCCAGCTGGTTTCGATGAAAGCGACGAAATGTTCGCGGGCGGCGGCGAAATTGGCGATCGCCTCGTGCGCCAGCACTTCCACCGTGCGCCGGTTCTCCACCGCGCTCGGATCATCCTGGCCACTGCCACTGGCACCGAGGTGTGCGACCTGGTCATCCAGCGATGCATCGACATAGAGCAGCGCACCGGCGATATCCAGCAGCATGTCTTCGTCGATCTGCTGGCGGCCCTCGACAACCCCGCGCAGCGCGTCGCGCTGCTGCACGACCACGCCCCGCGCAGCGCCCAGGCCGAGCATGCCCAGCGTATCGGCCACCGAACCCAGCTTGGTCACCTGCTCCTGCAGCTGCTGCGGCGAACCGTCGGTACGCAGGTGCAGGTCCAGCGCGTCCTTGACCTGCAGCAGTTCTTCCTTGACCGCGTTGCCAACGGTGTCCAGCAGCTCGCGGTTGCGGCCGCTGAGGCTGCCGCGTGCATGGTCCAGTTCCGCTTCGGTGGCGGTCACCGAATCGGGCGCGAACGCGAACAGCACGCTGTCGTTGATCAGCGCTTCGCCACGGGCGGCGCGGATCTCGTTGAGCAGCGGCTGCAGCACGATCGGGATGTCACGGTGTCCGTTCTGCAGGCGCTCCAGGTAATCGGGCAGCAGCACGCTGCCGCGCATCAGGGTGGCACAGGCCTCGTCGCGCTCGGCGACCTCGCCCTTGCCGACGGCGATGGCGAGCTGTTCCAGCTCCTCGGCCACCATCGCCGGTGCATACAGTTCGACCATGCGCAGCGTGCCCTGCACCTGGTGCAGGTAGCCGGCGCAGATGCGCATGCGGCTGCTGTCGGCCGGATCTTCGGCGAAGTACTCGACCTCGTTGCGCACCAGGCGCAGGGTCTCGTCCAGCTCGGGCTTGACCCAGCCCAGGGCTGCGTGGCTCATCGCATCGCGCAGGCTGCTCATGGATGCGCTCCGGTCGCCGCCGCGCGACGGTCGCGCGGATCCTGGCGTGGGGAATGGAAATGCTTCATCGACTGGTTCCTTGCTCGCCGCCCTGCCCGTGTCACGCCGGCAGCTTGAAGTCGGCGACCGAACGACGCAGGTCGGCCGCCAGCTGCGCCAGGTGGCCGATCGACTCGGCGGTCTGCCCGGCACCCTGCGAGGTCTGGCCGGTGATCTGGCGGATCACGCCCATCGTGCGGGTGATGTCCGACGCCGCCGACGACTGCTGCTGGGCGGCGATGGAGATGTTCTTGATGAGGGTATTGAGTGCGTTGGACACGCGCTCGATCTCGGTCAGCGCGGTGCCGGCGTCCTCGGCCAGGCGTGCACCGGACACCACTTCGGCGGTGGTCTGTTCCATCGAGGTGACCGCTTCGTTGGTGTCGGCCTGGATGGCCTGCACCAGGTTCTCGATACGTCGGGTCGCACCGGAGGTGCGTTCTGCCAGGCGCTGCACTTCGTCGGCCACGACCGCGAAACCACGACCGGCTTCACCGGCCGAAGCCGCCTGCACGGCCGCGTTCAATGCCAGGATGTTGGTCTGCTCGGAAATGTCGTTGATCAGTTCCACGATCGAGCCGATCTCCTGCGAAGATTCGCCCAGTCGCTTGATGCGCTTGGAGGTCTCCTGGATCTGGTCGCGGATCTGGTCCATGCCCTGGATGGTCTCGCGGACCACGCCGGCACCTTCGGCGGCGATCACCACCGAACGCTGCGCCACGTCGGCCGACTCGGCCGAGTTGCGCGATACCTGTTCGATGCTGGCGGCGATTTCGCCGATCCGGTCCGATGCCGAGGTGATCTGGTTGGCCTGGTGGCCGGCCGCTTCGGCCAGCTGCATCGCGGTGGCCTGCGTTTCCTGGGTCGACAGCGCGACCTTGGCCGAGGTGTCGTTGATGGTGGTCACCAGGTGTCGCAGTTCATCCACCGCGTAGTTGATGGCGTCCGCGATCGCGCCGGTCATGTCCTCGGTCACCGAGGCTTTCACGGTCAGATCGCCCTCACCGAGCGAGGAGATTTCATCGAGCAGCCGCATGATCGCCTGCTGGTTGCGGCTGTTGAACTCCACCTGGGTCTGGTAGCGCAGTTCCTGCTCGCGTGAGCGGCTGCGCACGTTGGTGGAGACGAAACCGATGATCGCGATCAGCGACAGCGCACCGGACACCACGCCGATCCAGAAATTCGGGAACAGGCGGGTGTCGGACACCGAACCGAACGAGGAGAAGGCTTCGAACAGCTTGCGGCTGTCGGTCAGCATCTTCGCCGAACCCTGGCCCAGTGCGGAGGCAGCGGACTGCGCGGCGAACAGCTGGCGCGAGCTGGCCAGGATCGCGTCGGCGTCCTGCTTCATCGCCTGCCACTTCTGCTGCGACTGCTCCAGCGCAGCGACGGCGGCAGCGCCGCGCACCGCGGTGATGCCCAGGTCCTCGTTGCCATTGCGCAGCGCATCGAGCACCTGCGAGAACACGGTGATGTCGCGGGCCAGCGCGTCACCGGCAGCGGCCGCAGCCGTGCCGCCGGCGCGGATCTCAGTCACGCGACGCGCCATCGAACCGGCCACCACCACCTGCTGCAGGGCACTGTAGACCTGCGACGACGGCGCGCCGGAGGCGGACATCGCACGCACCAGCTCGTTCAACTGGGCCTGCAGGCCCGGCACCGCACCGGAGAAGTTGTTGGCGTTGCCGGCCAGGGCCAGTACTGCCGGTTCACTGGCCACCAGCTGGCCAGCCTGCTTGCCCAGCGGCGCCCAGGTGTCGGCCAGGGTCGAGATCGCCCGGGAGACGCCCGGCTCGTTGCCGTAGCGGCCCTGCAGGGTCGACACGTTCTGCTCGATCGCGTTGCGGGTGGCCTTGAAGGCGGTGAAGGCCTGCGCGTTGCCGCCGACCGCGTCACGGCCCTGGTTGGCCAGCTGCTGCGACAGCACCTGCAGGTCCGCGGCCTTGGAACCGGCATCGGCCAGGCGGCTGCCCTGCCAGGTGGACACGCCGGTGTTCACACCGAACAGGATCATCGACAGGGCCAGCAGCGCCAGCCAGAGGTTGCTGCCGCCCAGCCGCAGCTTGCCGGACTTGGTGGCATCCGAAGCAGTACTCATCGTTCAACCTCGATTTTCAATGCAGGGGGCGATGCCCGGCCTCAGGCCGCGGCTTGCCGGAATTCAGGGGTACGCGACAGCAGCGAGAGCGAGAACACGCCCCAATCGTTGCCATCGGCATGGAAAGCGCGATCGACGAAGTGGCCGTAGCGTCCCTCGGCCAGTGAACCGGCCTCGATCTGCTGGGTCAGCTCGAAGCTGCGCTGGCCGAACAGTTCATCGATGGTCAGGGCGACGTCGCCACCGGCCTGGCGCATGATCAGCACGCGCTGGCCTTCCTGCTGGACAGTGCGCGCCCCTTCCAGGAAGTACTTCAGGTCGACCACCGGGAACAGGTTGCCGCGCAGGTTGCCCACGCCCAGCAGCCACGGCTGCGCGCATGGCACCGGGGTCACCGGCGGCATCGGCACGATCTCCACCACCTCGCGGAAATCGGACACCAGCCGACGCTGGCCAACACGGAAACCGACGCCACGCCACAGGTCCTGGGCGAACTGCCGCCCGGGCAGCTGCACCGCGTGGGCCAGGCTGCGCCGTTCGTAGGCTTCAAGAATGTCGAAGGGCGAGCGCATCAGGCCACCAGCTCGTTGATCCGGGCGATGAGTTCTTCCTCGCGCGGCGGCTTGACGATGTAATCGGCGGCGCCCTGGCGCAGCCCCCAGGCCTTGTCGGTTTCCATCGCCTTGGTGCTGACGATGATGACCGGGATGTGCTTGATCGCTGCGTCGCGGGCCATCGCCCGGGTCGCCTGGAAACCGCTCATGCCCGGCAGCACCACGTCCATCAGGACCAGCTGCGGCACCTGGTCGCGGACCAGCTGCAGGCCATCTTCGGCATTGTCCGCTTCCAGCACCTCATGGCCGGCACGGCGCAGCCATTGGGTGAACACCGCGCGGTCGGTCGGTGAATCCTCGATCAGGACGATACGAGCCATTGTGCCTTTCCCCCCTGGTCAGGCGTTGACGTACGTGCGGATGGCACCCAGCAGTTCTTCGCGCGTGAATGGCTTGGTCAGGTATTGCTCCGAGCCGACGATGCGCCCCCGCGCCTTGTCGAACAGACCATCCTTGGACGACAGCATGATCACCGGGGTCGCCTTGAACAGCTGGTTTCCCTTGATCAGTGCGCAGGTCTGGTAGCCATCCAGGCGCGGCATCATGATGTCGACGAAGATGATCTGCGGCTGCTGGTCGGCAATCTTGGCCAGGGCCTCGAAACCGTCCGTCGCGGTCACTACTTCGCAGCCTTCGCGCTTCAGCAGTGTTTCCGCAGTCCTGCGGATGGTCTTCGAGTCATCGATGACCATCACCCGGAGTCCTGCGAGCTCCCCGCCCGCAGTCGTGTTTTCAGTCATTGCCATTCCCCAAGCGCACGGCCCAATCTTTGGCGGGAGCCGCTGCGAAAGCGTATCTATATCGCACTTCCCGCGCCCGCTTCAAGGGCGGTCCGTGGCGCGGGGCGTGGCGCCGGGCTGAACGTGACCGGATTGGCAATCACTGCGCAGCCCGGCAAGGGACGCTGCGTTGCACATCGCCGGGGAGGCGCACGGCCGGCGTTGCCGCTACCATCAACGCCTTGCCTGACAGGTGCACCCATGCCGTTGAACGTCATCGTGGTGATGGACCCCATCGCCCACATCAAGATCGCCAAGGACACCACCTTCGCCATGCTGCTGGAAGCCCAGCGCCGCGGCCATGCCCTGCACTACGTGCGCCCGGGCGGGCTGGCGCTGGAAGGCGGGGTGGCCGTGGCCTGGACCGCCCCCCTGCAGGTGCGCGACGACCCGGCCGGCTGGTACGAGCTGGGCGCATTCAGGCGGACCGAATTCGGTCCCGGCCAGATCGTGCTGATGCGCAAGGACCCGCCGGTCGACGCCGAGTATGTCTACGACACCCAGGTGCTGGATGTCGCTGCCGCCGCCGGTGCATGCGTGGTCAACAACCCGCAGGGCCTGCGCGACTACAACGAGAAGCTGGCCGCGCTGCTGTTCCCGCAGTGCTGCCCACCGACCCTGGTCAGCCGCGACGCCAAGGCACTGAAGGCCTTCGCGCTGGAACACGGCCAGGCGGTACTGAAGCCGCTGGATGGCATGGGCGGACGCTCGATCTTCCGCAGCGGGCAGGGCGACCCCAACCTGAACGTGATCCTGGAAACGCTGACCGACGGTGGCCGCAAGCTCGCCCTGGCCCAGAAGTTCATTCCCGACATCACTGCCGGCGACAAGCGCATCCTGCTGGTCGATGGCGAGCCGGTCGATTACTGCCTGGCGCGCATTCCGCAGGGCGATGAGTTCCGCGGCAACCTGGCCGCCGGTGGCCGTGGCGAAGGCCGTCCGCTGAGCGAACGCGACCGCTGGATCGCCGCCCAGGTCGGCCCGGAAATGAAGCGTCGCGGCATGCGTTTCGTCGGCCTGGACGTCATCGGCGACTACCTGACCGAGGTCAACGTGACCAGCCCGACCTGCGTGCGCGAGCTGGACGCGCAGTACGGCCTGAACATCGCCGGGACCCTGTTCGACGCGATCGAGGCCGATCTGCGCTGATGGATGCCGCACCTGCCGTCCTCGCCCCGCCGCCGCGTGAAGCGCAGCGGCTGGGCGCCACCATCGCCCTGTCGGTGCTGGTGCACGCCCTGCTGATCCTCGGGGTCGGCTTTGCCGTGAAAGGCGACGCGCCCCTGGTGCCGACCCTGGAAGTGATTTTCAGCCAGACCCGCACCGCGCTGACCCCGAAGCAGGCCGATTTTCTGGCCGCCGCCAGCCAGGAAGGCGGTGGCGAACACGATCGTGCGCTGCGCCCCCGCGACAACCAGGCCGGCATCGTGCCGCAGGCCCAGGCCGGCATCAGTCCGGTACCCCAGCAGCAGCAGTCGGCAGCACCGGTACCGCCGCCGCAGGCGCGGGTGGTCAGCAGCCGCAATGGCCAGGACACCGTGGCCGTGGCGCAGTCGCGCCCTACCCCGCTGCAACCAACACCGGATGCACCGATGACCGCGCGCGAACAGCGCGATGCTGAAATGGCGCGGCTGGCGGCGGAAGTGCACCTGCGTTCGGCGCAGTACGCCAAGCGCCCGAACCGGAAATTCGTTTCGGCCAGCACGCGTGAATACGCCTACGCCAATTACCTGCGTGCGTGGGTGGACCGCGCCGAGCAGGTCGGCAACCTGAACTACCCCGACGAAGCGCGGCAGCGCCGGCTGGGGGGACAGGTGGTGATCAGCGTGGGGGTACGCCGCGACGGCAGCGTGGAAAGCAGCCGGGTGTTGAAGTCCAGCGGCACGCCGCTGCTGGACGAGGCCGCGCTGCGGGTGATCCAGCTGGCACAACCGTTCCCGCCGTTGCCCGACAGCGAAGACCAGATCGACATCCTGCAGGTCACGCGCACGTGGGTGTTCCTGCCCGGTGGCGAACTGCGCGACGACCGGTGAGGTTTTCCGCCCGGGCCTGCGGCCCGGGACCCGCTGCAAGCAACAGCAACGGCAACGGCAACTGCAACGGCAACTGCAACGTCAAGATCAAGAGCGGCGGTTGGGCTGTTCGGTTTGGCGGGGCGGTGTGGGCTTGCAGGACACGCCGTAAACCCATCCATGGGGGCTCGATGGCGCCATCCATGGCGCCAACGGTCCTGCAAGCCCACACCG